>NZ_JBFUIW010000001.1:0-399802 GCF_056401675.1 Phenylobacterium sp. P4_E10 | reverse complement strand
CCACGCCCGCTGCTCCGGCGCCGGCGGCTGAAGCCGCCGCGGCCCCGGTCGCCGCCGAAGCCGCCGCCCCCGCCGAGGCTGCGGCTCCCACCGTGGACAAGGGCGACACCACCTGGATGCTGGTCTCCACCGTCCTGGTGCTGCTGATGATCATTCCGGGCCTGGCCCTGTTCTACGGCGGCCTGGTCCGCCAGAAGAACATGCTCTCGATGCTGATGCAGGTCTCGACCGTGACCGTCATCGGCATGATCGCCTGGCTCTTCTACGGCTACAGCCTGGCCTTCACCGACGGCGGCGGTCTCGACAGCTTCGTCGGCGGGGCCGGACGGCTGTTCCTGAAGGACGTGACCCCGGCCTCGACCGTGGCGACGTTCTCCACGGGCATCGCCATCCCCGAGTTGGTGTTCATCTGCTTCCAGATGACCTTCGCCTGCATCACGGCCGCCCTGGTCCTGGGCGGCGTGGCCGAGCGGATGAAGTTCGCCGCGGTGGTGCTGTTCGCCATCCTGTGGCCGATCCTCTCCTACTATCCGATGGCCCACATGGTCTGGTGGTGGGCGGGTCCCGACGCGGTCGCGGCCGCGCCGAAGGATCCGATCCAAGCGGGTCTGATCTGGAGCTTCGGCGCTCTCGACTTCGCCGGCGGCACCGTGGTGCACATCAACGCCGGTATCGCCGCCCTGGTCGGCGCGCTGATCGTCGGTCCGCGCAAGGGCTACGGCACTGAAGCCATGCCGCCGCACTCGCTGACCCTCACCCTGGTCGGCGCCGGCCTGCTGTGGGTCGGCTGGTTCGGCTTCAACGCCGGCTCGAACCTGGAAGCCAACGGCTACGCCGCGCTGGCCATGATCAACACCCTGGTGGCCACTGCCGCCGCGGGTATCTCGTGGGTCGCGGTCGAGTGGATCACCCGCAAGAAGGCCAGCATGCTCGGCCTGGCTTCGGGCCTGGTCGCCGGCCTGGTCGCCGTCACCCCCGCCGCCGGCTTCTCCGGCCCGGTGGGCGCCGTGATCCTCGGCCTCGTGGTCTCGCCGATCTGCGTGTTCTTCTGCTCCACCATCAAGAACACGCTGAAGTACGACGACAGCCTGGACGCCTTCGGCATCCACGCGATCGGCGGCATCGTCGGCGCCCTGGCCACCGGCCTGCTGGTCAACCCCGCCTGGGGCGGCGCCGGCGTGGTCGACTACACCACCTGCGCCCTCGACGGCGACATCTCGACCTGCGACACGGCCGCCTACGTCATGGGCACCCAGGTCATGGCTCAACTGAAGGCCGTCCTGGTGGCCATCGGCTGGTCGGGCGTCATGTCGACCATCGTCTTCTTCGTGATCAAGTTCACCGTGGGCCTGCGCCCGTCGGTGGAGACCGAAGAAGAGGGCCTGGACATCACCGAGCACGGCGAGCGCGCCTACCACACCTAGGGGGCGAGCGCGGGCGGGGGCCTGGGGAGACCTCCGCCCGCATCCATCTCGGAAAGTTCTGGAAACGGGGTCCTTCGGGGCCCCGTTTTTCGTTAGGCGTCAGAGCGCGCTTACGCGTCCGGCCAGGGGCCGCCCAGGCGGCAGCGTCGCACCCACCAGCCGGGGCGTAGTGCGGCCACCCGTTCGGCCAGGGCGTCGGCCTCGATGTCGCCGGCGCAGATGGCGAAGCAGGTCGCGCCGGAACCGGACATGCGGGCGATCAGGGTCTCGCGTTCGTCGGCGAGGGTGGCCAGCACGTCGCCGATCTCCGGCGCCAGGGCGACGGCCGGCGCCTCGAGGTCATTGCGCATCATGCAGAGCCAGCCGGCCAGCTCTTCGACGCTCTCGAAGGCGTCGGGCATGGGCGGCGGCGCGATGTCGCCGAAACTACCTGCGGTGTCGAGCGCGCCGTAGACGGCGGGGGTCGAGACGCCGACGCCTGGATTGACCAGCACCGCCTCGATCGCCGGAAGGCCAGGCGCCGGAGACAGGAGCTCCCCGCGGCCCTGGGCCAACACGGGTCGCCCCCACAAGCAGGCCGCGCCGTCGGCGCCTAGCGAAGCGGCGACGCCTTCCAGACCGGCGTCGTCGATCGGCACGTCCAGGGCGGTGCGCAGCAGGCGCAGCGCAGCCCCGGCGTCGCTAGAGCCGCCGCCGAGGCCGGCGGCCACCGGCAGCAGCTTTTCCAGCGACAGGCCGACCAGCGGCTGGGGCCCGCGCGCCTTGGCCAGCAGGGCCCGGGCGGCGCGCAGCACCAGGTTGTCGCCCTCGCTCCCCAGCATGCCGGCGAAGGGGCCATTCACGCGCACGCTGAGCACATCGGCTTCATGCAACGCCACGCGATCGCCAATGTCGGCGAAGACCATAAGGCTGCAGAGCGGGTGATAACCGTCAGCGCCGGGCGCCCCGACGTGCAGGAACAGGTTGATCTTCGCCGGCGCGAAGGCCACGGGGAGCACTACTGTCCGGCGACGCGGGGGGTCGCCGAGGGGCCGCGCGGCCCTTGGCCGGAAGCCAGCTTGGCGTTCACGTCGGCCTTGATCCGATCGTCGGGATCGAGGGTCAGCACCCGGCGCCACTGATACTCAGCTTCGATCCGCCGGCCGACCCGCCAGTAGGCGTCGCCGAGGTGGTTGTTGATCTCCGGGTCGCCGGCCTCGAGTTCGACCGCCTGTTCGAGCAGGTCGACCGACTTCTTGTAGTCGCCGAGCCGGTAGTGGGCCCAACCGAGGGAGTCGATCATCGCGCCCGATTGCGGATTGGCGGCGACGGCGCGCTCGACCATGCCAAGGGCTTCGGCCATCCGCTCACCCTTGTCGATCCAGGAATAGCCCAGATAGTTCAGCAGCTCCGGCTCGTCCGGACGCAGCTTCAGAGCCGCCTCCAGATCGTTCTCGGCCTGGGGCCAATGTCCGGCCCGCTCGAAGGCGACGCCACGCATGTAGAGCAGCCGCCAATCGGGGGCCGGGCGGGCGGCGATGACCTCGGTCAGCACCTGGGCGGACTCGGCGTAGCGGTCGTTGGCCCGCAGGATGTCCGCGTAAGTGACCTTGGCTTCGGGATCCGGGCCGGCGGCGTCGGCGGCCGCGAGCTTTAGCGCCTGATCCTGTTGTTTGGCGTTCTGGTAGCTCCAGACCAGCTTGGTGCGGGCCGCGCCATATTCCACCGAGCCGGGCTTGGGACGAGCATAGGCGGCGCGGGCGCCTTCGATGTCCCCGGCCGCCTCCATCAGGTCGCCGACCATCAGCCAGGCTTCATTGCGGCCCGGATCCAGCCGCAGGGCCAGGCGCAGATAGGCCAGGCCGAGCTGTTCCTGGCGGGCGGCGAGCATGCCGGCCGCGGGGGCGATCAGCACCTGGGCCGAGCCCTGGCGCAGGGTCGGCGCGGGCGGCGCGCCCTTGCCGCTCTCGGCGCGGGCGCGCGCGGCGACCAGGCCCTGGTTGGAAGGTTGGTTCTGCAGGGCCCGGTCATAGAGGGCGATGGCGTCGGGACGGCGGTTGCGCCGCTCAAGGAAGCCGCCATAGGCCAGGACGGCGATGTCGCCGGGGGTGTCGCCGCCGGTGATGGCCTTGTAGTCGGTCTCGGCCTCGTCATAGCGACGGGCGCGTTCGAACAGGTAGGCTTGGCCGAGCTGGCCGAAATAGTCGACCACGCGATCGCCGCGCATTTCGGGGCGAACCAGCGAACCTTCGGCGTCGCCGGCCATGGCCGCCGCCCAGGGGGCGAGCAGCGCAGCGGCGCCGCGGTGGGGGAAGCCAATGGCGTCGGCGCTGAGTGTGGCCTGCGCGGCCTTGCCCTCGCCAGTGGCCATGTACTCGACGCCCCTGACCAGCTGGCCCAGGCGCTTGGTCGATTCCGAGGCTTCGGCCCCCTCAGGCGCCAAGCTGGCGGCCTTAGGAATGTCGCCGGCGAGAACCGCGGCAGTGAAGGCCCGGTCGCGCAGCAAATCGCTGGCCCCGCCCTCGACCTCGGCCTTGGCGAAATAGGCAGCCGCCTCGGCCCCGGCGCCGTCGTTCAGCGCTCCCTGGCCGGCCAGGAACGCGCCATAGGCCGAACCGCCCATGCCGTCGTTGACGGGCGGGGTCCAGGCGACCTCCTCGGGCGCCGTGGCGCAGGCGGCGACAAGCAGAAGCGGGGCGATGGCGACAAGCAGACGGCGCATGCCCCGACCCTCGGCGCTTTCGCGAGCGAGTTCAAGGCGTCGGCGATGAACTCGGGTTAATTCAGGATCCAAACGCAAAGCGCCGCCCTGGAGGCCAGGGCGGCGCGATGTCGGAGCGTGAAAACCGCCCTACATGTTCGGGTAGTTGGGGCCGTCGCCGCCTTGCGGCGTGGTCCAGTTGATGTTCTGCGACGGATCCTTGATGTCGCAGGTTTTGCAGTGGACGCAGTTCTGGAAGTTGATCTGGAACTTCGGATTGTTCCCGGCCTCGTCGTACAGCACCTCATAGACGCCGGCCGGGCAGAACAGACGCGCCGGCTCGCCGAAGCGCGGCAGGTTCACCTCGATCGGGACGCTCGCGTCCTTCAGCTTCAGGTGGGCCGGCTGGTTCTCGTCGTGATTGGTCGAGGACAGGAACACCGACGACAGCTTGTCGAAGCTGAATTCGTTGTCCGGCTTCGGATAGACGATCGGCTTGTAATCCTTGGCCAGGCCGGTGGCTTCGGCGTCGGACTTGCCGTGCTTCAGCGTGCCCCACGGCGACCAGCCGCCCAGGATGTTGCCGATCATGGCGTCCAGGCCACCGAGCACGATGCCCGGGATGGTGCCGAACTTCGACCACAGCGGCTTGAAGTTGCGGACCGCCCACAGCTCCTTGTGGATCCAGGACTTCTTGTAGGCCTCCTCGTAAGCGACCAGCTCGTCGCTGGCGCGCCCGGCGGTCAGGGCCTCGAAGGCGGCCTCGGCTGCCATCATGCCGCTCTTCACGGCGTTATGGCTGCCCTTGATGCGCGGGACATTGACCATGCCGGCCGAGCAGCCCAGCAGCACGCCGCCCGGGAAGTACAGCTGCGGGAGCGACTGCGAGCCGCCCTCGGTGATGGCGCGGGCGCCGTAGGCGATGCGCTTGCCGCCGGCCAGGTAGTCGCGGATCGCCGGATGGGTCTTGAAGCGCTGGAACTCGTCGAAGGGCGAGAGCCAGGGGTTCTTGTAGTTCAGGTGCACGACGAAGCCGATGGCCACGTAGTTGTCCCCGAAGTGGTACATGAACGAGCCGCCGCCCGTCTGGTTGTCCAGCGGCCAGCCGAAAGTGTGCTGGGTGAGCCCGGGCTCGAAGTTCTCGTCCGGAACCTGCCACAGCTCCTTGATGCCGATCCCGAATTTCTGGGGTTCCCGGCCGTTGGTGAGGCCAAAGCGGGCCTGAAGCTGCTTGGCCAGCGAGCCGCGGACGCCCTCGCCGATGAAGGTGTACTTGGCGTGCAGCTCGATACCCGGCTGGTAGTCGGCGGTCTGATTGCCGTCCTTGTCGATGCCGAACACACCGGCGACGACGCCCTTCACCGAGCCGTCAGCGTTGTAGACGACTTCCGAGGCGGCCATGCCTGGATAGATTTCGACGCCGAGGCCCTCGGCGTGGGTCGCCAGGGCGCGGCATACGTTGCCGAGCGAGGCGATGTAGTTGCCGTGGTTCAGCATCCACTTCGGGAACGGCAGGAAGGAGATGTCCAGATCGCCGTTCGGGCCGAGGATCACGAACTTGTCGCGGGTGACCTTGGTCTCCAGCGGAATGCCCAGCTCTTTCCAGTTGGGCAGCAGCTCGTTGATGCCCTTCGGGTCGATGACCGCACCGGACAGGATGTGCGCGCCGACTTCCGAGCCCTTTTCCAGCACCGCGACCGTAATCTCGCTGCCGGCCGCTTCGGCCAGTTGCTTCAGGCGGATGGCCGCCGATAGGCCCGCGGGCCCGGCGCCGACGATCACGACGTCGTATTCCATCGCTTCGCGTTCGATTGTCTCAGTGGCGATGGTGTCGCTCATGATCCCCGTAACTCCCAAAATGCCGCGCCCGGGGTTCCCCTCCCCTTTGCTACACGCAGCGTTGATCCTTCGCGCGACTTATTCGAAGCTTGCATTCGGGCGGTCAAGCGCGAACTCCGCTATAGACGCCCTTTAGAGACCTGATGACGCAAGCTTCCACCCTCGATCGCACGGCTGAGAGCCTCCTCGCCTTCTGGGCCGAGGCGGGCGTGGACGCCATGCTGCTCGATACCCCGATCGATCGGATCGAGGCTGGGAAGTTCGTCGCGCCCAAGCCGGCGGAGAAGAAACCGCCGGCCGCGCCGGCCCCGGCGCCGCGCCCCGGCGTAGCCGCCGACGTCGCCTCGGCGGTGCTGGAGGCGCGCCGTCTGGCCTCTGAGGCCCAGGATCTGGAGGCTTTGAAGGCCGCGATCGCGAGCTTCGACGGCTGCCCGCTGAAGTTCGAAGGCGCCAAACAGGCGGTGTTCGGGCGCGGATCGGCCACTGCGCCGCTAATTGTGATCGGCGAGGGTCCGGCGGCCGATGAGGATGCGCAAGGCGAGCCTTTCGTCGGCCGCGCCGGTCAGTTGCTCGACAGGATGCTGGCGGCGGCGGGGCTCTCCGACAAGGTGTTCATCACCAATACCGTCTTCTGGCGTCCGCCGGGCAATCGCACGCCCTCGCTGCAGGAGCAGATGGTGTGCCAACCCTTTGTAGAGCGGGCGGTTGAGCTTATTTCGCCGCGCATGCTGCTGCTGGTCGGCGCACCCTCGGCGAAGTCGATGCTGAAGCGCGACGAGGGCATACTTTCGCTTCGCGGTCGCTGGTTCGAGTGGCGTTCGGAGGACGGAAAACTAGAACTGCCGGCCATGCCGACGCTGCATCCGGCCTTCCTGCTGCGGCAGCCCGGAGCCAAGAAGAAAGCCTGGAGCGACGTTCTGACCCTGGCCGAGCGGCTTGATCGCCCGGACCGTGGCGCTTAAGACTCAAGCGTCACGGGAACTGAGGGCCACGTTTTAGCCGCGCGTAGAGGCGGCGACGTGGGGATCGCATGCGGGGACGCACAGGCATGCGGATCACGGCCTTGGCCATGATCTGCGCAGCCATTGCAGGTACGACGAAAGCCGCGCCCATGGCCCTGAGCCCTTGGGATGCGCAACGCTACGCGGCCGCGTTCGACGCGGTCGATCGTGGCGATTTCATCGACGCCGAAATGCAAACGTCCGAGATCAAGGATCGGTCCCTGGCCGGGCACCTGGCTTTCCGCCAACTGATGCGGCCGGGCGGACAGGCGACCTATGACGATCTGGCGCGCTGGCTGGAGCAGTACAACGACCTGCCCGGCGCCGAGCGTGTCTACACCCTCGCCCAGAAGCGTAAGCCGATCATCGGCGGTAAGCCCCTGAGGCCGCCGCTGCTGGCCGGCGCCGACTGGCGACGCGTCGAAGTCACCGCCCAGGGCATCTCCGGCAAGGCTTCGCCTGACCGGACGCTGTCGGCGCGGCAGGCGTTCTATTCGGGCGATGTCGAAAAGGCGCTGGAACTGGCGCCCGCGGTCGGAGAGCGCTGGATCGCCGGCCTGGCCGCCTATCGCCTCAAGAACTACGCGCTGGCCGAGTCCTTCTTCAGTCAGGTCGCGCGGGACGAGCAGGAAGATCCCTGGCTGCGTTCGGGCGCAGGCTACTGGGCCGCGCGCGCCGCCGAGCAGGCGGGCGACGCCGCCCGCGCGGAAGGCTTCCTGAAGCTGGCCGCGCGCCACCCCGCAACCTTCTACGGCATGATCGCCGAGCGCCGCGTGCGGCTGGCCGCGCTGGACGACGCCAAGTCGGCGGCCCCGGCCCCCGAACTCACCCCGGCGGCCTTCGTTTCCGCGCCCAGCGCGCACCTGACCCCGTTCATCCGCGACGACGCCCGCGCCCATCGCGCCACCGCCCTCGCCCAGGTCGGGCTGCCGGTCGAGGCTGGGCTGGAGCTTCGGGCCGGCCTGGCGCTGGCGAGGACGGCTGAGGAGCGCTCCCAGTGGATGTCGCTGATCCTGTCGCTGAACGCGCCGCTCACCTCGGACGCCGACGTCGCCTCGACGCTGCCGATCACCCGCGCCCCGCCTGAGCCGGACTATCCGACGCCGGTGCTCGAGCCGCGGTCAGGCTTCACCATCGACAAGGCGCTGGTCTACGCGATCGTGCGCCAGGAAAGCCGCTTCAACCCGCAGGCCGTCTCGCCAGCGGGCGCGGTGGGCCTGATGCAGGTGATGCCGGAGGCCGCCGCCCGCGCCGCCGGCGACGATAAGCTCAAGGCCGACATGAGCCCGATGTTCGACCCGGCCTTCAACCTGCGTGTCGGCCAGGACTATGTGACCTGGCTGATGGAGCGCGGAGTCGGCTACGACATCCTGCGAGCGGTCGCGGCCTACAACGGCGGTCCCGGCACCCTGCTGAAGACGGCCAAGGTGTTCGGCGACGAGGCCGACAGCCTGATGCTGATCGAGTGCCTGCCCAGCCAGGAGACCCGCAACTACGTCGAGAAGGTGATGGCCGGCTACTGGACCTATCGCAAAAAGTTCGGGCTCGACACCAAGACCCTGGACGCGGTGGCCAAGGGCGCAGGCTTCGTCGACGCGCGGCTCGACCGCTAGCTGAGCAGGGCCGCGCGGCCGAGCCGGCGGCGCAGGTCGGCGATATCGGCCGGCGCGATCTTCGCAAAAGCGGCCGCCCCCACCAGCACCCCGGCCAGCTTCGGCCTCGTCAGCCGCTCGATCAGGCTGGGCGCTTCCGCCAACAGCAGCGCAGCGCCGCCCTGGCGATCCAGGTGCCGCCGAACGCTCTCTTCCCAGCCCGGGCGCAGCCTCAGCGCCGCCGGCAGAACCAGAAGCACGTCACCCCTGGCCTTGCGGCCGGCCGCCGCCAGGCCCGACGCCACCTCGGCGCCGGCGTCCTCGCAGATGTCGAGGGTCGCGTCGGTCGAGCCGGCGTCCGCGCAGATCACCTCGCGCACCAGGCCATCGACCGCGGCCGGCACCAGCACCGGCAGCAGGGCGGCCAGCTCGCGCTCGCTGTTCAGGGTGGGAATGACGACAGAGATCATCCTACCTTGAGGCGACGCTTCGGCGCGCGCGTCAAGCGCCGCGCCCCATATGTTCTTGCTTTGTTCTTTCCCACGCCTATGATGGCGCGGTGAGCACATTCACCCAGCAGATCACGGTCAGGGGCCGCGGCGCGCGCTCCAACGCCAGCGGACGGTTCGAGAGCCAGGTCCGCGAGGCGTTCGACGACGGCTGGACCTTGGAGGATCCTGAACCCGGGCAGCTGAAGACCACGCTGACGGCCGAGAAGGCCAAGACCATCATCGCCAAGAACGACAGTCCCGACGTCGGCTTCTCGCGCTCGATCAATCCCTACCGGGGCTGCGAGCACGGCTGCATCTACTGCTACGCCAGGCCGGCGCACGCCTATATGGGCTTGTCGCCCGGGCTCGATTTCGAAAGCCAGCTGTTCTTCAAGCCCGAGGCGGCCGGGCTGCTGGAGAAGGAGCTGTCCGCGCCACGTTATCGGCCCGAATTCATCCATATCGGCGGCAACACCGACCCCTACCAACCGACCGAGCGCACGGCGCGGGTGACGCGTGGGGTGCTGGAGGTCATGAGCCGCTTCAATCATCCGTGCTCGATCATCACCAAGTCGGCGCTGATCCAGCGCGACCTCGACATCATCGGGCCGATGGGCCAGCGCAACCTGTGCCGGGTAGCGATCTCGGTGACCACGCTGGACCGAAAGCTGGCGCGCAGCATGGAGCCGCGGGCGGCGACGCCGGAGCGGCGGATCGCCACGATCAAGGCCCTGGCCGACGCCGGCGTACCGACGGTGGTGATGTTCGCCCCGGCTATTCCAGGCCTCAACGACCACGAGATGGAGGCGGTGCTGGAGCGCGCCGCCGAGGCTGGCGCGACCGGCGCCGGCTATGTGGCGCTGCGCCTGCCGCGGGAGATCAAGGACCTGTTCCGCGAGTGGCTGGCCACCGACCATCCCGACCGCGCCAGCCGGGTGATGTCGCTGGTGCGCCAGATGCGCGGCGGGCTGGACTACGATCCCGACTGGGGCAAGCGAATGCGCGGAGAAGGCCCGATCGCCGACCTGATGGCCCAGCGCTTCGCAGCGGCCAAGAAGCGGCTGGGCCTGAACACCAAGCTGGGCGCCCTGGACCTCAGCCAGTTCAAGGTCCCGCCCAAGGCCGGCGACCAGGGCGACCTGTTCGGGTGATCACGGTATTGTAGAGTTCAGGAAAGCGATGCAACCTATGGGGTATTCTGGAGGGGGAAGCCCGATGGCCAAACGAGTCGGCCCGATCGATCCGCAGCCGCTGACGAAGACTGTGCTGAACGTGCAGGCCTTTCTGCTCATCGGCGAAGTCGCCATGGCGGCCCTGTCGATGGTGGAAATCAATCGGCTCTCGAGCGGACAAGCGTCGATTTACGACACCATGCCGGCGGTCAGCTTCGTCGCGCTCTACTATCTCGGGGTCTACGTCGTGGCGGCGTTCCTGACCCTGAAGTGGATCTATCGGGTCAATCTGAACGCCTCGACCTTAACCCGGGGCAAGACGATCTCCCCCGGCTGGTCGGTCGGTTGGTTCTTCGTTCCGTTCGCAAACCTGGTCATGCCGTTCAGGGCCATGCGTGAAACCTGGCGGATCAGCCACGCGCCAGGCGACTGGCGGCAGGCGGCTGCGCCCGACCTGCTGAACTGGTGGTGGGGGCTATTCTTGCTTACCAGCATCCTCGGAAATGCGTCGGGCCGCATCAGCGTCGGCACGCAGACGCAAAGCACGCTGGTGCTGAGCGAACAGCTCTCGCTGGCGTCGTCTTGCCTTGCAATACCGTTGATTCTGTTGCTGCGGACGATTGTCCGCCAGCTGACCGACGCCCAGACCCACGCGCTGAGGGTTCAAACCTTCGATGAGCCAGGCGCGGCGGCGACCGTCAGCGGCTAAACACTCCCACCAGCTCGACATGCGGCGACCACAGGAACTGGTCGACCGGCAAAACGCGTTCGAGGGTGAAGCCGGCGTCGATCAGGGTGCGGGCGTCGCGGACGAAGGTCGCGGGATTGCAGGACACGCCGATCACCCTAACCACCTTCGAGCGGGCGATTTCGGCGGCCTGCTCGGCGGCGCCGGCGCGCGGCGGGTCGAAGACCACGGTGTCGATCTTCTTCATCTCCTCGGCCAGCAGCGGCCGGCGGGTCAGATCGCGGGCCTCGGCGGTGATCCCGTGCAGGCCGGGCGCGGTGGAAACCGCCGCCTGCAGGGCGCGAACCGCCGGGGCGTGGCCGTCGGCAGCGAGGACCGGGGCGATCTTGGCCAACCGGAAGGTGAAGGTGCCGACCCCGCAGAACAGGTCGGCGATGCGCTCAGCCCCCGCGGCGGCCTCGACCACCTGCGCGGCCATGACGTCTTCGGCTGCGGGGACCGCCTGCAGGAAGGCTCCGGCCGGCAGCGCCACCGTGGCCCCGCCGATCCGGACGGTGGGCTGGTGCTCCATATAGGCGACCTCACCGTCCAGGGTGACTCGGGCGAAGGCGGCTTCGGCGGCGATTTCGGCCATGCGCATCCGCGCGTCGGCGGAAAGACCGCCGCTTTTGCGCTCGACGCCGGAGATGTCGATGTCCAGCCCCGTGGCGGTCAGGGTGACGTGCAGGGTCGGCGCAGACTTCGGATGCTCGAACAGCGGGGCGGCCATCCGGCGCAAGGCCGGCAGGGCCGCTTCCAAGGCCGGATCGGCGATCGGACAGGCGCTGATGTCGATGACGTCCCAAGACTTGCGGGTCTTAAAGCCCAGCCGCGCACTATCCTTGCGTCCTTGCCGGGCGTGCAGGGCCAGCCGGCGACGGGTGTGCGGCGCTGCCGCGAAGGCCGGCAGAATTTCGGTTTCGATGCGCTCGCGCGCCAGGGTGCCGACCAGACGCTCGACCTTCCAGGCCAGATAGGCGCCATGCTCCCAGTGCTGCAGGGCGCAGCCGCCGCAGACCCCGAAGTGCGGACACGGCGGGGCGATGCGCTGCGGGCTGGGCTCGAGAATGGCCTCGACCTCACGGCGCTGCGGGCCGGGCGCGAGGCGCACGCGCTCGCCCGGCAGGGTGAAGGGCGCATAGAGCGGACCTGCCGCAATCCCGTCGCCTTCGCCGCCTACAGCCTCGATCTGAACCTCGACCATGGGGCCGGAGGAAGCGTCGGTGGGTCGGGCCCTATGGGGCCGGGGACGTCGCATACTGCAAGGCTCGTTTCGTAGGTTCGAACGCCGCAAACCCTTACCGGGAAGGGCGTCAATGAAGATGAACGTAGATGAACGGGCCACTCAAGCTCCGTTCAGACTCGTTCAGCCAAGTTCCATAGCGCAGGCGGGGCCTCGGCGCCGCCTACCGAATGACTAAAGGAGAAAGCCGATGAACCGCGCCCTTGCTCTCGCCGCCGCCGGGATGATGGTGATCGCCGCGCCGGTCGCGATCCCGAGCGTCGCCTCGGCGCAGTCCTATGCCTCCTGCCAGGAACAGCAACGCCAGCAGGCCAACAAGGGCACCATCGTCGGCGGCCTGGTCGGCGCATTGGCCGGCGGCGGCGTCGCCTCCAAGGGCGTGAAGACCGAAGGCGCCCTGCTGGGCGGCGCGGTCGGCGCCGTGGCCGGTCACCAGATCGCTAAGAGCAACGCCAAGTGCGCCAACTACCGCCCTGCCCCGCGCCCGGCGACGCGCTCAAGCAACAACTACCAGCCCAGCAGCTACGCCCAAACCAGCAGCAACTGCCGCTGGGTCCAGGAATCCTACGGCGGTCGCAACCACAGCTACGAAGTCTGCCGCGGCCGTGACGGCACGTGGCGTCCGAGCGGCCGCACCTAGGGCCCTCGCGCCCGATCATTCTGTTCAAGTCCAGGGGAATTAGACGATGAACTTCCGTTCGACCTTCGCCAAAAGCACGCTAGCTGGCGTGGCCGGGGTCATGGCCCTGAGCGCCGCAGCCAGCGTTCCGACCTTCGCCGCGGCGCAGTCGGCCGGCTACTACGGCAATAGCGGGACCTATTACGACCCGTGCCGCCGCGACACGACCAGCCGCGGCACGGTCGGAGCCCTGATCGGCGGCGCCCTCGGCGCGGCGATCGGCTCCAACGCCGCGGCCCGCAACGCTCGCACCGAAGGCGCGCTGCTGGGCGGCGCCCTGGGCGCCATGGGCGGCGCGGCGGTCGGCAAGACCTCAGCGGCCTGCGCTCCGACGACCGCCTATCGCGCGCCGCAGACCAGCTACAACGGCTATTACGGCCAGCGCTATCAGGAGCCGGCCTATGCGCCGGCCTATGACGAGCGTCGCGACTACGATCGCAGCGAGCCCTATCGCGTGGTCCAGGCGCCCCCGCAGGCCGATGGCTGCACCCTGGCCGAGAGCCCGATCTACCTGCCCGATGGCCGCACGCAGAAGCGCTTCGTGCGCGTTTGCCAGGACGCCAGCGGCAACTATCAGGTCGTGGACTAACCTTCCCTCCCAAGGGGGAGCCCGTCGGCGTATTCGACGGACGGAAGCCGCCCGCCCAGCGCGGGCGGCTTCTCATTTTTCGGGACGCCACCTCAGATTATAGCGCCGCCCGTCGAAATAGTTGAAATCCCGACATAATAGTCGTTCGCGCATTTGAGATGTCGAGGGAACTGACGCCCACGTTATTGAGCACACGATAGCGTCTGAATTGTAATTGCCTCCCACGGTCCCGAGGCGCATCTAGCGCCCTAGTGTTCGCCGACTCCGAATGAGAGTCAGCGCCGATTCCAGTGCTTTTGCGAATGCGTCAACCCGCCGATGTCATCGGAGGGTCAGCGCTATGC
Organism: Phenylobacterium sp. P4_E10; assembly: GCF_056401675.1. NCBI lineage: Bacteria > Pseudomonadati > Pseudomonadota > Alphaproteobacteria > Caulobacterales > Caulobacteraceae > Phenylobacterium > Phenylobacterium sp. P4_E10. The sequence goes on along the minus strand of NZ_JBFUIW010000001.1, from coordinate 386,021 downwards.
CGACTGCATGGCGCAAGCGAAGAAAGACGGAGGAAGCCATGATCATGTTCTCCACCCGCGCGAGGATCACCGGGCCGATCCCGGACGCCATCGCCTGGGCGATGGAGGTCGCTCAGATCGTCACCAAGGCGTCCGGCGTACAGATCGAGGTCGCCAATCGCGTCGGCGGCTTCAACGACGTGATCTGGGTCGCAAGGCTCGACGACCTGGCGGCAGTCGACAAGCTGATGGGGACGGTCCAGGCCAGCGCGGACTACCTGGCGGCCCTGCGCACGGCGAATGAGAAGAAGCTGTTCGAAGTGCTCACCGTCGAGCAGGCCTTCTGGCGCACGCTCTAGGGGCGGGACGCCCACAGCAGGTACTCGTGGTTGCCGTCGCCGCCGACGATCGGGCTGTCGGCGGTGGCGCGCACGATCCAGCCTGAGACCTTCAGGAACTCGGCGACATCGGCCAGGGCGCGGGCGCGGGCGGCCTCGTCCTTGACCAGCCCGCCTTTGCCGACGTTCTCCGGCCCGACCTCGAACTGCGGCTTGACCAGGGCGACCAGGTCCGCGCCGCCAGCCGCCAGGCGAAGCGCCGCAGGCAGCGCCTTGGCCAGGCCGATGAAGCTGACATCAGTCACCACCAGGTCCGGCGCGACCGGAATAACGTGGGCGTCCAGGTTGCGCGCATCGACGCCTTCGAGCGAGACCACGCGCGGATCGCCGGCGAGCTTGGGGTGCAGTTGGCCACGCCCGACATCGACCGCGTAGACCCGAGCTGCGCCGCGCTCAAGGCAGACCTCGGTGAAGCCGCCGGTCGAGGCGCCGACGTCCAGCACCGTGCGCCCCTCGACCTGCACTGGCCACAGATCCAGGGCGTGGACCAACTTCAGCGCGCCGCGGCCCACATAGGGATGGGCGGCGGCGGCCTCGATCTCGGCATGCTCTTCGATCAGTTCCGAAGGCTTGCCGAGGCGGCGGCCGTCGGCTGCGACGCCGCCGGCCTCGATCGCCGCGCGGGCCTTGGCGCGGCTGTCGAACAGGCCGCGCTCGACCAGGACGACATCCGCGCGTTTTCGGCCCAACAGCGTCTCAGGCTTACGCCTGCTCCTCGACGAACAGCTTCTTCAGTTCGTTCTTGAGAATCTTGCCGTTCGGGTTGCGGGGCAAGGTCTCATGCCAGAAGCGGACCTGCACCGGCACCTTGAAGGCGGCCAGGTGCTCGGCGACGTGGGCCCGCAGCTCGTCCTCGGTGGCGCTAGCGCCAGGCTTGAGGGTGACGACCGCGGCCGGCTCCTCGCCGAGGGTCCGGTGCGGAATGCCGACGATCGCCGCGTCCATCACCGCCGGATGATCGTAGAGAACGTTCTCGACCTCGATGCAGTAGATGTTCTCGCCGCCGCGGATCAGCATGTCCTTGGCCCGGTCGATGATGAAGCAGAAGCCCTCCTCATCAACGCGCGCCAGGTCGCCGGTGCGGACCCAGCCGTCGACGAAGGTCTGGGCGGTGGCTTCCGGCTTGTTCCAATAGCCCTTCACGATCTGCGGGCCGCGCGCCCACAGCTCGCCGACCTGGCCCGCGGCCAGCACGGTGACGCCGTCGGCCGGATCACGGATCTGCAGGTCGCTGACCGGGACCGCCGGGCCGCAGCTGTCGGGGCGGTTGGCATAGTCCTCGGCGCCGTGGGTGGTGACGGTGGCGCAGGTCTCGGTCATGCCCCAGCCGTTGCCGGGGGCTGACTTCGGGAAGGTTTCCTTGATCTTGCGCACCAGCTCGGGGGCCGAGGGCGCGCCGCCATAGGCGACCGATTCCAGGGACGAGAGGTCGTAGTTGGCGCGGGCCGGATGCTCGATCAGCTGCCAGGCGATGGTCGGCACGCCTCCGGCCGACTGCACCTTCTCGCGCTGGATGAGTTCGAAGGCGCGGATCACGTCCCACTTGTGCATCATCACCAGCTTGGCGCCGCCGGCCAGCGACGGGTTCAGCACGGCGAAGCAGCCGGTGACGTGGAAGAACGGCACCGAGATCAGCGACGAGCGCTGTGGGGCATTGGGATCGGGCTCCGGCGGGGCTTCGCCGCGGCGCAGAAAGGCGCGGGCGCCCCCGACGGCGCCGGCCATGATGTTGGAGTTCACACCCCGCTGGGTGGCCAGGGCGCCCTTCGGCTTCCCGGTGGTGCCCGAGGTGTAGAAGATGGTGGCGTCGTCGTCGGGCAGGATCTCGACGTCCGGCAGCGGCTGGTCGGGCAGCTTGGCCCAATCGTTGGCGCCGCCCAGCACGCTCTCCAGGGTAGTCACTAGCGGATGGGCGATCTCCTCGCGGTCGCGGCTGACATAGGCGCGGACGAGATCGGGGCAGTTGGGCAGGTGCTCGGTCAGGCGCTCATAGCGCTCGGCGTCCATCACCACGACCTTCGAGCCCGAATCAGTCAGGCCGTATTCCAGCTCCGGGCCGGTCCACCAAGCGTTCAGCGGGGTGACGATCGCGCCCAGCGAGGCGGCGGCGTAGAAGGCCACCGGCCACTCCGGCAGGTTGCGCATGATCACGGCGACGCGGTCGCCCTTCCCTACGCCATCGGCCGCAAGCTGGCGGGCGAAGGCCGAGACGGCGCGATAGAAGGCCTCGAAGGTGACGCGCTCGTCCTCATAGACCAGGAACACCCTTTCGCCGTGGGCGCGGCCCAGTTCGACGATGGAGCGGATCGAGGGGGGCAGGTTCTTCCAGGTCCGGGTCGGAACGCCGTTGATGACGACGGTCTCGATCTCGGCCGGCGTGCCCGGCGCAGTGATCAGTGCGTGGGCTTGGGCGATGGACATGGCGGGCCAGCCAGCCGGCAGTTCAGCCTCGGACATAGGCGTTCTCCTAATGCTCGCGCGGGCATTCACACGCCCGCGTCGTCATAGGTGAACAAGCATAACCTAGCGTCAGAGGCAAACAGACGTTTGACGCGGGGAGAACAGTTCCTCCCCTTCTGGGGGAGGTGGATCGCCAAAGGCGAGACGGAGGGGAATCGGACTTAGCCGTCCAAGTCCCCCTCAGTCAGCCATGCGGCCGACAGCTCCTCCGGAGGCGGAGCCACCGGTCCTTGTTCAGACCACCGCCTCCAGCAGCGAGAGCGCGTGTTCCAGCTTGGCCTTGGCCGCTTCGGATTCGGCCAGGCGCTCGCGGTTCTCCTCGACCACCTCTTCCTTGGCGTTGGCGACGAAGGCCGGGTTGCCGAGCTTCTTGTTCACGTGGGCGATGTCGGAGGCGTGGCCGGCGATTTCCTTGGCCAGACGGGCGCGTTCGGCCGTCAGGTCGATGAACTCGGCGACCGGAAGGGCCAGGGTGGCGCCGTTGACGACGAACGGGATGGCGCCCTGCGGCGCCTGCTCGACGAACTTCACCTCGGCGACCCGCAGGGTCTGGGCGATGACCGAGGCGTTGGCCTCGAACACCTTGCGCTGGCCCTCACTAACCTCGATCACCAGCAGCGGCGGGCGGGCCGAGTGGGGGACGTTGAGCTCGGCCTTGACCGAGCGCCCCTCGCTGACTGCGGCGACGATCAGGCCGATTTCCGCGTCGGCGTCGGGGTCGATCAGGCTGTCGGCCAGCTGCGGCCAGCGGGAGGTGATCAGCATCCCCTCCCCGCGCGGCGCGCCGAGGTCGGCGGTCTGAGCCCACAGTTCCTCGGTCAGGAACGGCATGACCGGGTGCAGCAGCTTCAGGATCACGTCCAGCGCCCAGGCGGCTGTGGCCTGCGTCTCGGCCTTGGCGGCCTCGTCCGCGCCGTTGAGGATCGGCTTGGCGAGCTCGACGTACCAGTCGCAGAAGGTGTTCCAGATGAACCGGTAGAGGCCGGTGGCCGCGCCGTCGAAGCCGCAGCCTTCCAGCGACTTGGTCACGGCGTGAGCGGTGCGCACCGTCTCGCCGACGATCCAGCGGTTGAGGACGTTCTCGACCGAGGCGGGATCGAAGCCCTCAGCGCGGGCGCAGCCGTTGACCTGGGCGAAGCGGGCGGCGTTCCACAGCTTGGTGCCGAAGTTGCGATAGCCCTCGATGCGCTGGCGCGAGAGCTTGATGTCGCGCGCCTGGCCCGACATGGCGGTCAGGGTGAAGCGCAGGGCGTCAGCCCCGTACTCGTCGACCAGCTCCAAGGGGTCCATGACGTTGCCCTTGGACTTGCTCATCTTCTTGCCCTCGGCGTCGCGAACCAGGGCGTTGATGAAGACGCGGTCGAAGGGAACCTCACCCATGAAGTGAAGGCCCATCATCATCATCCGGGCGACCCAGAAGAAGATGATGTCGAAGCCGGTGATCAGGGTGCTGGTCGGGTAGAAGCGCTCGAGATCGGACGTCTTCTCCGGCCAGCCCATGGTCGAGAACGGCCACAGGCCTGAGGAGAACCAGGTGTCGAGGACGTCGTCGTCCTGGCGCAGCGGCTCGTCGTGGCCGTAGTGTTCGCGGGCCAGGGCCTTGGCGCCCTCGTCCGTCTCGGCGACGAAGATCTTGCCGTCCGGGCCGTACCAGGCCGGAATGCGGTGACCCCACCAGAGCTGGCGCGAGATGCACCAGGGCTCGATGTTCCGCATCCACTCGAAGTAGGTCTTCTCCCAATGGCGGGGCTCGAAGACCGTGCGGCCTTCCTCGACGGCCTTGATCGCCGGCTGGGCCAGGACCTTGGCGTCCACGTACCACTGGTCCGTCAGGTAGGGCTCGATGACCGCGCCCGAGCGGTCGCCGTGCGGGACGGCGTGGCGGGTCTTCTCGATCTCTCGCAGCAGGCCCAGTTCCTCGAAGGCGGCGACCACCTTCTTCCGGGCCTCGAAGCGGTCCAGGCCGCGATACTCGGCCGGAGCGTTTTCGTTGATCTTCGCATCGTCGGTGAAGATGTTGATCATCGGCAGGTTGTTGCGCTTGCCGACCTGGTAGTCGTTGAAGTCGTGCGCCGGGGTGATCTTCACCGCGCCGGAGCCCTTCTCGGGGTCGGCGTACTCGTCGGCGATGATCGGCACCGGCCGGTTCACGATCGGCAGCCGCACGGCGCGGCCGATCAAGTGCTTGTAGCGCTCGTCGCTCGGATGCACCGCTACCGCGGTGTCGCCGAGCATGGTCTCCGGACGGGTGGTGGCGACGACGATCTCGCCACTGCCGTCCTCGAGCGGATAGGCGAAGTGGTAGAAGGCGCCGTCAACTTCCTTCTGCTCGACCTCGATGTCGGAGATGGCGGTCTGGAAGTGCGGATCCCAGTTCACCAGCCGCTTGTCGCGATAGATCAGCCCCTGCTTGTGCAGGGTGACGAACACCTTACGGACCGCGGCCGACAGCCCCTCGTCGAGGGTGAAGCGCTCGCGGCTCCAGTCGCAGGAAGCGCCCAGGCGGCGCAGCTGGTTGGTGATGGTCCCGCCGCTTTGGGCCTTCCACTCCCAGACCTTGGCGATGAACTCGTCGCGCCCCATGTCGCGGCGGCCGATGTTGCCGGCGGCGGCCAGTTGGCGCTCGACCACCATCTGGGTGGCGATGCCGGCGTGGTCGGTCCCGGGCAGCCACAGCGCCGCCTTGCCGCGCATCCGCTCAAAGCGGGTCAGCACGTCCTGCAGCGTGTTGTTCAGCGCATGGCCAATGTGCAGCGAACCGGTGACGTTCGGCGGCGGGATGACGATCGAGAACGTCTCAGCGGCCGGGTCGGACGACGGCGCAAACGCGCCCGAAGCCTCCCATTCGGCATAGAGACGGGGTTCGGCGGACGTGGGGTCGAAGTTCTTTTCAAGCATCAGAGGCGCTGCATACATTTTCGATCATCGGCGTGGAAGCGCGATGACCCGGAATCAATCGACCCGGCGCGGCGGAAACCGGGCCGGGTCGATCGGAAATGGGTGCGAGAGCCCGCCCCTCGCGGAGCGGCGCTCGCCGTTCGTTAGCGTACTCGGCCGCGAGCGATGCGTTCGACTTCCTGGTCGACGGTCGTCTGGACGATGCCGGGCAGGTTGTCGTCCAGCCATTGCTTCAGCAGCGGGCGGAGCAGTTCGCGGACCACGTCTTCCAGGGTGCGGCCGTCAGCCGGCATCTGGATGGCAGCCGACAGCTGGCCGAAGGCCGAGGCCGCTGCGTTGGCGGCCAGGGCGCCGACCAACCCCTCGCCGACTTCGACGACGGGCGCCGGCGGCGGCGTATAGGGTTCGGGCTCGGGATCGTCGCTGACGCTCGGCGTGTAGACGTCGAGATCGCCGACGGTCTCAACCCGCTCGGTCAGTTCCAGGACGCCGTCGTCTTCCTCGGGCTCCGGCTCGGGCTCGGGCTCGATGATCGGCGCAGCAGCCTCAACCGGTTCGGGTTCCGGCTCCGCCTCGGGCGCAGCGGCGTCCGCCGGCGCGTCATCTTCCGAGATGATGCGGCGGATGGAGGCGAGGATCTCCTCCATCGTCGGTTCTTGCGAAGTCTGTTCGGACATTTCGAGGGCCGTCGCCTGGGTGCGAGAGAGAATCCGTCACGCCAAGCTAGGCGCGACGGTGTGATCCTGCAATTTCCGCCAGAAGGCGCAAGCTCCTATTCGCCTCGCAGGCGACTAGGAGCTGCAATTGCCCTACTTCGTCGGGGGGGCGACCCGCTGGGTGACCGGCTGCGTCACCGGTTGGGTCGCCGGCTTCTCGACAGTCTTCGGCGTCAGGACGCCGTCCACCACCGCGATCGGCTCTTCCCAAGGCACCCAGCCCCAGGTCACGCGGTTATGCTTGAAATTGGCGGTCGGGTCGTAGCGCGTGATGCTCGGCTCGAGCATCGGGCCTTCGAGACGGCCCATCTGCACCAGCACGAGGGCGGCGGCCACGAACTCGTCGCGGCGGGCGGCGACCTGCGACAGCTCCGCGTTGCGCAGCTCTTGCTCGGCGTTAAGCACGTCGAGGGTGGTGCGCAGACCGACCTGCTGCTCTTGGCGGGTGCCCTCGGCCGCGATGCGGGCCGCATTCACCTGCTGGTTGGTGGAACTGATGCTGGAGCGGCTGGCCAGATGCTGGTTCCACGACTGGGTCAGGCTCTGCATCACCGCCCGGCGCGCCACTTCGACGCCGATCCGGTCGGCGTTGTTGCGCTCCATGGCCGCGCGCACGCGCGAGGACGTCAGGCCGCCGGTGAACAGCGGGATGGTCAGGGTTGCGGTGGCGCGGACCTGGCGGGCAGCGTCTTCGCCGGCCCAGGGGTCGGCAGTGCCGCCGTAGCCGACCGAACCGCCGATGCCGAGGTTCGGCATATGCTCAGCCCTGGCCCCGGCCACGCGGGCGCGGCTGGCTTGCTGAGCGTACTCCGCCTGGCGGATCTGGGGGTTGTCGACCTCGGCGGCCTCATAGGCCTGAGCGACATCGGCCGGCAGCATGGCGGCCAGATCGGGTTCACCGGCCAGGTCGCCGGGATTTTGGCCAACGACGGCGGCGTAGGCCGCGCGACTGGCGGCGAGTTGCGCCTGGGCCTGGGAAAGCTGGGCCTCGGCGGCGGCCAGGCGCGCTTCGGACTGGGCGACGTCGGTGCGGGTGATCTCGCCGACGTCGAAGCGGGCCTTGGACTCGTCCAGCTGGCGTTGCAGCACCCGGACGTTCTCTTCGCGGATGCGCAGGCCTTCCTGGTCGCGCCGGGTGTCCGCATAGGCCTGGATCACCGACTGCATGACGGTGGCTTCGGTGCGACGCAGCGCCTCGCGGCCGGCCAGGATGTCGGCCTCGGCGGCGTTCACCGCGGCGGCGACGCGGCCACCGGTGTAGATCGGCTGGGTCAGCGACAGGGTGGCGCTGGCGTTGTTGTCTTCCCGCTTGCCGCGGACAATGGTGTCGCGAATGCCGTCGCCGTCGGTATCGACCAAGCCGGCGCCATTGGGCGTGCGCAGCTCGCTGTAGGAGAAGTTCCCGCCGAGCGAGGCGTTCGGCCGGTAGCCGGAACGAGCCTGCACCCAGTTCTCGTCGAGAGCACGTTGGGTGGCCCGCTGCGCCTGCAAGGTCGGGTTGGAGTCGTAGGCCAGCGCGATCGCCTCGGCCAAGGTTTCGGCGGAAGCCGGCGCGGCGATACTCAGCGCAAGTCCTGCGCTGTAGACCGCGGCCAACAAACCCCCGCGACGACTATTGAACATGGTTATCCCCGAAACGGCGTAGTGAGACCGGCTCTATATGACCGGCTATTCGAGCCCGGACTAGTGGGCGCTACCTTAAGCTTTTTTCACGGCGCAGTTTCGACCATGTTTCAAGCGCGCCATCTAGAGCGTGACAGCGGGCAATGAATGCCGCTCGCGGCGAAACCTAGAACGCGAATCCGGTCTGGGGTTCGAAGCCCGGGAGGACTGGCGCGGTGGCGTCGAATAGGTTGCGACGGCCAAATCCATCGTCGGCGCGGGTGTAGAGCACGGCCTTGCCCGTCGGGCCCTCGCATTCGATGACGCCAAGCCGGCCGGCCGGAGCCAAGGCGTCGAGCCAGGCCTGCGGCGGACGCGTCACCGAGCCCTCGACGATGATCAGGTCGTAGTTCTCACCCTGAACGGCCTTCAAGTCCTCGCCGTCCAGAATGTCCACCGAGACGCCCATGGCGTGCAGCACGGCGGCGGCGTAGGGCGCGACGATGGCCAGGGCGCGCTCGCCCTCCATCGGCCGCAGCGCCTGCAGCAGCTTGGAGACCTCGCGCGGACGCAGCAGGTAGCGGCCCGGCGCGTATTCGACGTGGACGTCGGCATAGGCCTGGAACGACTTGTCGGCGGGAATCAGGTTCTCGCGGGCCAGCGCCCGCATGGCGTCGTGGATCCGCACATCGGTGACATCGTTGGTGCGAACTTGGCTCTCAACCATGTTGAGCCGGGCGGCGGCGAGATCGGCGGCCATGATTCCTCGACGGGGAAAGGCGTGAACTTTGGCGAGCTTATAGGTCCGCGCTTAACCGGAAGGCAATCGGCGCTTGAGATAGGATTGCGGTGGGCGGACGCTTCGGTTAGTGATCCGCCCTCCCCGGCTTCGGCTGGCGGCGGCCTGATGGCGGAGTGGTGACGCAGCGGACTGCAAATCCGTGCACCCGAGTTCGATTCTCGGTCAGGCCTCCAAAATTTTTCACAGATAATTCAATAAGATAACCGCGGCGGGTCCGGCAACGGCGCCCGCGACGCAGGGTAACACCCGAGTGCGGAGGCCGCCGCGAAGGCCTACGAGCAACGCTGTTTCACGTAAACGGTGGTGATCATGGAAAAGTTTGTGGGCCTGCTGGCCCTTCTGGCTGTCGTCGGCGGTCCTATAGCGATCAGCTCATATCCGCAGCCCGCTCAGGCGCAGACCCGCGGCATGGAGAATCGGGACGACCGCCGCGACACGCGCCAGACCTCTCGCTCAGTGAAGCAGGAGTGCAAGGCAGGCGATGAAAAGAACCGTTCGGAGTGCCGGCAGGACAAGCGCGACGTGAAGCAGGACGGCCGTCACGGCACGTCTACGACCACGACGACCACTCCGAAGTATTGAGGCGCGAGGCCCGCAGCGCGGGCCCTGCGACGATCAGCGCGCCATGTTGATGACGTGCGACTGGGTGAACTCCAGCAGACCTTCCTCGCCCAGCTCGGTCCCGAGGCCTGAGAACTTGGCGCCAGCGAACGGGATGTTGGGGGCGAGTTCGGCGTGCTTGTTGATCCACACCGTGCCGGTGTCCATCCGGCCGGCGAGGTCGTAGGCCTTGTCGAGGTCGCTCGACCAGATCGAGCCGCCCAGCCCGACATCCGAGGCGTTGGCGCGGCGCAGGGCGTCCTCGGCGTCCGAGAACTTGATCAGCGGCAGCACCGGGCCGAACTGCTCCTCATCGACCAGCCGCGAGCCGTCGGTGATGTCGCGCACGATGGTCGGGCGGATGAAGTAGCCCTTGCCTTCCGGGGCGACCCCGCCGGCGATGATCTTGCCGTCCTTGCGACCATCCTCGATGTAGCCGAGCACCTTGTCGTACTGGGCCTTGTTCTGCAGCGGACCGAACTGGGTGCCCTGCTCCAGCCCATCGCCCACCACCGCCGCCTCGGCCAGCTTGGCCAGTTCGTCGCACATGGCGTCGTAGATGCTCTCGTGGATGTAGACCCGCTTCATGGCGATGCAGACCTGGCCGGAGTTCTGGAACGCGGCGCCGAAGATCTTGGGGGCGGTCTCGGCCGGATTGACGTCGCCCAGCACGATGCCGGCGTCGTTGCCGCCCAGCTCCAGGGTGATGCGCTTGAGCGCCTCGGCCGCGCCGGCCATCACCCGCTTGCCGGTCTCTGTCGAGCCGGTGAAAGAAATCTTGCGGATATCCGGGTGCTTGGTGAGCTCGCCGCCCAGGTCGTTGGCGTCGGCGATGACGTTGAGCACGCCAGGCGGCAGCAGGTCCTTGACCAGTTCGGCGATCTTCAGGGTCGCCAGCGGGGTGGTGCCGGCCGGCTTCAGCACCACCGTGTTGCCGGCCAGCAGGGCGGCCGGAACCTTGAAGGCCATCAGGATCAGCGGGAAGTTCCACGGCACGATCGCACCGATGACGCCGAGCGGGCGACGGCGGAGCTCGACCTTCCGGGTCGGACTGTCGTCGATGATCTTGATCGGGATGTCGAGGCTGGCGAAATAGCGGAAGAACGCCGCCGCGCCGAAGGCTTCGCCCATAGCGTCCTGCAACGGCTTGCCCTGCTCCTGGGTGAGTATCCGGCCAAGTTCGGGAGCTGCGCCCTGGATCGCGTCGGCCATGGCCAGCAGCGCCGCGCGGCGCTCGTCGATCGGCTTGGCGCTCCAAGCCGGGAACGCGGCCTTGGCGGCGGCGACTGCCTGGTCGAGTTGCGCCTTGGAGGCCCGCGGGCAATCTGCCAGCACGGCCTCCGTGGCCGGATTGAGCACCTGCATGGTGCTGTCGCCCTCGACCAGCTGACCGTTGATCAGCAGCTTGAACGGACCCATCGCGTCGTTCCCTCGTCTAATGCCCGACCGGCTTGAGACCACCGTCCCATGTCTGAGCGGTCCCGCCAACGGTGGCGTGGCGTCAACCGGACCGTCATCACACGGATTGGATTTGCGCTGATGCCGGAAGCGGTGCAGCCTCCTTGTCAGGCCCATCAGAAGGCCAAGACATTTGGGAGGCAGGCGCGTGAAGATCGTCGCCTTGGTTGCTGCGCTCAGCGCGACAGCGGCTGTGAGCGTACCGGCTCAGCCGGAGCGGCCCGCCACGCCGAAATCGGCTCCCTCGCTCATGCTCACAAGCTTCAAGACCCAGCCCTCGGCCAAGCAGAACCTGCTGCAGCCGGTCAGCGCGAAACAGCCCGTCTACATCTACAAGGCGCCAATGGCCACGCGGCCGCTGAAGACCTGGTAGGCCTAGCGGCCCTGGGCCGCGCGGATCGTCTCGCCCTGGCCCCAGGTGGCGTGGGTTCCGCTGGAGATCCGTCCCGGCAGCACGATCCTGCACACTGGACCCTGAGCCAACTTCCTGGCGTCGTAGATCACGCATTCCGAACGATCGGCGGCCATGTCGGTGACGAAAGTCACCAAATAGCCGTCGTCCTCGTCGACGGCCCCGATCCGCGGCGCGAAGCCGGGTTCGCTGCCATAGCGTTCTTCACCGAACTCGACCGTACGGCTCTCGCCGGTCTCCAGGTCGTGTTTGACCAGGCCGGTGAACAGGAACCAGCCGGGCTTGGAGACCGCGCTGTAGCCGAAGCGATACTTGCGGCCGGCGAACTGGTTGTTGATGATCCCGAACTCCAGGTTTCGATCATCCAGGCGCTGCTCGACAGTGGCGCCGGTTTTCATGTTGAAGCGCCAGCGATGCAGCCGGGGCCTCAACTCATCCTGATCCAGGAACGCCAGCATCCGCTCATATCCGGGCGGGGCGCTGTTCGACGACTTGGGTTCTGGGTTCTCCTCGAAGTAGCCGTCCAGCACCACGTCGTCGCCGTCCTCATAGGCGTTGAGGAAGTGCAGGACGTAGGTCGCCTCGGCCTCGAACCACTTCACGTCCTGCGCCTGGCCATAGCGGGGAATGATCCCGAACCGCGAGGGCATGTCGCGGTGGAAGCGGACGACGTGCAGGTTCTTCTCCAGCAGCTCCGGCTCCCAGAACACTGGCAGATCATTGAGGATCGAGTAGTTGGCGGTGAACGCCATGTCGTGCGGCAGGCGTGCGCCCGGCAGGGGCACCGGCGTGTAGTGCTTGAGCCGGTTGTCCGGGCCGACCACGCCGTAGTGCATGTAGGGCGCGTGCTTGGAATAGTTGAAGAACAGCAGTTCGCCGGTGTGCTCGTCGACCTTGGGGTGGGCCGAGATGCCGTCGATCGGGGTCCAGGCCTCGGTCCCGTCCTGCTCCAGGGTGTAGGGGTCGAGGCGATAGCCCTCCCCGCACTGATAGAAGGTCGAGAGGATCTTGCCGGCGTGGATCACCACGTCGGTGGAAGAGGAATCCTTTAGGCCGCCATGCGCGCCCCAACCCTTACGCTCTGATTTGGCGGGGTTTTCGGCGAGCCCGGCCCACAGCGCGCGGCCTGCCTCCTCCTCGGCTTGGAAGCCCTTGGTGCGGACGAAGCGGTTGCGATAGGCCGCCCTGCCGTCCTTGAAGCTCATGACGTGCAGCATGCCGTCGCCGTCGAACGGGTGGTAGCGGCCGATCGGCTGGTGCACCGGGTTCTCGGTGTTGCGGACGTAAACGCCGTCGATATCGGCAGGTATCGCGCCGATGACTTCCAGTTCGCTGCCGTTGAACTCCTCGTACTGCGGGGTCCAGGCCCCGTTCAGATAGGGATGCTCGTTCGGCTGGAGGGTGCTGGCGACCCGGTTGACCAGTTCGATGGGCATGGCGCGCTCCCTTGCCGGGCGGGACATCGCCGTCCGATCTGAGCCGATCATAGGCGCAGGACGCTCTCGTTCGCCAGCCAGCGCCGCGCGCACGAAAAAGGCCGCGCCCGAGAGGCGCGGCCTTGTCGTCTAGCGATCGACGCCTGACTAGGCGAGCGCGGTCTGCACGCGGCGACGGCGGATAGCCGAGCCGGCCAGGCCAAAGCCCGCGATCAGCATCGCCCAGGTCGCCGGCTCAGGAACGGCCGAGCCGGTCTTGTAGAGCACCGCGGTCGAGCCGCCGTTGAGGTCGAGCTTGAAGGTGTCGAGGTTGTTGGCGTTCAGCTTGAAGAACGCCGTGCCAGAGAAGCCGCCCTGACCGCCGTTGCCCTTGTGGACGCCGATCCAGGTGTCGCCATTCAGGAGGGCGGCGAAGTCGTAGGTGTTGTCCACCGGAAGGACCTTGGTCGCTTCGACCGGGGCCCAGACGCCGTTCCAGACGAAGCCCAGCGACGCCAGCGCGTCCTTCTGGTCCTGGATATGGGTACCGGAGGTGTTCAGCAGGTTGCCTTCGAACCAGCCGCTGCAGGCCACGGCGTCCGGGCTGATCTGGTTGGCGTTGCAGGCGCTGACGATCGTCGCCGCCTGGGCCGAACCACCGATCGCGGCGGCGGCAAAGGCGCCCAGCGCGATCTTGGCAAACCTATTCATGTCCACTCCAAAAAATAACGGCCACCGGGGCATTGGCCACGCTGCTCATATAACGAAGTTATATATGGCAATTGCAGCAGGCAAGTTAACTCAACCAATAGGTTACATTAATTTTCAATCCGCCTTTACTGTCGCCTATTATTCTTAATTACTCCTAATTTGCCTTAATGCTGAACGGCTAATCTGCCCTAACGGCTGCGCTCAGCGCCAGGCGAACACGGGCTGCTCCAGCTCGGCGACCCGGGTGACCCGGCCGGCCACGAGTTCGCGGAACTGGTAGACCAGGGCGGCGGTCGGCGCGTGTATATGATGCTCGCCAATACGCAGCCGGATCAGAGGCCGCGGGCTCTCCGGGATGGTTTCGAACGTGACGACGTCGTCGCTCTCGAGCTCGTCCAGCCGCACCCAGTGCGCCGAGGCGACCTCCTGCGGGTTGGGCGCCAGGCCCCTGGCGTCGTCCAGCCAGACGATCACCGGCGAGACCGCGTAGCCAGAGCGGGTCGGATAGTCGTCCAGCACGCCGAGCACGTCGCCGGCCGGCACGCGCAGGCCTAGTTCCTCCTCCAGCTCACGAAGGGCCGCCTGCTCCAGGGTCTCGCCCGGGTCGCAACGCCCGCCCGGCAAAGCCCATTGGCCGCCGTGGGCGCGCAAGGTCGCCGCGCGCCGGGTCAGCAGGAAGGCGGCGGCGCCGGAGCCGTCGTCCCCAGCTCCCACCGCAATCGTCACCGCCGCTGGTTTGAGGCCGGCGGCCTGATGCACGATCCGCGGGAACGCCTGGCAACGCGCGGCCAGCTCCTCGCGAAGCGCCACCGAATAATCCATCGGGGCCTGTCGCCCAGTCCACTCATCCATCTGGCGGAATCTAGCATGGGCTCGGCATCGGCCCGCTACAAAAGCGGCCGGGCGCCAGTATGGTCGCGCTTGCTTCGGCCCGGCAGCGGGCTGCTTGGGAGGATGTCATGCGGATCATGCTTGCGGCGGCGCTCGGCGCCGGCCTGCTCGCCTTGGCGGTCCCTGGTCCGATGTCGCCAGCCATGGCGCAGGTGAGCCAGGCCCCGAGCGAGAGCCTCGCCCCGGCGGCGATCAAGGCCGACTTCGCTGAGCTCTACGCGACCCTCCAGGCATCGCACTTCGACCTCTACGCCCGCAGGAGCAAGCCGGACTACGACGCGATGTTCAAGCAGATGGACGCGGCGATCGACCGGCCAATGACCCGCGCCGAGATCGCCCAGCATTTTCAGCGTTTCGTGGCGTTCGGCATGATCGCCCACGCGCGCATCGACGAGGCCGGCGGGGCGTTCCGGAGCGCCCGCGCCGCGGAGGCCCCGATGTTCCCGCTGGAGGTTCGCGTGACCGATGGCCGGGTGTTCGTGGCGCGCAACGCAAGCGGGCTGGACGCCATTGCGGCCGGCGACGAGATCCTTTCGCTGAACGGCGAGCCCGTCGGCCGATGGCTGGAGCGCGCCTCGAGCCAGATCTCGGCCGACACCCCTTACATGCTGGGCGCCATGCTGGAGTGGGACTTCGCGCGGGTGGTCTGGACGACCTTGGGGCCGGCGCCCGGCTTCGAGCTGAAAGTGGCCCATGCGGGCGGCAAGCCGTTCGACGTTAAGGTCCCCGCTCGCTCCCATAGCGAGATGACCGCCGCGGCGGCGAAACTGCCTCCGAGCCTCGACCTGAGCTGGGAGAAGCGCGAAGCCCGTATGCTCGGCGAGGGGGTGGCCTATCTGCGGCCCGGCCCGACCTACAACGTCGAGGGCGGCGAAGCGCTGATGTATGACAACCGCAGCTTTGGGCGCTTCATCGACGGCGCGTTCGAGAGCTTCATCGCCGCCGGGGCGAGGGACCTGATCATCGACCTGCGCAACAATCCGGGCGGCGACAACAGCTTCAGCGACCTGATGGTGGCCTGGTTCGCCGACAAGCCGTTCCGCTTCAACTCGCGCTTCCAGATCAAGGTCAGCGACGCCACGGTGGCGTCCAACCAGAAGCGGCTGCTAACGCCCGGCAACGACCCGACCGGCATTTCGGCGGTAATGGCCAAGGCATTCGAGGGGGTCGCGCCCGGGACCGTCATCGACTTCCCCGTGCCGGTGGCGCAGCCGCGTGCGAAACGGTTCGGCGGCCGGGTCTACGCCCTGATCAACCGGCACTCCTATTCGAATACGGTGGCGATCGCAGCGACGATCCAGGATGATCGGTTCGGCGTGATCCTCGGCGAAGAGACCTCGGACCTGGCGACCACCTTCGGGGCCATGGAGCGCTTCACCCTGCCGCGCACCGGCGTGGTGGTCGGATATCCGAAGGCGCTGATCGTGCGCCCCAACGGCGACCGGGCGGCGCGGGGCGTCACGCCGGACGTCGCGATCGTCACGCCCATCGTGGAAGCCGTGAACGATCCGGTGCTGGCGCGGGCTCTGGAGATCGTGCGGAGCCGGCGCTAGGGTCTGGGCCGCAACGCAGGATCGTTCGAGAAAGGCGCCCGATGGCCTACTGGCTGCTGAAGTCCGAGCCGGACGTGTTCTCCTGGGACGACCTGGTCGCCAAGGGCGCGGCGGGGGAGCCCTGGACGGGGGTTCGCAATCACACCGCCAAGCTGAACCTGATAGCCATGAAGCTCGGCGATCAGGCGTTCTACTACCACTCGCAGGCCGGCAAGGAGATCGTCGGCGTCGCAGAGGTGGTCCGTGAGCACTACATCGACCCGACCGATCCCAAGGGGATTTTCGTCTGCGTCGACATCAAGGCGCTGAAGCCCCTGCCCAAGCCTTATTCGCTGGCGCAGGCCAAGGCCGATCCCAAGCTGTCCGGCATGTCGCTGGTTACCTCGTTCCGCCTGTCGGTGCAGCCGGTGACGCAGGCGGAGTGGGACTATGTCTGCAAGGCTGGCGGCCTCTGACGGAAGACGGGCGCGCGGCTAGCCCCCCAGACCGCGCGCCCCTCCCCGCTTGGCAGGACGCCAAGGGGAGGAGGCGTCCTGCGTTATTCCTATAATATGAATAGGATTATGGTTGCGGCAGAATTTCTGCGGGCGTTTCGGCAAGCTCTAATCGTTGGAAAAGCTGGGGCCTGGCGACAGGAATTCTCGGACGCTCGAATTCCCACTTATTCAGTAGGCTAAAAGCTCACGCGCGCCCCGGAGAGCGACCCATGTCTGCTGACAAGACCCCGCTGGACTTTCTCTGGTTCATCCCGTCCGCAGGCGACAACGCCTATCTGAGCCACCCTGAGACCGACCGCGCGCCGACGCCTTCGTACCTGAAGGAAATCGCCATTGCCGCGGACCGGTTGGGCTATTCCGGCGTGCTGCTGCCGACCGGCGCACATTGCACCGACGCCTGGATCACCGCGGCCTCGATCGCGCCCTTTACCGAGCGGCTGAAGTTCCTGGTCGCCTCGCGCCCCGGCCTGACCGCGCCGGCCGAGGCGGTGCGCCAGGCCGCGGCGCTGGACCGGCTGACCGGCGGGAGGGCGCTGATGAACATCGTCACCGGCGGCAGCCCGCAGGGCCTGGCGGCAGACGGGCTCTTCCTCGACCACCACGAACGCTACGTTCAGACCGAGGAGTTCCTCAGCATCTGGCGGCGACTGGCCAATGGCGAGACCGTCACTCAGCACGGCAAATATCTGTCGATCGAGAAGGGCCGCCTGCTCTTCCCGTTCGTGCAGGAGCCGCATGCGCCGATCTGGTTCGGCGGATCGTCCGACATCGCCCGCGAGATCGCCGCCCAGCACGTCGACGTCTATCTGGCCTGGGGCGAGCCCCCGGAACAGCTGAAGGAAGTGATCGACGACGTGCGCGAGCGCGCGGCCCGCCGGGGCCGCACCATCCGCTTCGGCATCCGCCTGCACATCATCGTGCGCGAGACCGAGGCCCAGGCCTGGGACGCCGCCAACGAGGTGATCAAGTACGTCACCGACGACGCCATCGCCGCCTTCCAGGCCGCCATGGCCAAGGGCTCGGACTCGGTCGGCCAGGCGCGGATGAGCGCCCTGCACCACGGCAGCCGCGCCAATCTGGAGGTCAGCCCCAACCTGTGGGCCGGCATCGGCCTGGTGCGCACCGGGGCCGGCACCGCGCTGGTCGGCGATCCCGACACCATCGCCCAGCGGCTGGAGGAGTACGCCCAGATCGGCATCGATACGGTGATCGCCTCGGGCTATCCGCACCTGGAGGAAGCCTACCGGGTCGCCGAGCTGCTGTTCCCGAAGCTCAACCTCAAGCACGAGGTGGGTGAAACCAAGCTGCGCTTCCCGAACGTCTCGCCCTCCTTCGCCCCGCCGCTGCAGCGGGCCGCCTCCTAGAGCGTTGCACCCAGGTCCAGCGACTGCCACCACTTGCACCTGAACGAACGCGCTCGGGGGAGTCGCATGGAAGCGGACGGCAAGCGGGTCGAGCTGACCCTGCGGGGTCTGGCGCTGGGGTGCCTGATTACCGTCGTGTTCACGGCGGCCAATGTCTATCTGGGCCTGAGGGTCGGGCTGACCTTCGCGTCCTCCATCCCCGCAGCAGTGATCTCGATGGTCATCCTGCGGGGCCTGAAGACCTCGACCATCTGGGAGAACAACATCGTCCAGACGGTGGCCTCCGCCGCCGGGACGCTGTCCTCGATCATCTTCGTCCTGCCCGGCCTGGTCATGGTCGGCTGGTGGACCGGCTTCCCGTTCTGGACCTCATTCTGGATCTGCGTGATCGGCGGTGTGCTTGGAGTCATGTACACGATCCCGCTGCGGCGGGCCCTGGTGACCAACTCGGAGCTCCCCTATCCCGAAGGCCGCGCCGCCGCCGAGGTGCTAAAGGTTGGATCGGGCGCACGTGATTCCGCCGGCGGGGCCGAAGCCAGCGCCGGCCTGCGGGCAGTGATCATCGGCTCCGTCGGTTCGGCCGCCGTAGCCGCGGCGGCCGGAATGCGGCTGCTGGCCTCTGAGATTTCCTTCTGGTTCCGCCCGACGCCGACTACCGCCACCGGCCTGGCCAGCGGACTGCAGCTGGCCCTGATCGGCGCCGGTCACCTGATGGGCGTGGCAGTCGGCATGGCCATGCTGGTCGGGACGCTGATCGCCTGGGGCGTGGCGGTGCCGATCATGACCCACCTGCACCCGGACCTGGCCGCTTCGGCCGCCGACGCGGCGCAGTCCGCCTGGGCCCCGAACGTCCGCTTCATCGGGGCCGGGGCCATCGGCGCGGCGGCGATCTGGACCCTGGCCAAGCTGGCGGCCCCGGTCTGGGTCGGGCTGGTCGGAGCCATGCGCGCTTCCAGCCTGCGGGCCGGCGGCCAGGGCGCGTCCCTGCCGCGCACCGAGCGCGACATCCCGATCTGGATCGTCGGCGCGGTAATCCTCGCCAGTCTCGTGCCGCTGGCAATCCTGCTGGGCAGCTTCCTGGCGGCCGGGCCGCTGCAGAACATCATCGTCCCGCTGATTGCAGGCGGCGTCCTCTATGTGGTGGTCGCCGGGTTCCTGGTGGCGGCGGTCTGCGGCTACATGGCCGGGCTGATCGGATCATCCAACAGCCCGGTCTCGGGCCTGGCCATCCTCTCGGTGCTGGGCGCCTCGCTGCTGCTGGTGGCGCTGGCCGCCAACACGGTCGGGCCGACCGGCCAAGGCGCGATGGTGGCCTACGCCCTGTTCGTCACCGCCGTGTTGCTCAACGTCGCCACGATCGCCAACGACAACCTGCAGGACCTGAAGACCGGCCAGCTGGTCGACGCCACGCCCTGGAAGCAGCAGGTGGCGTTGATCGTTGGGGTGATCGCCGGAGCCTGCGTGATCCCGCCGATCCTCGACGTCCTCAACAAGGCCTTCGGCTTCGCCGGCGCCGCCAATCTCAACACCATCTCCGACGAGCCACTGGCCGCGCCGCAAGCGGTGCTGATCTCGACCCTGGCCAAGGGCGTGATCCAGGGCGACTTGCCCTGGACCTTCATCGGCGCCGGCGTTGCGCTGGGCGTCGTGCTGGTCGTGATCGACGAGCTGCTGCGCCGGACCCGCAAGTACAGCCTGCCGCCGCTGGGCGTCGGCATCGCCATCTACCTGCCAGCGGCGGTGAATCTGCCGGTGGTGGCCGGGGCGGTGATCGGATGGGCCTACGACCGCTGGGTCGCCGCCAAGCCGCATGGCGCGGCCGCCCAGCGACTGGGCGTGCTGCTGGCCTCGGGCTTCATCGTCGGCGAGAGCCTGTTCAACGTCGCGCTGGCCGGCCTGATCGTCAGCACGAACAACCCCTCCCCGATCGCTGTCGCGCCGGCCGCCCTCCCCGAACAGACCATGTGGGCGGGCGCGGGCGTCTTCGCCCTGATCATCCTTGGCCTCTACCTCTGGATCGAGCTGACGGCGCGCAGACTGCCGCCCGAGGCGAGCTAGGACAGGCGGGCGACGTGTCGCGAGCGCCTCGTCCTTTGTCGCAGTCCCGTCGGCGTCGCGAAGCCTGACGTCCGTCAGGCTCTCTTCCTGGGGCTGCGGGCAAAAGAAAGCGACCGGCGCGTGGGGCGCGCCGGTCGCTCTCGCGGCGGGGGGCTGCCGCAGTTGACGATCCCGACCTCAGGGACCGTCAGGGAGTTTCA
This sequence comes from Phenylobacterium sp. P4_E10, assembly GCF_056401675.1. NCBI lineage: Bacteria > Pseudomonadati > Pseudomonadota > Alphaproteobacteria > Caulobacterales > Caulobacteraceae > Phenylobacterium > Phenylobacterium sp. P4_E10. The sequence goes on along the minus strand of NZ_JBFUIW010000001.1, from coordinate 366,007 downwards.
GACTTAGAACTTCGCCGACAGGCCGACGAAGAAGAAGCGGCCGATCACGTCGTAGGTGTTCGGATCGGTGTTGCCTTCGATCGGCGAGGACAGGCGCGGGGCCTGCTTGTCGAACAGGTTCCGGATGCCGCCCGAGATCTCGTAGCGATCCCAGCCGTAGGCCGCGCGGACGTTGTTGTAGACGTAGGCCTCGACCTCAGGCGCGGCGATGCCGGCCTTCGGATCGGCAGCGCCCGCGAGGATCGCGTTGGCGTACTTGCGGTCCTTCACCGACGACAGGTACTCGACCTGCCAGGAGACCTCGAGGCCGGCGCTCCTGTAGCCAAGCTGGCCGGTCCAGCGCCATTCCGGGATCGCCGGGGTGTCGCCGCCAACAGTGCCGACGCGGTCGACGACCGGAGCGGTGGGGTTGGCCTGGAAGGTGTTCTTGTCCACCCAGGTCCCGACCACAGCGGCGTTGAAGCGCGCGGGTTCGCCGCCGATGCCCCAGCTGTCCACGGTCCAGCCGTAGTTGGCGGCCATGTCGATACCGGCGGTCTGCAGGCTCGCCACGTTAGCCAGCGGCACGCCCCAGTCGATGATCTCGTAGGTCGAGCGCGAGCGGGTGAAGGTGCGGCAGAAGTCGCTGTTCACATCATTGCTGGCGAAGCAGGCGCCCAGGGTGCCTTGCGGGCCGCCGCCGAGACGTTCGATCGCGTCGTCGATCTTGATGTCGAAGTAGTCGACCGTGAGGTTGAAGCCCGGGATGAAGGACGGGGTCCAGACCGCACCGAGCGTGACGGTGTCGGAGGTCTCGACCTTCAGGTTCTCGTTGGAGACCAGCCGCGCCTCGATCGCCGCGCCGTTCTGCTGATAGGAACCGATGGCCGAGGCCGGCACGCCTTGGGCGATGCAGAGCGCAGCCACCTGGCCGGTCGGATTGGCGGTCCGCGAGCACGGGTCGGTCATCGCCGGGTAGGTGTTGACCAGGCCTCCGAACAGTTCGGCGATGTTCGGCGCGCGGGCGGCGCGCTGGTAGAGGGCGCGCAGGCGAACGTCGCCGTTGATCCGCCACTCGCCGCCGGCCTTGTAGGTCTTCACGACGCCGGATGTGGAGTAGTCGGAGTAGCGCGCGGCCAGTTCCAGACCCAGGTACTCGACGAACGGCAGGTCGCCGACGATCGGCACGATGGCCTCGGCATAGACTTCGTTCACGTCGTACTCGCCGGCCGTGGCGTTACGCTCGCCAAAGCCCGCGGAGGCGAAGTCCAGCAGCACCGGCGCCGGGTTGTCGGCGCTGGAGACGTCGCGATGCTCGACGCCGAAGGCGAAGCCGACTTCACCGCCCGGCAGGCTGAACGGCGAGCCGGAGATGTTGGCCTGCAGAATCTTCTCGGTCAGCTCGGTCGTCGACAGGTTGTCGACGCGCAGGAAGTTGACCAGGGCCGGCGACCAGTCGGTCAGGTTGGTGACCAGCACGCAACGCGGGTTGCCGCTGGCGCACTTGGTCGGGTCGGTGATGCTGGGGGTCGAGGCTTCGACGAAGGTGCGGCGAGAGATGTCGCCCTTCTGAACCTCGGTGGTGGCCAGGTGGCTGTAGCTGTAGCTGGCGTCCCACTTCCAGTCGCCGAGGTCGCCCTCGAAGCCGCCCATCAGGCGGTAGAGGTCGCGGGCGAAGGCGATGTCACGCTTCGGGAACTGGCTGGGGGCCTCGAAACGCACGGCGAACGGCGCGGTCGGGTTCGAACGCGCGGCCAGCAGCGCAGCCATTTGCGGGCTGACGAACGAGGCGTTGTAGGGCAGGCCCGGGACGTTGGTGGTCTCGCGGATGTTCGGCGCGGTGCGGGCGAGCACGGCGCTGGACTTCACGTTGTTGTACGCGAACTCCACATAGCCCCGGACTTCGTCGGCGAAGTCGTAGGTGCCGCGGCCGTAGACGTTGGTCCGCTGCAGCGGCGTCTGGATCGCGTAGTCCTGCTGCAGTTCGTAGTTGGTGTCGGTCGCCGCCACGAACGGACGCGGGACCAGGTTGTCCAGCGCGTAGTCGCGATTGGTGAAGCCGCCCGTGCCGTTCGGCGTCGGAACGCCGATCAGCGTGCCGCCGACCCGGCCCGCGGTGCCGCTGCGCACGAAGACGCCGCCAGAGTCGATGGTGGAGTAGCGCGACAGGTCACGCGCGTTGCCGCGCAGGGCCGCGCGGTCCTGGTAGTTCACATAGAGCCAGGCGCTGGCCTTCTCGTTGTGCGCGCCGACGGTCAGCGCCGTCGACCAGTCCTGGGCGTCGCCTTGACCCGAGATGCCGTACTGGCCCTCGAGCTTCACGCCGTCGAAGTTCTTCTTGAGGATGAAGTTCACGACGCCGGCCATGGCGTCCGAGCCGTAGACCGCCGAGGCGCCGCCGGTCACCACTTCAACCCGGTCGACCAGCGAGGCGGGGATGTTGTTGATGTCGACGATGCCCTGCTGGTTCGAAGCCATGAACCGCTTGCCGTTGACCAGCACCAGGGTCCGCTTGGCGCCCAGGCCGCGCAGGTTGAGGTTGGCGGTGGCGTCGGCCTGGCCCGTCACGTTGGTCGACTTGGTGGCGCCGGCCACCAGTTGCGGCAGGCTGTTCAGGAACTCCTCGACGCTGGCCGAGCCGGCCACCTTGAGGTCCTCGCCGGTCACGGTGGTGACCGGGCTGGAGCTGACCAGGTCCTGGCGCGCGATCCGCGAGCCGGTGACCACGACTTCTTCGACCGCGGCGTCCTGGGCCATGGCCGGCGTCGCAGCGGCGAGCACAGCGGCCGCCGCTACGCCGCACTTAAGCAAGGCGTAGCGCCTTTGATTTTGCATCTGTCTATCCCCGTAAATTTTACTCTTGGCCGCCCCGGCGGCCGGCGCCCTTAGGGCTTTTCGTTGCCGAACAGCAGCACCCAGTCCGACTCCGCCTGGATGCGTGCGAAGAAGCTCCAGGTCGGAATTTCCATCGCCTTGCGCAGGTGCGGCTTGGCTTTGTCGTATTCGGCCCGGAGGATGTAGTACTGGGCAAGGCTGTAGCTGGTGGACGACTTGATGCCGTCCGAGTTGCTGAAGGCCTTGCCGGTGTCACGCTCGGAATAGAAGTCGAGCGGGTCGCGCAGCTGCTTGTAGAGCTGGATGCCGTCGAAGTAGTTGTTGCCCTCGGGATTGTCCCGCAGGTCGTACAGATCGATGTCGTAGTTCTTCAGCAGCGCCTTGGCCTCGGCGTAGTGCGTGCCGCGGGCCAGGGACAGGTACTCCCAGTACAGCGAGGCGGTGACGTCCGGCGGGCCGCCGGTGCCCTCGCCGATCTCGCCGGCGCGGCGGAACCACTTGGCCGCGTTGTCGAAGTCGTGCTTGGCGAAATAGGCCTGGCCCAGGTGGTAGTAGGTGTAGAACTGCACCACGTCCGGGCTGGCCGGGAACGGGCCGAGCTTTTCGCGCTCCAGCGGCTTGTTCTCGTAGAGCTTGGCCGACTTCAGGCCGTCCTCGATCGACTTGTCGAACTCGCGGATGCTGAAATTGCGGTGCGCGCGATGGCGCAGCAGCTTGGGCGAGTCCGGATACTTCTTCAGCGCAGCGGTCAGGACTTCGATGGCGTCCTTGGGCAGGCCCTGATAGCCGAGCAGGCGCGCGTACCAGGTCGCGCTGTCGATGGTCATGTTGGCTTCGTAGGCGGCCTTGGCGTCATTGGCCGCCTTCTGCAGGTCATCGCCCGAGCCGACGTTCACCGGGTTGCGGCCCTTGGCGTAGAGGGCGTTCCCGAACAGGTCCTTGCCCTGATAGCTGTCGGGCGGGGTCTGGGCGCTCGCCGCGCCCGCCACCATCGCCGCCAGCGCCGCGCCCATCAGCGCGTTTCTGAAACCGCTCATCCAAAAGCCTCCCAATACTTCACTCAAAATGCCCGCCGCCCGAGGGCGGCCTACCCGATCACGTCGCGGTAGAGCCGACGGACATTGTTCCCCATCAGCTTGTCGATCTGCGCCTGGCTGTAGCGGCGCTTGCGCAGTTGATCGCGCACCACCTCCATCCGCCGCGGGCCGTTCATGCCCTGCAGGTAGAGCGGCCAGTCGGCCGACGTGATCTGCGATCCCTCCTCCTGGAGCAGGATCTTCAGCTCTTCCTCGGTGTCCGGGACGACGCGGTGGTCGCGGTCGCTGCCGATGCAGACATGGTCGATGCCGGCGACCTTCACCGCGTGGTCGATGTGGTCGAAATAGAAGTGCAGGTTGTCGGTCCTGGCCGCGGTCAGGAAGGTGCGGATCTGGGTGATCCCGACCAGCCCGCCGTTGTGCGCCACGGCCCGGATGTTCTCGTCAGTGGTGTTGCGGCGGTGCTCCCACAGGGCCTTGCAGGCGGTGTGGGAGATAATCAGCGGCCGCTTGGCGGCGGCGACCGCGCCGGCGATGGTCTTCATCCCGCCGTGCGAGAGATCGACCAGCACGCGCTCGGACTCGAGCCGCGCGACCATTTCGCGGCCGAACGCGGTGATGCCTGGATCTTCGTCGACGAAGCAGCCTGCGCCCGAGCGATTGAGGTCATTGTAGGTCAGCTGGATGCTGGTCACGCCGCGGGCGCGCAGCACGGCGATCTGGCCAGGGTCGGCCTCGACCGGCGTCGAATTCTGCAGGTTATAAAAGACCGCAATCTTGCGCTCGGCGGCGGCGCGATCGACGTCGGCCGCGCGCAGAGTGCGAATGAACAGCTGCGGATGGGCGTCGTAGTAGCGGTCGTAGAGATCGAGGTCCGCGTTGGTCTGGGCCAGCGACTTATCGATCTCGACCTTGGGGTCGGTCACCGTGACGGCGATGGCCCGGGTGCCACTGGCCAGGATCTGCTCGACCAGCTCGGGCGTGTAGAGCGTGCGCATCTCGCCCAAGGCGTCGAACACCACCGGCGCCTCGGCGGCGGCGAAGGCGCGGGGCGCTGCAGCCAGGGCGGCGCCCGCCATTGCAGTCTGCAGCAGAGCCCTTCGCGTCGACATCGCGCCATCCCCCTAAAGGCAGGCGCACCCGTCGCCCGTAGCGGCGCGGCAATCTGTAACAGCCAGCCCCGCCTTCCTTTACATATTAGAATGGAAACTTTCGATTTTGGCAAGTCACTAATACATATTTGTAAAATTCTGCCAGCTGAGACCTGCCATTCTGAAAGCTATCGCTCGACAGCCTGAGACCCCGAAGTCGGCAGGAAGGGCATGTCTTTCTGAGAGAAATTCTCTGAGAGCACCATGTAAGTCTGGGTGCGGGAGACCCCGTCGATCAACTCGAGACCGTGCAAAATAGCCTCCAGATCTTCGTACTGGCCGGCCTCCAGCTCGACGATCACGTCGAACTCCCCAGTGATGGTGCAGACATAGCGAACCGTCGGGAACTGCTTGATGACTTCGAGGATATCCCCCGACTTCCGCGGATCGCGGTTCAGAAGCACGTAGGCGCGAATCGGGGCGTTGGCGAAAGTTGGCTTCAGCTCGACGGTGTAACGGCTGATCGCCACCTCATCGAGCTTCTTCATCATGTTCTGCAAGGTGGGGCGGCTGACCCCCAGTTCCTTGGCCAGATCCGTTACGCTTTTGCGGGCATCTTCGCGGAGGAGCTGTAGAAGCTCTTGTTCGCGCTTGGAGAGAGTCGCCATCTAGGATCTTGTTTCCGCTCGCTAGCTGCACCGCGTGGGGCGCCGCCGCATTTGTATGCCGCTATTTCCACGACGGAAAAGCATGATCGACGAACGGTGACGATTTGATCAATATTTTTGCAATTTGCAAAGCCCATCGCCCCATGTAGAAGCAATCTGGCAAGCAGGCGCCGTTCGCGCCGCATCCCGGATCACCGAGTTCATGCCCAACGGCGCGTCCCAAGCTCTTTTCGCTTCCCTCCCTGCCAATGTCGACCTCGCCCGCCCCGCCGCGCGTGCGGCGTTTCTGCAAGCCTTCCAGGGCGACCAGCCAGATGGCGACCTGGCGGTCATCAGCCCTATCGACGGTTCGGTGTTGGCCCGCGTGAAGACCGACGGCCCGGCGCAGGTCGAAGCCAAGATCGCCGCCTCGGTTCTGGCGTTCCAGGCCTGGCGTCAGGTCCCAGCCCCCCGCCGCGGCGAGCTGATTCGGCGGTTCGGCGAGACGCTGCGCGCGGCCAAGCGCGACCTCGCCCAACTCGTCACCCTCGAATGCGGCAAGGTGCTGAGCGAGAGCCTGGGCGAAGTCCAAGAGATGATCGACATCTGCGATTTCGCCGTCGGCCTGTCGCGCCAACTCTATGGCCTGACCATCGCCTCCGAGCGCCCGAGCCACCGCATGTCCGAGACCTGGCACCCGGCCGGTCCGGTCGCCGTCATCAGCGCCTTCAATTTCCCGGTCGCCGTCTGGGCCTGGAACGCCGCCCTCGCCCTGGTCTGCGGCGACAGCGTGGTCTGGAAGCCTTCGGAGAAGACGCCACTGACCGCCCTGGCCTGCTTGGCCCTGTTCAACCAGGCCGCGGCGGACTTCGACGAAGCCCCGGAAGACCTGGTGCAGGTGATCATCGGCGATCGCATCGCCGGGGAGACAATGGCCGACGACCGCCGGCTGGCGGTGGTAAGCGCCACGGGCAGCACCCGAATGGGCCGTGAACTCGCGCCCCGCGTCGCCGCCCGCTTCGGCAAGACGATCCTGGAACTCGGGGGCAACAACGCGGTCATCGTCGCGCCGAGCGCCAATCTGGACCTGGCCCTGCGCGCCATCGTGTTCGGCGCCGCCGGCACGGCAGGGCAGCGCTGCACCACCACGCGCCGGCTGTTCGTGCACGAGTCGCTGCACGCCGAACTGACCGCCAAGCTGAAGCGCGCCTACGGCTCACTGCGCATCGGCGACCCGTTCGAGGAATCCACCCTGGTCGGCCCGCTGATCGACCACGCCGCCTTCTCCGCCATGCAGGCGGCGCTCAAGGACGCCGTCGGCCAAGGTGGCCGCGTCACCGGCGGCGCCCGTGTCATGGCCGACAGCCATCCCGCCGCCTTCTACGTGGAGCCGGCGATCGTCGAGTTCGACCAGGTCGGGGCCAATGTGATGAGCGAGACCTTCGCGCCCATCCTTTACGTCATGGCCTACAGCGACCTGACCGACGCCATCCGCCGCAACAACGATGCGCCGCAAGGCCTGTCCGCCTCGATCTTCACCAATGACCTGCGCGAGGCCGAGCTCTTCACGTCGGCGATGGGCAGCGACACCGGCATCGCCAACGTCAATCTCGGCACTTCCGGAGCGGAAATCGGCGGGGCGTTCGGCGGCGAGAAGGAGACCGGCGGCGGCCGCGAGTCGGGCTCCGACGCCTGGAAGGGCTATATGCGCCGTCAGACCCAGACCACGAACTACGGCACGGACCTGCCGCTCGCCCAAGGCGTCGAGTTCGCGATCTAGGGCGGCCGCCAGGTGGCTCCGTAAGAGCCCTTAAGGAGAGCTCACGAATTTTCCCGGAGCGGCGACAGCGTCACCGTGGGCTCACGAACAAGGAGCCCACTATGACCTTCGCCGAAATGTACCTGACCCTGGTCGTCGTCGCCTTCTCGGCCTTCGCCCTCACCCTGGGCGGCGTGGCGGTCTGGAGCTCGATGGGGGCCAAGCCGCCGCGCTAAGCGCTCAGCCGCGCTCGGCCAGCATGGTCATGCGAACCAGCTCGGACAGGCTGGCCGCCTTCATCTTGGTCATAACGTTGGCCCGGTAGATCTCCACGGTCCGCGGACTGATGCCCAGGTCGTAGGCGATCACCTTGTTGGCGTGGCCGGCGACCAGCCCGTCCAGCACCTCCTGCTCCCGTCCGGAGAGCGAGGCCATGCGGGCGGCGATCTCGGCGGTTTCGGCCGCGCCACGGCGACCCTTTTCGCCCTCGCTGAGCGCGGCATGGATCGCGCCCAGCAGCACCTCATCGTCAAACGGCTTTTCGATGAAATCGGCGACGCCGGCCTTCATGGCCTCGACCGCCAGCGGTACGTCAGCGTGGCCGGTGATCATCACGATCGGCAGCCGGAAGCCCTGTGTCCGCAGTTGCTTGACCAGTTCGATGCCGGTCATCCCCGGCATGCGCACGTCGGTCACCACGCAGCCGCGCTTCACATCTGGCAGGGCTTCGAGGAAGGCCGCCGCCGAGTCGTAGGTGCGGGCGCTGAGATTCGCCGTCTCCAGCAGGAACGACAGCGAGTCACGCACCGCCGGATCGTCGTCGATCACGTGCACCAGGTCTTCAGCCATCGAGATCCTCAACTTCAACACTGCGCAGGGTGAAGTGGAATCGGGCCCCGCCCTCCGGAGCCGTTTCCGCCCATATGCGCCCGCCATGCGCTTCCACGATCGTGCGTGAAATCGACAAGCCGACACCCATGCCATGCCGCTTGGTGGTGATGAAGGGCTGGAACAGCTGATCGGCGACTTCGGGGCTCAGTCCAGGGCCGGTGTCCGCCACCGTGATCTGAGCCGTTTCCGGGCCGGCGGGGCGGGTGATGACCCGCAGCTCGCGCCGCGGGCTGTCCTCCATGGCGTCCATGGCGTTGCGGATCAGGTTCAGGATGACCTGCTGGATCTGCACCTTGTCGGCCAGCACCAGATTCACGGACGGGCTGAGATCAAAGGCCACCCGCACGCCGTGCTCCTTGGCGCCGACCAGGGCCAGGGCGCCGGCCTCCTCGATCAGCTTGGGCAGGCTCTCGACGCGGCGTTCGGTCTCGCCGCGGGCCACGAAGTCCCGCAGCCGCCGGATGATGTCGCCGGCACGCAGGGTCTGTTCGCTGGCCTTGCCCAGCGCTTCGCTCAGGCGTTCGCGCGGCAGGGTCTCCTGCCCGAGCAGCCGCACCGATCCACGCAAGTAGTTGGCGATAGCGGTCAGCGGCTGGTTCAGCTCGTGCGCCAGGGCCGAGGCCATTTCCCCCAGCGCGGTGAGTCGCGAGATCCGCATCAGCTCGGACTGCAGCTCCTGCAGCCGCGCCTCGGTCTGCTGGCGTTCGGTCAGGTCGCGGACGAAACCGGTGAAGAACCGGCCGTCGGAGGTGCGCATCTCGCCGACTGCCAGCTCCATCGGAAAGGTCGAGCCGTCCTTACGCTCGCCGACCACCACACGACCCATACCGATGATCCGCCGCTCGTGGGTGCGGTAGTAGCGAGCCAAATAGCCGTCGTGCGCTTCCCTGTGCGGCGTCGGCATCAGCAGGCTGACATTGCGCCCGATCGCCTCCTCGGCGTTCCAGCCGAACAGCCGCTCAGCGGCGCTGGAGAACGACTGGATGATCCCCAGCTCGTCGATGACGATCATGGCGTCGGGCACCGTGTCGAGGATCGAGCGCAGGTGCGTTTCGCGGGCGGCCAGGTCGCGATTGACCGCGATCGCCTCGCGCCGCGACCGCTGGAACGATTCCCCGCCGATGATGATCGCGCCGGCGACGCCAGCAAAGACGATGGCGCTGGCCACGTCCGCGTCCCCGAAATGACCGCTGCGCTGGGCCAGGAATAGGCCGCCAGCCAGGCCGAGCAGCGCCGCCAGGGAGCCTGGAACCACGCCCGAACAGGCCGAGGCGATCACCACAGCAGGCACGAAGACCAGGAAGGCCACGCGCTCGCCGACGATCGGCTCCAACACCAGGTGCGCCGCCACGCCGGCCAGGGCGCCCAGCACCGCCAGCAGCGCCCCCGTCCACAGGTTCTGAAACCTAATCTGCCGGCTCCTGGTCCATCGTTCGCCCGCACCCATACCTGAACCATAACGGGCCGGCGGCTACGGAATACCCCTTAAGATCTAGACACGAATGTCGTCCGGACGAGCGCGGGCCTATCCCACCTCATCGCTGGCCCCAATCAGCGGCCGGCAGTCAGGAAACGGACATGACCGCCCCCCTCGTCGACACCGCCGTCCATCACAAGCCCGTCGGGGTTTCGGACACCGTCGCCTTCGGCTTCGTGAAGCTGCTGAGGTTCTGCGCCGACACCTTCTTCGCCAAGCGCTACGGCCACCGCGCCGTGGTCCTGGAAACCGTCGCCGCCGTGCCGGGGATGGTCGGCGCCACGCTCACCCACCTGAAGTGCCTGCGCCGCATGTGCGACGACAAGGGTTGGATCAAGACCTTGATGGACGAGGCCGAGAACGAGCGGATGCACCTGATGACCTTCATCGAGGTCTGCAAGCCGACCGCGTTCGAACGCTTCGTGGTCGTGGCGGTGCAGTGGGTGTTTTACCTGTTCTTCTTCGGCCTTTACCTGGTCTCGCCGAAGACCGCCCACCGCGTGGTCGGCTACTTCGAGGAAGAGGCGGTGATCAGCTACACCCACTACCTCGCCGAGATCGACGAGGGCCGTAGCGCCAACATCGCCGCGCCGGAGCTCGCCAAGCGCTACTGGGGCCTGCCCGACAACGCCACCCTGCGCGATGTGGTGCTGGTGGTCCGCGCCGACGAGGCCCATCACCGCGACGTCAACCACGGCTTCGCCAACGAGATGGTCGGCCTGCCGCAGACACTGGTCGCCCCCTGCCCGCCCCACGCAGCCCTGGAGCCGGTCTGGAAGGCCGCCGCCTAACGCCTTTCCTCTCGAGCGTGACGGGCGCCGTAACCGGCATCCACTTACGGCTGTCACGCCCTGGGCTAGAGAACCGTGCGGACCCTGAAGAGCTCGGGGAAGAACGAGCCTTCCAGCGCCTTGGCCAGATAAGCGGCCCCGGCGCTGCCGCCCGTTCCGGCCTTGAAACCGATGATCCGCTCGACGGTCTTCAGATGGGCGAACCGCCACTGCTGGAAGCGGAACTCCAGGTCGACAAGCTTCTCGGCCAGTTCGTAGAGATCCCAGTATTCGTCGGGATTGCGGTAGACCTCGGTCCAGGCCGCTTCGACCGCCGGATGCGAGACATGGGCCTGGCGCCAGTCGCGCTCGAGCACCTCGGCCGGGATCGCAAAGCCCCGCCGCCCCAGTAGCGCGATCGCCTCGTCATAGAGGCTGGGCTCGGCCAGGGCCGCGCTCAGCGCGGCATGGACCTCGGCCCCCTCATGGACGCGCAGCATCGCGGCGTCCTTGGCGCCCATCAGGAACTCCAGCATCCGATACTGGAACGACTGGAAGCCCGAGCTCTGGCCCAGATGCGGGCGCAAGGCGTGATAGTCGCTGGGCGTCATGGTGCCGAGCACGTCCCAGGACTGGATCAGCTGGCCCTGGATGCGGCTGACCCTGGAGATCATCTTGAAGGCGGGACCCAGGTCGTCCTGGCGGATGTGCTGGCGCGCGCCGGACAGTTCGTGCAGCGACAGCTTCAGCCACAGCTCCGAGGCCTGGTGGATGATGATGAAGAGCAGCTCGTCATGCTCGTCCGAGCGTGGGTTCTGCGAAGCCAGGAGCGTGTCGAGGCCGAGATAGTCGCCATAGCTCATGGCCGGCGGAGTGTGCAGGTTGTCGCTCATGTGACCGCCGAGACTTCGTTGAATTGAGGCTGACGCCATTCCTCGCCGGCCATCACGTCGGCCAGGCGATCGACGGCGTCCCAGACATCGACATAACGCACATAGAGCGGCGTAAAGCCGAAGCGCAGAACGTCGGGCGCGCGGAAGTCGCCGATCACCCCGCGGGCGATGAGGGCCTGCATGATCGGGTAGCCGTGCTGGTGGGTCAGGGCGACTTGGCTGCCGCGCCCTGAGGCGTCGCGCGAGCAACCGAGGCCGAAGCCCTCGCAGCGCTCCAGCGCCAGGTCGAGGAAGAGGTCGCCAAGCGCCATCGACTTGGCGCGCACTTGGCCCATGTCGACGCCCTCGAACGCCTCCAGCGCCGCCTCCAGGGCGGTGAGGCCGAGCACCGAAGGCGTACCGCAGAGACCGCGGAGCACGCCGGGCGCCGGGGCGTAGTCGTCGTTGAACTGGAATGGCGCGGCGTGGCCCATCCAGCCGGTCAGAGGCGTCTTAAATTCCGTCTGCAAATACTTGGCGATAAAAAGGAAAGCCGGCGCCCCTGGGCCGCCATTGAGGTACTTGTAGCCGCATCCCACCGCCAGGTCCGCTCCGCAGGCGTTCAGGTCCACTGCCAGCGCGCCGGCCGAGTGACTGAGGTCCCAGAGCGCCAGCGCGCCGACCTCGTGGGCCCGAGCGGTGAGCGCCGCCATGTCGTGCACGCGGCCGGTCTTGTAGTGGACGTGGGTCAGCAGCAGCAGGGCGACGTCCTGATCGAGGGCCGCATGCAGCGCCGCCGGCTCAACCACCCTCAGCTCCACCTCGCCCAGAAAGTCGCGCAGGCCTTGCAGGATGTAGAGGTCGGTCGGGAAGTTGCCGGGCTCGGTGACGATCACCTTGCGGCCCGGCCGCAGCTTCATCGCTCCGGCCGCCAGCTTGAACAGGTTCACCGAGGTGGAGTCGGCCGCGATCACCTCATCCGCGCCTGCGCCGATCAGCGGCGCGATCCGCGCCCCAACCCGCGACGGAAGGCTGATCCAGTCGGCCGTGTTCCAGCTGGTGATCAGATCGCGGCCCCACTCGTGCGCCACAGCGTGAGCCAGGCGCGGACCGACATTGCGCGGCAGCGCGCCCAGCGAGTTGCCGTCGAGATAGATCGTTCCCTCAGGCAGGTCGAACAGCTCGCGCCGTCCCGCAAGCGGGTCGTCGGCGTCGAGTTTCAGGCAGTCGTCGCGGCTCAGCATGACGCCGCTCTATCCGCGATCGCGGCCCTCGGCTAGGGCAGGAATTGTCGCTCAGCGCGGCTCCGGCGCATAGCTCGGCTGGTCGATGGCGATCTGCTCGGTGATGTTTGCCCGCAACGCCGCCAGCAGGCCGGGAGTGTCACGATCCATAGCCCGGTCCCGCAGCCGCGCGCACAGCTCGGCGTTCAGTTCGGCCACCGTGCCGTCCCGGCCCAGCAGTTCCGCCAGTCGGGCCTGCGCCGCCAATTCGGCCGTCGGTCCCTCAATCAGCTCGCGACGGACCACGCTGAGGGCGTTGGCGGCCACACGGGCCAGGAAGGCGTCGCGTGGCGGGAGACCTGGACGGACGCTGTCGATCCAGCGGGCGACGGCTTCAACCAGTTCTTCGGCGCGAGGATGATCGATCACAGGCCGTTCTCCAGCAGGGTGACGAGGTCGATCTCGGTCTCCGAGACCCGCCGGCCGATCATCGGGCGCTCCACCGAGCTTTCGGTTCCGGCCGCGTAGCTGGCGTACATCATCAGACACATGACGCCCCATTTCAGTGAGCCCAGCGCCTGCCAATAGCGCACCCGCGCCAGCGGGATATCTCCCCCGCCGGCCGCGGCGTAGCCATCGAGCAGTTCCTGATACTCGCCAAAACCGCCCACCGGCTTGTCTGCGCGGCCGAAGCGCCAGGAGTTGACGCAGATCCAGCTGAGGTCCTCGGCCGGGTCGCCGCAGTGGGACAGCTCCCAGTCCAGCACCGCAGCGACGCCCTTGTCCGGGTCGATCATCAGGTTGCCGTTCCGGAAGTCGCCGTGCAGCAGCACCGCCGGGCGCGGCGGCGGGGCGTGCTTCTTCAGGTGCTGGAACGCCAACTCCAGGATCGGCCGCTCAGCCCCCGAGCGCCGATAGACCTCCTCGTAGCGGGCCAACTCCTCCAGGAAATCGACTGTCTTCAGCCCCGGCGGCGGCGGCGCTGAGTGGATCTGGGCCAGGATCTCGCCGCACTGGCGCGCCAGCTTTGGACGCACCGCCTCGAACCTGGGATCGAACACGATCTTGCGGCCGAGGGTCTCGCCGCCGACCCGCTTGGTGATGTGCGCCTCGCCCAGGCCATCCTCAGGCGCGGCCAGGTGGACAAGCGGCGCGACCGGCGCGCCGACACCGTGTGCGGCGGTGATCAGCGCGGCCTCCATGGCCAGCGACACCGACCGCCCCTCGCCCGGATCCATCGGGGCCGAACGGCGGCGCAGGATCAGTTCCTCACGCCCGCCAGGGCCGGCGAGCGCAAAGGCCCAGGTCTCCATGCTGGCCCCGCCGGACAGGCGCTGCAGGCCTTCGACCTGCGCCCCCGTCCCGCCCAAACGCGGCGCCAGGCCCTTCAGCGCTTCGAGTACCTGTTCGGACATGGCGCCTCATCCACGACTAGAGGCGCCGATCAGGACGATGTTTTGCGCGCATGTAAACGGCGACGCTGCGTCAACGTGCGCTGAACGCCCAGTCCACGCCGCCAGGGCCGCTGATCTTCAGGCCGGCCGGCGACACCGCATAGCTGTAGGTTTCGCTGCTGGCAGGCTTGCTGCTGGTGCTGGTCTTGGCCGGGTCGCAGGTGTCGCGGGAGCTCTGGCTGCCGCCGGAGATCTGGAAGGTGGCCCGCCCGTCGACGGCCCTGACCACGCCGGTCTTCTCTTCCCGGGTCACGACCTTGCACCCAGGCTTGCCGGAGGCGCGGCTCTTGTCGATCACCCAGGTGAAAGCGCCATCCGTCCGCACGCTGAGAGTCATCGCCCGATCGGTCTGGACCGAGCTGTAGTCGTTCTGGATCGTCGTGGTGGTCTGTGAGCCGCCGACACCCGAGGTTCCGATCGCAAAGCCGGTCGCCGCGATGCTGGGCATGATCTTGATCTTCGGCGTCAGGGTCAGCTCGGGGCCGGACGACCTTTGAGACCAGGCGCCCGCCAAAGGCGCGATGTCGCCTGCCGTCAGGGCTGCCAGAAAGCTGATGAGCAGCGCGCTCGACATCGCGTTTGATCCCCGAATTTCTGTCCGTTCGGGCTAGGCGAGCGAGCTGCAAAGGGCGAGCGGTAAACGATGAAGCGAGACGCTCCGTCGACCAACGCCGACCCTGACCCGGCGGAAGCGCAGACCTGGGTTACGATGCCTCAAAACGTAGGGAGGAGATCGCGATGGACTTCAGCTTGTCGCCCGAATTGACGGCTTACCTGGCCGAACTCGACGCCTTCATCGAGGCCGAGATCAAGCCGCTGGAGAACGCCGACGACAATATCCGCTTCTTCGATCATCGCCGTGAATACGAGCGCACCGACTGGGACGCCGGCGGCCTGCCGAAGAAGGAGTGGGAGGAATTGCTGGGCAAGGCCCGCAAGCTGGCCGACGAGGCCGGCCACCTGCGCTTCGCCTGGCCCAAGGAGATGGGCGGCAAGGACGGATCAAACCTGGCCATGGCGGTGATCCGCGAGCACCTGGCGGCCAAGGGCCTTGGCCTGCACAACGACCTACAGAACGAGCACTCGATTGTCGGCAACAACCCCTTCATCCTGATGTTCAAGGAGTTCGCGACCAACGCACAGTACGCTCGCGACGGCGAGAAGCTGCTGGCCGGCCAGATGCGCACCGGCTTTGGCCTGACCGAGCCGAACCACGGCTCGGATGCAACCTTCATGGAGACCACCGCCGTCCCGCACGAGAAGGACGGACAGCCAGGCTGGCTGATCCAGGGCGAGAAAATGTGGACGACAGGCATGCACGTGGCGACCCACGTGATGGTCTTCGCCCGCACCTCAGGCAAGGACGGCGACGCGACGGGCATCACCTGCTTCATCGTCCCGGCCAATACGCCCGGCGTGAAGATCGAGGAGTACCTCTGGACCTTCAACATGCCGACCGACCACCCGCGGGTCAGCTTCACCGACGTCTGGATCCCGGAGGACAGCTATTGGGGCCAGATCGATCGCGGCCTGGGGTTGGGGCAGTCGTTCGTGCACCAGAACCGCATCCGGCAGGCGGCCTCGTCGCTGGGAGCGGCTGTCTACTGCATCGAGGAGAGCGTGAAGTACGCCCGCCAGCGCAAGCCCTTCGGCAAGGCGCTGGCCGAGAACCAGGCGATCCAGTGGCCGCTAGTGGAGCTCGCCACCCAGTGCGAGATGCTGCGCCTGCTGATCCGCAAGACCGCCTGGGAGATGGATCACATGCCGCACAAGGAGATCGAGCGGCAGATCTCCGACAAGGTTTCGATGTGCAACTACTGGGCTAACCGCCTGGTCTGCGAGGCCGCCGACCGGGCCATGCAGGTGCACGGCGGTATCGGCTATTCCCGGCACAAGCCGTTCGAGCACATCTACCGCCACCACCGCCGCTATCGGATCACCGAGGGCAGCGAGGAGATCCAGATGCGCAAGGTCGCCGCCTTCCTGTTCGGCTACCTCGGGCCCAAGCGAGCGCAGTTCAAGGAGGCGGCGGAGTAGCTCAGGTTTTGAGCTTGGCGAACATCGCCTTGTGATCCGCAAGGATGCGCTTGGTGAGTTCGCCATCCGGCTCGGTCGACCAGTTCCCCTTGTCGAACGAGCCGCCGAGGATGATCCCGTCGCGCCGGGGGAACATGTAGGCGCGATTGGACATCAGGTTGTAGGTGACCTCCGGCTGGGGCAGCAGCACGACCAGCTGGCCGCGGGCCGGGGTGATCTCCTTGTCGCCGAACAGCTCCCCTGCCCCCAGGCCCGTGCAGTTGAAGATCACCGCTTCAGGCAGGGCCTGGACTTCGCTCCGGGACTTCAGGTCGCGCACCACGATCTTGCCGCCGGCCGCGACCACGTCCTCCATCATCGCCTGCAGATAGATCGGCGGCTCGACCATCATGCTGTCCCAGTACTGCAGGCTGTACTTGCCGAACGGATGCTGTCCGGCTGGAACCGTCTTCAGCTCCGGAGCCATATCGGACAGCCGCTGGAATAAGTCGCCGGCCCCGAAGCGGTCCTCGTCGACCACATAGTTGCGGGTCCAGTGGACGCCGTACTCCGGCCCGGAGAGCTGCTGGTAGTGGAGATACGAGAGCTTGGCCGCCCGAACCAGCTGCTCCATGAACTGCGGCGTCGCCACCGCCTTGTCGTAGGCCGAGGCCGGCCACCACTGGCCGCCGGCGATATTGGAGGTCGTCTCGGGCGGCAGCGCCTTGGCGTAGATGGTCACCCGCCCGCCGCGCCGCTGGATCAGCCGCGCCGTCGCCAGGCCCACCGCCCCGCAGCCCAGCACCGCATAGTCGCGTTCAGGCCCGGCGAAGCCCTCGTCCAGCGCCAGGTGTGAAGTGCCCCAGGAGAGGGTGATGCCGCCGCCGCCATGGCCGTAGTTGTGGACCACGAGCTTGTCCCCGAGCTTTTCGCTCCGCACGACAAAGCCGCTCGGCCGATAGGGGCGCAGACCGGCGATGACCCGGATCACCCGATCCTCCGAGACATGCACTGGGGCCAGGCGCAGGGGTCCAGACGGCTGCAAGGGGTCGGAAAAGCCCATGGCTGCAGGGGTCGTCGCGCAGCCGGCCAGCGTCCCGCCCGCCAGCATCAGTCCGAAAGTCCGCCTGGTGTGCATGCCCGTCCCCACTGTTCGATGCGAGGGAGTCTGCAATGGCGGCGCTTCGCAGCCAACCCTCAGCGGGGCGGGCTCAACGAAGAGGTGTGCGGCGCCTCAGGCGTAGGCAGGGGCGGCGTAGAGCCCATCAAACAGCGCCGGCAGGCTGTCGGGGAGGCCCAGCAGCGGGCCCGAGGACAACAGGAGCACTACCTCGTCACCTTGCAGGTGCGAGAGCGCTTCGATGGCCGCCTGGGCGCTGGCCACGCCCTCGACCACAACGCCGGCGGCGCGGGTGCGGGCGAGGATTTCCTCGTAGGTCGACTGATCGTGGCTGCCGGCGCCGTGCACCGGCGGCGGGCAGATCAGCACCCGCGCGGCCCCCTCGAACACCGTGTCGTACCAGGGCAGCGCATCGCGGCTTCGCCAGCTGAAGGTGTGCGGCTCGAAGACTACGACCAGCGGGCGGTCGGGATAGTGCAGCCGCATGGCCCCGATCGCCGAGTGGGCCTTTTCGTAGGAACTGCCGAAGCCCTCGATCAGCGGCACAGCCGAGGTCGTGCTCAGCCGGTCGAGGCGGCGGCGGATGCCGGCGAAACTGGCCAGGCCCGTGGTCAGCGCAGCCTCGGACACCAGGCCCCGCTCCAGCAGATAGGCCGCGACGCCGACGACGTTTTCGACGTTGTGTGCGCCCAGCAGCTGGGTGGTCAGGGCCAGGACCCGGCCGTCCGGCCCGACCAGCTCGAAACTGGTGGTCTCGCCGTAGCTGACCTTGCGGCTGTACCAGCCGTCGCACGGGGCGGTGTCGTACCAGACGATGCGGGCCTGGGTTTCGGCGGCGATCGTCCGCACGGCCGGATGGTCGCGCGTCACCGCCACACCGCCGGCCGGTAAGGCGCGAAGCAGTTCGCGGAACGGCGCCTCGTACTCGGCGAAGGTCGGGAAGACGTTGACGTGGTCATGGACCAGCGAGGTCAGCAGCAGGTGATCTGGATGGTAGAGCGCAAACTTCGAGCGCCGATCGGAGGCCGAGACGATGTACTCGTCGCCCTCCAGCGCCACGGGGCCTGAGCCCCACTGACCGGTCGCCGGCAGCGACGGGGAGATGGCTCCGACCATCCAGCCCGGATCATTGCCGGCCTGGAAGAGGATGTGGGCCATCAGGGCGGTGCAGGTCGACTTGCCGAACGAGCCGGCCACCACGGTGTTCTCGCGGCCCTCAGTCGCCTTCCCCAGCATTTCGGCGAAGGTGGTGATGAAGACGCCGCGTTCGCGCGCGGCCGCTACCTCCGGATTCGATTCGGCGCCGAGCTTGGCGCTGGTCCCCAGAACCAGCACGTCGAGCCCGTCGGGGAGATTCGCCGCGTCGAATCGACGGTGGAACGGAAAGCCCAGCCCTTCGACATAGGTCGACATCGGCGGGAAGACGTCTTCGTCCGATCCAGAAACCTCGTGACCGGCGCTGCGCATCATCAAGGCCACGGCGCTCATGCCGGCCCCGGCTATCCCGGTGAAATGGATACGCATTCCGCCCTAAACCTCGAAGTTTCCCTGGTGGTAGCGATGGGCGGGCGCCCCGTCGAGGGTGCACGGCGTCGCGCAGGATCATATGGCGAGAACGGACGTTAATCCGCGCTTAACCATGGAAGCCGAACCTCGGCTGCGTCTTCCTTGAAGACACCCCACCATCACCACACTTCGTTCAAAGCCCGGCTTCGGCCGGGCTCTTTTTTTGATCTGTGCGAAAGTCGAATTGACCGCTTGCGCACCCCGCCAGCGCTGGGTATATCGCCGCCTCCAACGTGATCCCCGATAGCTCAGTTGGTAGAGCAGTCGGCTGTTAACCGACTTGTCGCAGGTTCGAGTCCTGCTCGGGGAGCCACTTGGATTTCCAGACATCGCCAGTCGATTGCGCGCGCAGCTTGCCGCGCTAAAGTCGCGCGAGATCTGGAGTCCCTGCCGATGAAGCGACGCGATTTCCTGGCCGTGACGGCTGCTCTGGCCGCGAGCCCAGCCCTGGCCCAGGCCCCTGCTCAGCCGGCGCCTGCAGCGGGCGGCCCCGTGCGGGTGAAGTTGGAGACTGCGGACGGGCCAATCGTGCTGGAGCTCTATCCGGACAAGGCGCCGATCACCGCCAAGAACTTCCTGCGTTATATCGACGAGAAGCGGTTCGATGGAGCGACCTTCTACAGGGCCTCCAAGGTGCCGAACGCGCCGGAGTACGGCCTGGTCCAGGGCGGCGTGCAGAACGACCCCAAGCGGGTGCTCAAGCCCATCGCGCACGAGCCCACGACCAAGACCGGGCTGTCGCACACCAACGGGGCGATCTCGATGGGCCGCACGACGCCGGGGAGCGCCACTTCGGACTTCTTCATCTGCGTCGGCGACATGACCTACATGGACGCCGATCCCAAGCAGTCCGGCGACAACCTGGGCTTTGCGACCTTCGGCAAGGTCGTCGAGGGCATGGACACGGTGAAGAAGATCCTCGCCGAGCCGACCTCCCCGACCGCCGGCGAAGGTGTGATGAAGGGTGAGATGTTGGCCAAGCCCGTGAAGATCGTCACCGCGCGGCGCGAGCCCTAACGAAAAACGCCTCCCTCGAGATCGAGGGAGGCGCTGAATTTCGTATATTGCAGAGGACCTTAGTCCTTGGCGCGTTCCTGGTAGGACCAGTCTTCCGTCAGGATCACCACGCGGGTGCCGGGCGCGATGTAGGGCGGCACCATCACGCGCTGGCCGTTGGTCAGGATCGCCGGCTTGTACGAGGACGACGCGGTCTGGCCCTTCACCGACGGTTCGGTCTCGGCGATCTCGAAGGTCACCAGGCGCGGCAACTCCATGGCGATTGGAACGCCCTCGTGGACCGAGAGCACGACGGTCATGCCGTCGCTCAGCCAGGGGGCGTTGTCGCCGACGGTGTCTTCCGAAACCACGACCTGATCGTAGGTCTCGGGCTGCATGAAGTGGTAGCCCTCACCGTCCTGGTAAAGGAAGTTGTAGTTGCGGTCGTCGACAAAGGCGCGCTCGACCTGCTCGGTCGTCCGCCAGCGTTCCGACACCTTCACGCCGTCGGAGATGCGGCGCATGTTGAGCTGGGTGACCGGGGTTCCCTTGCCGGGATGGATGTTTTCGGCGGTCAGGACGACATAGAGCTTGCCGTCCATGTCAACGACGGCGCCTTTCCTGAGCGAGCTGGCAGCGACCTTCACGTAGTTCGTCCTCGAGCCTATTGGGGAGGGGCCGCCATCGACCCCCGCACGGTTCCGCCGAGCGGCGGTCTTTCCGCGCACCTATACGATGAAGGCGAAATTCGCCAGTCATGATCGAATTGGCCGCATAGAGGATGCCTGTGCCGACAGCTTCACAATCGCCATGGTGGCGGGCCGACATCCATCAGGACCGGCGGCCGTTCCTGCTGGCCCGGGGGGCGATCACCCGGGCGACGCGCCGGTGGTTCGAGGAGCGCGGGTTCACCGAGGTCGAGGGCGCGGCGCTGCAGGTATCGCCCGGCAACGAGGCCCACCTTCACGCCTTTACTACTGAAATTATTGGCAATTCCGGTGATCGCCATCCGCTTCACCTGCACACCTCGCCGGAGTTCGCCTGCAAGAAGTTGCTCGCGGCCGGCGAGACCCGGATCTTCGATTTCGCCCGCGTCTGGCGCAATCGCGAGCGCGGGCCGCTGCATCATCCGGAGTTCACCCTGCTTGAGTGGTACCGCACCCACGAGCCTTATGAGCAACTGATGACCGACTGCGCCGAGCTGATGGCGCTGGCGGCGGAGACGATCGGCGCAAAAACGTTGTCCTATCGGCAGCTTTCCAGCGATCCCTTCCAGGAACCTGAACGGTTGAGCCTGCAGGAGGCCTTCGACCGGCACGCCGGCATCGACTTGCTGGCGACCGTCTCGGCGGGCGGCGAGACCGACCGCGATGGCCTGGCGAACGCCGCGAGCGCCAGCGGCGTTCGGGTCGCCGGCGACGACGTCTGGGCGGATATCTATTCCAAAGTGCTCGTCGAGAAGATCGAGCCGAACCTCGGCGTCGGCCGGCCGACGATCCTCTGCGAGTACCCGATCAGCGAGGCGGCGCTGGCCCGCCCCAAGCCCAGCGATCCCCGGGTGGCCGAGCGGTTCGAGCTCTATGCCTGCGGCGTCGAACTGGCCAATGCGTTCGGCGAGTTGACCGATCCGGTCGAGCAGAGGCGGCGCTTCGAGGCGGAGATGGCCGAGAAGGCCCGGGTCTATGGCGAGCGCTATCCGATCGACGAGGACTTCCTCGCCGCCCTGCCCCACATGCCGCCGGCCTGCGGTTCGGCGCTGGGGTTCGACCGGCTGGTCATGCTGGCGACCGGCGCGAGCCGCATCGAACAGGTGGTGTGGACGCCGGTGGCCGATCACTCCGCGTGACACGGCGGCGTTTGCGCCTTCTGCCCGCATGGGCCATATGCGCGCTCGATGGGAACACTTCGCAAGGCTAGCGATCTGATCGACGCCGGGCTGGCGCCGCTGGAGCGGCTGCCGGAGCTCGAGCGCGTCGCAGCGCGCTATGCCCTGGCGATCACCCCGGCCATGGCCGAGCTGATCGACCCGAATGATCCGGCCGACCCGATCGCCCGCCAGCTGATGCCGACTCAGGCCGAGCTGGAAACAACTCCGGCCGAGAACGCCGACCCGGTCGGCGACTTCACCCATAGTCCGGTCGAGGGCGTCGTCCATCGCTATCCCGACCGGGTGCTGCTCAAGCCCACTCACACCTGCGCGGTCTACTGCCGGTTCTGCTTCCGCCGCGAGATGGTCGGGCCGGAAGGGCTGTCAAACCTGACGCCTGCGCAGCTGGACGCGGCCATCGCCTACATCGCCGGACGGACCGAGATCTGGGAGGTCATCGTCACCGGCGGCGACCCGTTCGTGCTCTCGCCCCGCAGGCTGGCCGACATCTCGAACCGGCTGGCGGCGATCGAGCACGTGAAGGTCGTACGCTACCACACCCGCGTGCCCGTGGTGGACCCGGCGGCGGTCACGGACGAACTGGTCGAGGCGATCAAGTGCGAGGGCAAGGCGGTCTATGTCGCCCTGCACGCCAACCACCCGCGCGAACTGACCCCCGCTGCGCGCGCCGCCTGCGCCCGGATCATCGACGCCGGCCTGCCGATGATCAGCCAGACCGTGCTGCTCAAGGGCGTCAACGACGACCCCGAGGTGCTGGGCCAGCTGATGCGCGGCTTCGTCGAGACGCGGATCAAGCCCTACTACCTGCACCAGGGTGACCTGGCGCCCGGCACCTCGCACCTGCGGGCCAGCGTCGAGGAGGGCCAGGCGCTGATGCGGGCCATGCGCGGGCGCTTTTCCGGCCTCTGCCAGCCGACCTATGTGCTCGACATCCCCGATGGCCACGGCAAGGTCCCGGTCGGTCCGAACTATGTCGGCGAGACCACCGTTGAAGACCCGAACGGCGTGATCCACGCCTATCCGCCGAAGTTGAGCGAACCGCGGTCTTGAACTAGCGTCGCCTCGTCCGGGAACACGGACGGGGGAAACGTCATGAGATCCATCCTGACCGCCATCATCCTCGGCGGCGTGGTCGCCGGCGCGCTGGACATCGGCGCGGCCTGCCTGATCAGCGGCAAGGATCCGGGCTTCATCCTGCAGTTCATCGCCAGCGGGCTGATCGGCAAGGCCGCGTTCAGCGGCGGGACCGGGAGCATCGCGCTGGGCTTCGTGCTGCAGCTGTTGATGGGGATCATCATCGCCGCGGTGTTCGTGCTCGCCAGTCTGAAGCTACCCTGGCTGCGCCGCCAATGGATCGCCGGCGGGCTGGCCTACGGCGTCGGGATCTACATCGTCATGAACTACGTCGTCCTGCCGCTGTCGGCGGTCGGGCGGTTCCCCAAGTTCAGCGTCGAGGGTCTGGTCAAGAACGGCCTGGCCATGCTGGCTTTCGGGCTGATCGTCGCCTGGTTCGCGCAGTCGCGGATCGGCAAGGGCGAGGCGGCCGGCGCATGAGGCCGCTGCTGATCTTCGCGCTCGCCTGCCTGCTGAGCGCCTGCGCCCGCGACATCCCCTATGCCGAACTGGAAGCGAAGTACGCCAGTCCGGCCTCGCGCTTCATGACCCTGCCGGACGGCACGCGGGCCCACTATCGCGACCAGGGCCAGGGGCCGACCATCGTGCTACTGCACGGCTTCTCAGCCTCGCTGCACACCTGGGAGCCTTGGGTCGAGCGACTGTCGGGCGACTATCGCGTGGTCAGCATCGACCTGCCCGGCCATGGCCTCACGCGCACGCCGGTGGGTTACGCGACCAGCACCGAGGGCAATGTCGCCTTCGTGAAGGCCGCGGCGGACAAGCTGGACCTCCCGCCGTTCGTGCTGGTCGGCAATTCCATGGGCGGAGGGGTGGCCTGGAACTACGCCATCGCCCATCCGCAGGATCTGCGCGGGCTCGTGCTGGTCAGCCCGGGCGGCTGGCCGCGGAAGGAAGAGAACAAGTCGACGCCGCTGGTCTTCAAGATGATGGCCAATCCGCTGGGCCGGGTGGTCCTGCGCAACGCCGATCCGCGCCCGGTGGCCGAGCCTGGATTGAAGGACGCCTATCTCGACGAGAGCCTGGTGACCAAGCCGCTGGTCGACCGCTATGTCGACTTCGCCAGGGCCCCGGGCCGCCGCGCCATGCTGCTGGCCCGCCAGGCCGAGCCGCGCGCGCCGGTGAGCCCCAGCATCTTCGCCCAGGTCACGGTCCCGACTCTGGTCATGCACGGTGAGGAGGACCGGCTGATCCCGGTGGCGGACGGCAAGGCCATGGCCGCGGCGATCCCCGGCGCGAAGCTGATCGTCTATCCAAAGGTCGGCCACGTGGCGATGGAGCAGATTCCCGACCGCTCGGCGGCCGACCTTCGCGCCTTTGTCGAAGGCCTGCCGCCGGTCGACGTCAAGGCCGCGCCTGCGCCAGCCGCACAACCTCCGCCTCCCGGCCCTGGGCGAAGCGCTGGCTGACCACCGGCGAGTCCAAACTGGCCACAGCCTGCGAAAGGGCCTTGGCCCTGCACTCGCGGAAGGCCTTGGTCTCGACCATCACGAACACGCCCACTCCAGGCACGCCGCCGCAGGCGCGGCTGGCCGCCATGGAGGCCCGCCGCAGCAGCGTCTCGGCCCCGGCGTCCTGGCTGAGGTCCAGGTCGCCGATCGGCACCCTGACCGTGACGATGGTCGGCTTTGGCGTAAGCGGGCCCTCCTGCCCCTCAGCGGGATAGGCCCCCGCCGCCATCAGCACCGCGATCATCAGTAGAGGTGTCGGACGAACCATCACCATTCTCCTGTCGGCTATGCGGGCAGCATCGCCACGCCCCCACAGTTGAGCGCCGGACAAGCGAGCCGTCGCGACGGAGGACGGGATGGTTCGCCGATGGTTCGACGATGACGGCCGAGGTTTGCGCCGCTGAGCGGTGACGCCGCAGGGCTCTACCCGAGACCGGCCTCGCGCCTTGACACTCCAGGAGCCGGGGCGCACGATTCCAGCATGATAGAGCTCTAGCGGATCGCCTCGCGGCATATCCCCGGCTGGTCTTGTGCGCGGTTCAAGCACGCCAGTCGCCGCGCCACCGCACCTCCCCAGAGGGGGCCTCTTCTCAACATTAGGGACGGATTTCTAGCGGTCGGCGCGCCAGCGCCTATCGATCCGAAGGAGGTCCAGATGTGGAATTCCAATGGCGGCGCAAGCCGCCCGCGAGCTAGACCATGAGCGCCGATGAGCTTCCCATCGACCTCGCCCACGAGCCGGTCTTCCGTCTGGGGCAGATGGAAGTCCGGCCGGCGACCCGCGAGGTGCTGGGCCCGGGCGAGCGCCGCGAGGTCCTGGAGCCGCGGATCATGCAGGTCCTGGCCGCCCTGGCTCGCCGACGCGGCGAGGTCGTCTCACGCGATGATCTGATCACCGCCTGCTGGAGCGGCCGGCTGGTCGGCGACGACGCCGTCAACCGCTGCGTGGCGGCGCTGCGCCGCCTGGACCCCGACGCCGTCAGCATGACCATCGAAACCATCGCCCGGGTCGGCTACCGGCTGGAGGAGCTTCGCCCCGACGCTGCAGCCAGCTGCGAGGCGCTGGTGGCGGTGCTGCCGTTCGAGAACCTCTCGGACGAGGCGGGCATGGGTCACTTCTCCGACGGGATATCCGAGGAGATCCTGCAGGCGGTGTCGCGGCGCACCGACCTGAAGGTGATCGGCCGCTCCTCCAGCTTCCAGTTCCGGGGCAGTCAGAAGGCCCTGACCCACGTGGCCGAGCAGCTTCGAGCCACCCATGTGCTGGACGGATCGGTTCGCCGCTCCGGCGAGCAGGTGCGGATCACCGCCTATCTGATCGAGTGCGAGAGCCAGACCACCCTTTGGTCCGACCGGTTCGACCGTCGGCTGTCGGATGTGTTCGCCCTGCAAGACGCCATAGCCGAGGCGGTGGCGGCGGCGTTGACGCAGGCGCTGGGGCCGGGAGAGGCCGCGGCCTAGTCCAGGGGCATCACCAGACGGAAGCGGGTCTGCTCGGGCGTCGAATGAACGTCGAGTGCGCCGCCGTGGCCCTGGGCGATCTGCGAGGCGATGTAGAGCCCCAGGCCGAGGCCGGCGCGCGGGGGTCCGCCCTCCTTGCGCTTGAACGGCTGGAACAGCTGCGGCAGGGCGCTGCCCGGGATCGGCTCGCCGGCGTTACTCACCGAGAGCTCGAAGGCGCGGGCGTCGGTGCGGGCCTCCACACGCACCGGCGCGCTGGCCGATCCATGGGTCAGGGCGTTGGAGAGCAGGTTGGAGACCAGCTGCGCCATGCGGTCGGGATCGCAGCCGACTGAACGGGTAATGGACAGTTCTGTGACGATCATCCGGTCCGGCCACGCGGCGCGAAGCTCCTGCACCGTTTGTTCGATGAGGTCGACGAGATCGACATGCCGCAGGCGGGTCAGGGGGATGCCCCCGCCCAGTCGCCCGCGCGCGAAATCCAGCACGTCGGCGATCAGACGTTCCATCCGTCCGGCGCTCTCGAGGATCTGCTGCACGACGAACTGTGTCTTCTGCTCAACCTGGGTCTTCTGCAGGAAGCTCGCGCCTGCCTGGATCGCCGCGAGAGGATTGCGCAGGTCATGGCCCAGGACGGCGACGAACTGCTCGCGCAGGACCGCCGCCTCGTTGGCGTCGATCAGGGCCGCCTCGCTGGCGGCTACACGATCCACCGCCTCGATATGAAAGGCGATCAGTTCGGAGAACAGCCTGAAGCTCTCCATGACCTCGCCCCGCGAGACCTTGGCCGGCTTGCGATCGATCGCGCAGAGCGTGCCGAAGACCTCGCCGTTCTCGCGGATGATCGGGAACGAAATGTAGCTCTGCAGCCCGTAGAGCGCCGGCGTCGGGTGGTTGTGGTAGCGCCGATCATCGGCGACGTTGTCGATCACAACCGCCTCATGAGTTCGGCAGACCTGATCGCAGAGCGTGGTCTTCAGCGGCAACTCATCGCCCGGATGAAGCCCGAACTCGATATCGTCGCGCACAGCGCAGGCGATCCACTGGCTGCTGGTGACCCGCGCCACCGCCGCGAAGCCCATGCCGGTCATATGGCAGATTATGTCGAGAATTTTCGGGACCGCATCGATGCCCGCGACCAGCTGCAGGTCGCGCTCAATACCGGTTAGGCAGGCCACGTCTGAAGCCTTGGCGCTCATCAGCGCAGACTAAACGACCCCGCGCGCCGCCGCCATTAAGCTCATCGCCAGCGCCTCGGCGACCTTGATGCCGTCGATGGAGGCCGAGAGGATCCCGCCGGCGTAGCCCGCGCCCTCCCCTGCCGGGTAGAGGCCGGTGGTGTTGAGGCTCTGGAAATCGGCGCCGCGGGTGATGCGAACCGGCGAGGAAGTGCGGGTCTCGACCCCGGTCAGCACCGCGTCGGCGGCGTCGAAGCCGGGGATCTGACGCGCGAACGCCGGCAGGGCCTCACGGATCGCCTCGATGGCGAAGTCGGGCAGGCAGGTCGAGAGATCGGTGGGGGTGACGCCGGGGCGGTAGGACGGGACGATCTCGCCCAGGGCGGTGGAGGCCTTGCCGGCCAGGAAGTCGCCGACCCGCTGGCCGGGCGCGGCGTAGGTGCGTCCGCCGGCCTCGAAGGCCTGGGCCTCCCAGTGGCGTTGCAGGGCGATGCCGGCCAGCGGATGGCCCGGATAATCCTTGTCCGGCGTGATGCCGACAACGATGCCGGCGTTGGCGTTTCGCTCGTTGCGGGAATACTGGCTCATGCCGTTAGTGACGACCCGGCCAGGCTCGGAGGCGGCGGCGACCACCGTGCCGCCGGGGCACATGCAGAAGCTATAGACCGTGCGGCCATTGGAGCAGTGGTGCGAGAGGCTGTAGGCGGCCGCGCCGAGGTCCTTGTGGCCGGCGCTGGTCCCGAAGCGGGCGCGGTCGATCCAGGACTGCGGGTGCTCGATGCGGAAGCCGAGCGAGAAGGGCTTGGCCTCGATATGGACGCCGCGCTCGTAGAGCGTCTCGAAGGTGTCGCGGGCGCTGTGGCCGAGGGCCAGCACGACGTGGTCGGCCTCGATGTAGCCGCCGTCCTGCAGGTGCAGGCCGACGATCCGCCGGGCGCCGCCCTCCTCGACGATGTCGAAGTCCTCGACCTTGTGCTGAAAGCGGTACTCGCCGCCGAGGCTCTCGACCTTCTCGCGCATGGCCTCGACCATGGTCACCAGGCGGAAGGTGCCGACGTGGGGGTGGGCTTCGGTGAGGATTTCCGGCGGAGCGCCGGCCGCGACGAACTCGCTCAGCACCTTGCGGCTGAGGAAGCGCGGATCCTTGACCTGGCTGTAGAGCTTGCCGTCTGAGAAGGTGCCGGCCCCGCCTTCCCCGAACTGGACGTTGGATTCAGGGTGCAGCTTGCTGCGCCGCCAGAGGTCCCAGGTGTCCTTGGTCCGCTCGCGGACCACCTTGCCGCGGTCGAGGATGATCGGCTTGAAGCCCATCTCGGCCAGGATCAGCCCGGCGAACAGCCCACACGGGCCTGCGCCGACGACCACCGGACGCCGCGCCAGATCGGCCGGCGCCAGGGCGACATGGCGGTAGGCCATGTCCGGCGTCGGCTGGACGTTGCGGTCGCCGGCGTGACGGGCCAGGGCCTTGGCCTCGTCGGCCAGCACCACATCGACCGTGTAGACCATCAGGATCGCCGCCTTGCGGCGCGCGTCGTTGGCCCGACGGAAGATCGCCAGCTCCAGCAGCTCGTCGTCGGGCACGCCCAGCTTTTCCAGCACCGCGGCACGGAGCGCCTCCGGCGGATGGTCCAGGGGCAGCTTGATTTCGGTCAGTCGCAGCATCGGGGGCTTTTAGCCGGTCTTGAGTGGGAAGGAAGCCGCCCCCTACTCCGCGACCGGCACCGTGTAGTTCAGGGCCAGGCGGCCGCCATCGGGATAGATGGTCTGGCCGGTCATGTAGGAACTGTCGTCGCTGGCCAGGAACACGGCGACCTTGCCGATCTCGGACGGCTCGCCGAAGCGACCAAGCGGCGTGCGCGCCAGGACCCGGCGGCGAGCGTCGTCGTTCTCCATCACCCCCTTGAGGATGTCGGTGACGATGGTGCCGGGGCCGATGGCGTTCACTCGCACGCCATGCGGCGCCAGGCCCAGAGCCATGGCCTTGGTCAGCTGGGCCAGGCCGCCCTTGGAAGTGACGTAGGCGATCTGATTGGGGATCGCGAGCACCGCGTTGATCGAGGACATGTTGATGATCGAGCCCCGGATCTTGGCGTCGACCATGTGCCGCGCCACGGTCTGGCCGACCACGAAGGGCGCGCGCAGGTTGACCGCGAGCACCCGATCGAAGTCCTCGAGCTCGGCGTCGAGGATGTCGCCCGGAGCCAGAATGCCGGCGTTGTTGACCAGGACGTCGATGCGCCCCAGCAGCGCCGCCGCCCGGATCACCGCCTTGCGGGCCGCCTCGGCGTCGGAGAGGTCGCAGGCGAGCGCATGGACCTTGCGGCCCGAGCGCGCGGCCAGTTCCGCGGCCGCCGCAGCGACTCTCGCCTCGTCGAGATCGAGAAGGACCAGATCGCAGCCCTCGGCCGCGAACGCTTCAGCGCAACCGAGGCCAATGCCGCCCGCCGCACCGGTGATCAGCGCCGCGCGCCCGGAAAGTCTGCCAGCCATCACCAGGCGCCCGTATTGGCCATCGAGGCCCAGGGCTCGGCGGGCTCCTTGCGCGGACCGGCCTGCAGCAGCTCGATGGAGATGCCGTCCGGCGAGCGGACGAAGGCCATGTGGCCGTCGCGCGGCGGGCGATTGATGGTCACGCCGCCGTCGGCCAGGCGCTGGCAGACCGCGTAGATGTCGTCGACCGCATAGGCCAGGTGGCCGAAGTTTCGCCCGCCCTGGTAGTCCTCGGGGTCCCAGTTGTAGGTCAGCTCGACCGTCGGCGCCTTGCTCTCGCGCGCGGCGGCCTCATCGCCGGGGGCGCAGAGGAACACCAGGGTAAATCTACCGCCCGGATTGTCACTGCGGGAGACTTCGACCAGTCCCAGCTTGTTGCAGTAGAAGTCGAGCGAGGCGTCGAGGTCGCGGACCCTGACCATAGTGTGCAGATACTTCACGGGCGGTGTTCTTCCTTGAAGCCGCCTAGTTCGGCGGCGAAGCGTGGGCGTTAAAGACCAAGCAAGGGCTTGCTGCAATCCTGCGGCGCCAGGGGCACATTATCCGCGGTTCCGGCTATCTGTCCGCGATTTCATTTGCAGTCGCAGAACGGTGGCATCAGAACACGCTGCAACCTAACTAAAGAGGCCTGGGCGTACGACTGCGATTCACTGCGGTCGCAAAATCGTTGCAGCCCGGGGGGAAAACGACTGCATGCGGCTCAAGTCTCAGTATCTGTTCGTGGTCATCGTCGTGGCGGTGCTGCTCGTGGCATTCGCGGTCGGCACCGTGATGAGCCGCGCCGGCAAGTCGGGCTCGGCG
Organism: Phenylobacterium sp. P4_E10; assembly: GCF_056401675.1. Classification (NCBI taxonomy): domain Bacteria; kingdom Pseudomonadati; phylum Pseudomonadota; class Alphaproteobacteria; order Caulobacterales; family Caulobacteraceae; genus Phenylobacterium; species Phenylobacterium sp. P4_E10. Next base: position 335,871 of record NZ_JBFUIW010000001.1, on the reverse strand, counting down.
GAAGCCAAGACCACGGCCAACGCGCTGCCGACTGTGCAGGCCGTACTGACCCCAGAGACCGTCCGTGAATACGACGTGGCCATTCGCGGCCGCACGGAAGCTGCCCGCAGCGTCATTGTCCGTTCGGAGACCGCTGGCGTGGTCGCTGCGACACCAGCCGTCGAAGGCTCGTTCGTCCGCAAGGGGACAATCTTGTGCCGCCTGAACCTGGACGCCCGCCAGGCAACCGTGGACCAGGCCCGCGCCATGTACCGCTCGCGCCAGTTGCAACAGAAGGCCTCGGCCGACCTGCACGCCAAGGGCTATCGCTCGCAAACTCAGGTGCTCCAAGATCAAGCCAACCTCGACGCCGCATCGGCCAATGTGCGCCAGGCTGAGCTCGGCGTGGAGCAAATGAGCATTCGCGCGCCGTTCGACGGGGTGTTCGACAAGCGCGACGCGGAGATCGGGACCTACCTGGCGCCCGGCCAACCGTGCGGCACGATGATCGAGCTCAACCCGCTGCTGATCGTCGGCGACCTGCCGGAGACGGAGGCCTCGAAGGTGCAGGTCGGCGCTCACGCCACCGCCCAGCTGACGTCTGGCGAGACCCTGACCGGCCGTGTCCGCTACGCGGCCCGTGAGGCCGACGCTCAGACCCGCACCTATCGGGTCGAAATCGCCGCGGCGAACCCGCAGATGACCCGCTCGGGCCTGTCGGCGTCGGTGCGTATCAGCTCCGGTTCCGGCCCGGCCCACCTGGTGCCGCTGTCGTCCTTGGTGCTTGACGCGGCCGGTCGCCAGGGCGTGCGGTACGTGTTGGCGGACAACAAGGTCGCTTTCGCCGCGATCAAGGTGCTGGAAGAGACGCCGAAGGGCGTCTGGGTGACCGGGCTGAAGGGCCCCGTCCGCGTGATCACCGTCGGCCAGTCGTACGTGGCCGAGGGTCAGAAGGTTCGAGTGGCCTCGGCGCGCTAGGCGCGCGGGCCGCTCCTCAGGAGACGAGCTTATGATCGGACCTCTGATCGACGGCGCTATCAAGCGACGGAAGGTCGTCCTCGCGGTCACCCTGATCGCCAGCCTGTTCGGCTTCTTCGGCTATCTGTCGATGCCGCGGGAATCGAATCCCAACATCGACTTCCCGTTCATCGCCGTGGTGGTGCCCTATCCCGGGGTCAGTCCCGAGGATGCCGAACGTCTGCTGGTCCGCCCGCTGGAGACCGAGCTCCAGACGATCGAGGGCATCAAGGAGATGAACGCCGTCTCCCGCCAGGGCATGGCGATCGTGAACCTCGAATTCGAGGCGGACTTCAACAAAGACAAGGCGCTAGCGGAAGTGCGCGCCAAGGTCGACCWGGCGCGCGGCAAGTTCCCACCGGACGCCGAGGAACCGATCATCGAGGAGGCCAACGCCTCGGGTGACCCGATCATCGGCGTCGTTCTGTCCGGCGGGGCGCCTGAACGGACGCTGTTCCAGATCGCGCGCGGCCTCCAGGACCGTCTGGAAAGCTCACCCGGCGTGCTCGAGGTCTTCCTCAACGGCGGCCGCGAGGAAGTGCTCGAAGTCACCATCGATCCGGTGCGCATGGAGGCGGCCAATGTCACCACCGGCGAACTGGCGCAATTGATCGCCCGCAACAACCAGCTGGTTCCAGCCGGCAACCTGGAATCCGGCGCCGGCAAGTTCGCGGTCAAGGTCCCCGGCGTGGTCGAACGCCCCGAAGACATCCTGGCCCTGCCGATCAAGAAGAACGGCGACCGGCTCATCACGGTCGGCGACATCGGCGACGTGCGCCGCACGTTCAAAGAAGCCACCTTCATCACGCGTTTCAACGGCGAGCCGGCCTTCTCGGTCGAGGTCTCCAAGCGCTCGGGCGCGAACATCCTGGACACCGTCAAGGAGGTCCGCAAGGTCGTCGCCGAGGAGCAGAAGCGCTGGCCCGAGACGGTCAAGGTCTCCTACATCTTCGACGAAAGCGACTTCATCGGCCGCACCCTCGTGGTGCTGGAGAGCGGCCTGCTGATCGCCACCATCCTGGTCATGCTGATCATCGTGGCGACCCTAGGCATCCGTCAGGGCCTGATGGTCGGCGCGGCGATCCCGGCCTGCTTCATGCTGGCCTTCCTGATGCTCAACGCGAACGGCGTGACCCTCAACCAGATGGTCATGTTCGGCCTGGTGCTGGCGGTCGGCATCCTGGTCGACGGCGGCATCGTGGTGGTGGAGTACGCCGACCGGAAGATGGCCGAGGGCCTGTCGAAGGAGGAAGCCTTCGCCGCGGCCGGCAAGCGGATGTTCTGGCCGGTCCTGAACGGCACCCTAACCACCCTCTGCGCCTTCCTGCCGTTCCTGTTCTGGAACTCGATCCCCGGCAAGTTCATGAGCTTCCTGCCCATGACCCTGTTCTATGTGCTGGGCGCGTCGATCTTCATCGCCCTGATCTTCACCCCAGCGCTAGGCTCGATCTTCGGGCGCAAGGCAGCGGTGGACGCAGCCCACCTGGCAGAGATCGAGAAATCCGAGCGGGGCGACCCGCGCGAGATGACCGGCTTCATGGGCTGGTACGCGCGCACCATCGACTATCTGGGCAAGCATCCCGGCCGCACCTGCCTGGCGACGCTTGGCGTCATCGTTGCCGTGGTGGCCGGCTTCATCCTCGAGAAGAAGCCCACCGAGTTCTTCCTGCAGCAGGATCCTGAGTGGGTGGCCGTCTACGTCAAGGCGCGCGGCAACCTCTCGCCCCAGGCCCAGGACGTGCTGGTGCGGCAGGTCGAAAGCCGCCTGCAGGGCCTCAAGGGCGTCAATTCGATCTACACACGCTCGGGCACCTCCAGCCCCGGCGGCGGTCCCAACTCGGCGCCGAACGACACGGTCGGAAGGATGAACCTCGACTTCGTGGACTTCGAGGATCGCCAGAAGCTCGGCATTGTCGGCAAGGACATCGCCAACGAGGTCCGCAAGCGGGTCTCCAACATCCCAGGCATCGAGGTCGAGGTGCGCGAGCCCCAAGGCGGCCCGCCGACCGGCAAGGACGTGCAGGTCGAACTGCGCAGCCAGGACCCGATTGCGCTCAACCGCGCGGCCGACCTGGTGAAGGCCAAGTTCGCCGCCGACCCGCAGCTTTACGAACTGGAAGACAACCGCACCTCGCCCGGCATCGAGTGGAACATGGCCGTCGACCGTGAGGCGGCCGGACGCTACGGGGTCGACGTGCTGGCCGTCGGACAGGCGATCCAGTTCGTCACCGGCGGCGTGCTGGTCGGACGCTTCCGCCCCGACGACGCCGACGACGAGCTCGATATCCGCGTCCGCTTCCCGCCGGAAAGCCGCAACGTGGCGGCGTTCGACACCCTGAAGATCCCGACCCAGTTCGGGCCGGTGCCGGCCAGCTACTTCATCAAGCTGTCGCCGGCCCAGCAGGTGACGACGATCCAGCGCCGGGACGCCCAGCGCCTGGTGGTGATCCAGGCCAACACCATCGAGGGCGTGGCCGCCAACCAGAAGATCGCCGAGCTGAGGCCGTGGCTTGAAAAGGCCGGTATCGACGCCTCGGTCCGCTGGAAGTTCACCGGCGCCGACGAAGAAGGCCAGGAGGCGGCCAAGTTCTTCCTCACCGCCATGGCCGTGTCGCTGTTCCTGATGGCGGTGATCCTGCTCTGGCAGTTCAACTCGTACTACGGGGTGCTGGTGACCTTGTCGGCGGTTGCGCTGTCCACGGTCGGCGTGCTGCTGGGCGTGGTGGTCAATATCGCGCACACCTTCGACTACATCTCGGTGATCATGCTCGGGACTGGCGTCGTCGCCCTAGCAGGGGTCGTGGTGGGCCATAACATCGTGCTGGTCGACACCTACTATCAGCTGCGCCGCGCGGGCTTCCCGGCCGACGAGGCGGCGGTGCGCTCGGCCACCCAGCGGTTCCGCCCGGTGATGCTGACCACCCTGGTGACCGTTGTCGGCCTGCTGCCGCTGATGTTCCAGCTGCATCCGAACTTCCACGGCATGCACATGGAGTACAAGGCGCCAGGGTCCGAGTGGTGGGTGCAGCTCTCCGGCGCGGTGGTCTGGGGCCTGTCGTTCGCGACCATGCTGACCCTGATCCTGACGCCGGTCCTGCTGGCCGCCCCGAAGGTCGCCTCGCGGCGCTTCAAGTGGCTGTGGGATCGTACTGGCGCCCGCTGGCTCCCGCATCGCCGCAAGCCCGAAGCGAGCGTGGTCGGCGGCGAGGACCTGCCCAAGGCCGCGGAATAGCCGCCCGCTTAGACTTTTCCGGTTCAGGTGAATTCATCTGAACCGAGTCACGCTCTTGCGAGCCGCCGGCGATTGGCTCGAACCTTTCGGCGATAGAGCGCAACGGCGCGCGCGGGCCCAGCGTGAGCCGATCCCGACATCGCGCCGAGCACCAGCTGGGTCTGGGCCGCCAGGGCCGCCGTCACCTTCTCAGACATCATCCGCTCGGTCTCGGCGGCCGCCTCGGATCCGCCGGCGGCGAGCTTGGCCATGCGAAGGGCGATGACTTGGCTGGCCTCCGCACCGAGCCAGAAGGTGTCGAGCGAGAGCTTGAGCCAGGGATTGTAAGGAAGCATGGGGAGGCCCCTCCAGCGGCCCGCTACCCTAACCCCCTCAAGTGACGTTGCGTTGCGATATGCTGACGAACATCGCGCACCCTCACCCTTCCCGAGTCTGGCGACGCCAGAGCGCGGCGTACTCGCCGCCCTTCTCAAGCAGTTCGGCGTGACGGCCTTGCTCGACGATGCGGCCGCGGCGCAGGACGATGATCAGGTCGGCGTCGACGACCGTCGACAGGCGGTGGGCGATGACCAGGGTGGTGCGTCCCGCACGCACCTTGCGCAGGGTCTCCTGGATGGCCGCCTCGGTGGGACCATCCAGAGCGCTGGTGGCCTCGTCGAGCACCAGCACACGCGGAACTGCCAGCAGGGCCCGGGCGATGCCCACCCGCTGGCGCTCGCCGCCGGAAAGCTTCAGTCCCCGCTCGCCGACGCGGGTCGCCATGCCGTCCGGCAGGCTGTCGATAAACCCGCCCAGCTCCGCCGCCTCGGCGGCGGCGCGGATGTCCTGGGCGCTGGCGTCGGGTCGGGCGAAGGCGATGTTAGCGGCGATGGTGTCGTTGAATAGCGCCACATCCTGCGGGACCAGCGCCACAGCCTGGCGCAGAGCAGCCTGCTTGACGTTGCGCAGATCGACGCCGTCGAGGGTGATGCGGCCACCCTGGGGATCGATCAGGCGTAGGGCCAGGCGGATGGCGGTGGTCTTGCCGGCGCCCGAAGGCCCGACCAGCGCCACCGTCGCGCCGGGCGCGGCGCGGAAACTGACGTCGATCAGCCCGGTCGAGCGCGCGTCGTGGCGGAAGTCGACCTGGTCGAAGACGATCTCGGCCCCCTGCCCGGTCGCCGGCGGCAGGGCGCGGGCGTCCGGCGCATCGACGATGTCCGGCTTCACCGCCATCAGTTGGACCATCTGCTCCATGTCGATGAAGGCCTGGCGGATCTCGCGGTAGTTGAAGCCCAGCATGTTGAGCGGGCCGTAGATGCCGATCAGCAGCAGGATGGCCATGGTCACGTCGCCGATGCGCATACGGCCTTCCAGCACCTCGTGGCCGGCCATGACGGTCATCAGGGCCAAGCCGAGGTTCAGCACCAGGGCCTGGATGGCGTTGAGCATGGCCAGCGAGGCGTTGGCGCGAACGCCGGCCCGGACATAGTCGGCCATGGCGTCCTCGTAGCGGCCGACCGTGCGCTCCTCAGACCCGAAGGTCTTGACCGTCTCGTAGTTCAGCAGGGCGTCCACAGAGAGACCCGCCGTGCGGCTGTCGGCCTCGTTGAGCTCGCGCCGGTGGGCCAGGCGCCAGTCGGTGATCCGGAAGGTCAGCACCGCATAGAGGACGATGGTCACGAAGGCGGTGGCGGCGAAGCGCCAATCGAGCCGCACCGCCATGACCGTCATGGCCATGACCAGCTCGATGGCCGTGGGGCCAAGGTTGAAGACCACGCTGCGCATCAGGAAGTCGGTGGAGCGGGCGCCACGGTCGATGACCCGCGACAGGCTGCCGGTCTGCTTGCCCTGGTGATAGTCGAGGCCCAGAGCCAGGGCGTGGGCGAAGGTCTCGGTCGCGGCCTTGGCCATGGTTGATTGGGCGACCACGGTGAAGATCATGTCCCGTAGGTTCGGCGCGCAGGCGGCCACGAGGCGCAGACCGGCGAAGGCCATGGCCAGCATCAGGAAATCGAAGCCGATCGAGGCGGCCTGACCGCCGCCTGGGGCCAACCGGTTGATCGCCTCGCCGAGCGCCACCGGCGCCCCGACGCCGGCCAGCTTGCCGGCGAACACCAGGGCGAGCGAGGCGGCGATCCGCCAACGCAGGCCCGGCGCGCCCGAGCGCATGACCAGTTGCGCCAGGTCGGCCATCGAGCGCCAGAAGTCGAACTTCGCGGTAGCGGGAGCGATCGCCCCCGGGGTGGCCATATGCCTGGCGGCGTGAGCTGGCGTCACTTGAGCAGGATGGTCGACTGCGCGCCGCCGCCGGGCGTCATCCAGTCGATCCGCAGTCCGGCGTCGACGTTGGAAGCTCGGAACGGACCGCTCGACAGCGGCGGGGCCGGGGTCGCATCGACGATCACGGGGTTTTCGGTGGCGTCGCCGAACACGTCTATCTGCCGCCGTCCGGCGACCAGCGGCTGCTGGGTCATAGAAAGCGCGTAGCGGCCCTTGGAGTCCGCCTTGCCCTCGGCGAACTTGCGCCCGTCCACGAGGATGGAGAGCGCAGTCCCGGCCGGGGCGCGCCCGGAGATCACCGCCCCGCCCTCACGATCGAAATCGACGGCGTCGACGCCGTTCTTGCCGGACCGGGCCACGCGCAGCGCTCCGGCTCCGGCGCGCAGCAGCACCGGCTCGCCCGCCGGAGTCAGCAGCAGATAGCCCTCGCTCTGGATCAGGCGACCGGCCAGGGTCGAGGACAGCCCGAAGATCCGCGCCTTCGTCGAGGCCGGGAGCTCCAGGGCCCAATCGCCCTTGGCGCCCGCCTCAGCGTATTGCGCCTCGCCCTCGGGGGTCGCCAGGCGCACCCGCGAGCCGGCCGGGGCCTGCCCGACAACCCGCACGCCTTGCGACGTCGGCTTGGTCGAAATCACCGCGGGCGGGGCCAGGTAGCCGGCGTCGCCCTGGCCGGGAAAGGCCTTGCCCGGAGCGGCGGCGGGCGCTTGGCCTTCGCCGCAGCCAACCAGCGACAGGATCAGCGGCAACGCCAACGATAGGGGATGGAACGGAACGGAGGCGCGACGCACGGCTTGCTTGAATCTCCATGGCCCAGGGCCTAGCTAGCTAATCGGTCTTTCCTGCCGCGGCTGCAAGCGCGCCGCGTTGATTCTCCTGGAGCTTCACCTGATGGGCGCCACGCCCGAACGCCTTGAGTCCGTCTGCGTCTTCTGCGGCTCGTCCGACGCGGCGGCTCCGGCCCTGCTGTCCAGCGCGGCCGAGCTGGGGCGCGTCCTGGCGCGCGAGCAATTGACCCTGATCTATGGCGGCGGCGGGGTCGGCCTGATGGGCGCCTGCGCAATCGCCGCGCACGAAGCCGGCGGCAAGGTGCTGGGCATCATTCCGCACTTCCTCAAGGAGCGCGAGCGGCGGCTGGACGTGGTCGACACCGTGGTCGTCGAGAGCATGCACGAACGCAAAATGATGATGTTCGAGCGCTCGGACGGGTTCGTCGTGCTGCCGGGCGGGATCGGCACCTTGGAGGAAGTGGTGGAACTGCTGTCGTGGCGGCGGCTGGATCTGCATGGCAAGCCGGTGGTGTTCTACAATCCAGATGGCTTCTGGGAGCCGCTGTTCAACCTGTTCCAGCACACTGTCGACCAGCACCTGACCCCGCAGAGCTTCATGCAGAGCTGGGTGGCGGTAGATCGCGTCGAGGACATCGTGCCGGCCCTGCGCAGCGGCGCGCCTGCCGGTCCGGACGCGGCTCCCGACGTCGCGCAGTTGGCCTAGGCCCCCCGCAACCGCTCCAGCAGGATCGTCTCGCCGTGATAGTCGGTGCGGGCGAACTCCTGGTAGCCGACCTTCTGCGCCACCCGCAGCGAGGCGGCGTTTTCGGGATTGATGATGCAGACGGTGCGGCCGCTGGCGAAGCGCGCGTCAGCCCAGGCCAGGGCGGCGCTCACCGCCTCGGTCGCATAGCCCTTGCCCTGCCCGGCAGGCGCCAGAACCCAGCCCATTTCCGGGGCGTCGCCCAGCGGTGGGGTCATCGGGCGCATGAAGTCCGCAAAGCCCAACTCGCCGACGAACCTTCCGGTGTCCTTCTCAGTGATGGCCCAGAAGCCGTAGTCCATCTCGTGCCAATGGCCGACGTAGCGCAGCAGTCGGGCCCAGACCTCGTCGCGGGCGAACGGCCGTCCGCCGATATAGCGGGTGACGTCGGCATCGCCCCACATGGTGGCGCAATCGTCCAGGTCCGCCTTGGTGTGGCCGCGCAGGATCAGGCGGTCGGTCTCGAGAACTGGCGCCGAACTCACTTGCGGGTCACCGTGTCGCGGAAGCCGTTGACGATGGGATAGCGGCGGTCGCGGCCGAAGGCGCGCGGGCCGATCTTCACGCCGGGCGCGGCTTGGCGGCGCTTGTACTCGGAGCTGTAGAGCAGCCGCTGCACCCGTTCGACCGTCTCGGGCGCATAGCCGCGGGCGACGATCTCGTCGAGGGTCGCCTCCTCCTCCACCAGCCCATGCAGGATGGCGTCGAGCTCGGCGTATTCAGGCAGGCTGTCCTGGTCCTTCTGGTCAGGACGCAGCTCCGCCGACGGGGCCTTGGTGAGGATGCGCTGCGGGATCGGATCGGCGGCGACGCCGAACGGATCGTTGGCGTTGCGCCATTCGCAGACCGCATAGACGTCGGTCTTGTAGACGTCCTTCAGCACGTTGTAGCCGCCGCACATGTCGCCGTAGAGGGTGGCGTAGCCGACCGCCATCTCCGACTTGTTGCCGGTGGTCAGCAGCATCAGGCCAAGCTTATTGGAGAGGCCCATCAGCGACAGGCCACGGATGCGGGCCTGGATGTTCTCCTCGGTCAGGTCCGGCGGGCGGTTCTCGAAGTGCGGCGTCAGCATCTGCGCGAAAGCGTCGACAGCCGGGGCGATGGCGATCTCGTCCAGGCGCACACCCAGCCGCCGGGCGCATCCGGCCGCGTCGTCGAGGCTTTCCTGGCTGGTGTAGCGCGACGGCAGCATGAAGCAGCGCACGCGCTCCGGGCCCAGCGCATCGGCCGCGACTACCGCGACGATGGCCGAGTCCACTCCGCCGGAAAGTCCAAGCAAAACACCGGGAAATCCGGACTTATTCACGTAGTCGCGCAAGCCCAGCACCATGGCTCGATAGACGTCTTCGGGGCCAACGGGCCAGTCGGCCATCGGCGCCTCAACGCAGGTCCAGCCGGAGGCGCCCTTCTCCCAGGTGGTGAGCGCGAAAGCCTCCTCGAACATCGGCAGGCGCATGGTCACCTCGCCGGCCGCCGAGAGAGCGAACGAGCCGCCGTCGAAGACCAGCTCGTCCTGGCCACCGACCTCGTTCACATAGAGCAGCGGCAGGCCGGTCTCGGCCACACGGGCCTTGGCCACGGCCATGCGCTCATCGTCGGCGGTGCGGCGGAACGGCGAGCCGTTCGGCACCAGCAGCAGCTCGGCGCCCTGCGCGCGCAGCGCGGCGCAGACGCCGTCCGACCAGATGTCCTCGCAGATCGGAACCCCGAGGCGCACGCCCTTCCATTCGAAGACGCTGGGCGCATCGCCCGGCTCGAACACCCGCTTCTCGTCGAACACGCCGTAATTGGGCAGGTCGCATTTCAGCGCGACGCCCTTGATCTCGCCGTCCGCGAGGAAGGCCAGGGCGTTGTGCGGCCGCTTCAGCGGATCGGCGTTGGGCCAGATGACCCCGACCAGGGCGGCGGGGCCGTCCTTGGTCTCCAGGGCCAGGCGCTCGACGGCCGCCTTGCCGCCCGCCCAGAAGGCCGGCTTCATCGCCAGATCCTCGGGCGGATAACCGTTGAGGAACAGCTCGGAGAAGACGGCGATGTCGGCGCCCGCGGCGCGGGCCTGGGCCAAGCGTTCGCGGGCGAGAGACTCGTTGTGGGCGATTGCGCCCACGGTCGGGTTGGCTTGGATGGCGGCGATGACGAGGCGAGTGGTCATGCCCGTCATGTAACCCCGACAAACGCGAACGGCCAGGGTTGAGCCCATGCCGATCAGCCACAACCAGCGCTATGGCGCACGTCGCTGGCGACCTGCGGCCCGTAGGCGACAGTTCCTGGCGACGAACGAGAAAAAAGGGCGATCCGTGAGGACCGCCCTTTGAAACTTAGTCGTCGCGATGAACGCGTTCGCGGCGCTCGTGCCGCTCTTGCGCCTCAAGGCTTAGCGTCGCAATCGGACGAGCCTCGAGCCGGGCGACCCCAATGGGCTCGCCGGTATCTTCGCAGTAGCCGTAGGAACCATCTTCAATCCGGCGCAGCGCTTCATCGATCTTGGAGATCAATTTGCGCTGGCGATCCCGGGTCCGCAGCTCAAGAGCCCGGTCGGTTTCCGACGTCGCCCGGTCAGCAAGATCCGGGTGATTTTCGGTCTCGGCCTGGAGATGGGCGAGGGTCTCGCGGGATTCCCGCAAGATGTCCTCTTTCCAGTTGAGCAGCTTTTGCTTGAAGTACTCAAGCTGCCGCTCGTTCATGAACTCCTCGTCCTCGGAAGGACGATACTCAGGCTTTTCCGCCAACATCGTGGCCGTGCTCATAGACGCCTCAAGCCCCCTTGGTACTTGCCTGGACAACGCGCCGGGCGCTTATACCAAATAGAAATCCGCTTTCAACGAACCTCGCTCTTCGTAGGCTATTACGCCGCACGATTCGCGCGTTCAAGCTTTGCGAGCTCCACGGCAGCACGGGTTTCAATCTCGTTCAATACACCTTCTAGGCGTTCGTCGTCCGTGCCGAGCCGCTCGTCCCGAATGGCCTGCTTCAGGCGCTCTAGATCGTCAGCCGAAAGTTCTCCCGAAAGGAGCCCGATTTTCACGTCTTCGAGAACGTCGAGAATGCGCCCTGCCCGGCCCACCGCGCGACGTTTGCGCTCCAGCGGCCCGCCGATGTCCTGAAGCGCCAAGAGCGCGTCCACGCTCATCACGCCGCTCACGCCGCTGGCGCGCGCCACCTGCGCCGCGCCCGCGGCCGCCGGCGCCTGTGCGATCTGGAAACCTTCCCCGCCGGCCGCCTTGGCCTTGCCGGGACCACCCGTCGAACCGACGCCGCTTGTTCCGCTGACCTTCATGAAAGGTCCTCTACCATGCTTCGTCCCGACTTTCCGCACCCATGCTTATGGTATGGTTAATGCCGGGCAAAAACTGCCGCCAGGCGCCTAGCGCGCAGGCGTTCAGACCGTAGATGCATTGAAATTGCTCACCTTTCAGACTGGCACGCGCATCGCATAGCCGCGAGAGAGTTCACTGCCTCTGTTTTGCGTCGGGGTCCCATGCGTCGATCGTTCCGTATCTTCAGCGCCGCGCTTCTCGCCGCAGCCATGGCCGCCGGGCCAAGCTTCGCCAAGTCACGCATCAAGGACATCGTCGAGTTCGAGGGCGTTCGCGACAACATGTTGGTCGGCTACGGCCTGGTGGTCGGTCTGAACGGCACCGGCGACAGCCTGCGCAACGCGCCCTTCACCCGCCAGAGCCTGGAAGCCATGCTCGAGCGGCTCGGCGTCAACACCCGCGACACCAACCTCAACACCAAGAATGTCGCCGCGGTGATGGTCACCGCTAGGCTTCCGGCCTTCGTCGCGGCCGGCTCGCCGATCGACGCCTCTGTCTCGGCCATGGGCGACGCCAAGAGCCTGCAGGGCGGCACCCTGCTGGTCACCCCGCTGCTCGGCGCCGACGGCCAGGCCTATGCGGTTAGCCAGGGCACAGTGCAGACCGGCTCGATCTCGGCCGGCGGTGCCTCGGGCTCCTCGGTGTCGAAGGGTGTTCCCACCGCCGGCCGGATCGCGGGCGGGGCGATCGTCGAACGCGAGATCGGCTTCCAGCTGGCCAATATGGGCGAGCTGCGCATGACCCTGCGCAACCCGGACTTCTCGACCGCCCGCAAGATCGCCGATGCGGTCAACACCCGCTTCCCTGGCTCGGCCCGGGCTGACAACCCGACCATCGTCACTCTGCGCTCGCCCGGCGGCCAGGACATGGTCTCGTTCATGGCGCAGGTCGAGAACCTGAGCGTCGAGACCGACAGTCCGGCCAAGGTGGTGATCGACGAGGTCGCCGGCGTGATCGTGATGGGCGAGAACGTCCGCATCTCCACGGTCGCTATCGCCCAGGGCAACCTGACCATCACCGTTCGCGAAAGCCCGGCGGTCAGCCAGCCGGCGCCGTTCAGCCGCGGCCAGACCGCCGTCGTCCCGCAGTCCGACGTCCAGGTGGACGAGGAGAAGGGCAGGAAGTTCATCACCCTTCGCGACGGGGCCTCGCTGTCGACCCTCGTGTCGGGTCTTAACGCTTTGGGCGTCACTCCGCGCGACATGATCTCCATCCTGCAGACGATCAAGGCCGCCGGCGCCCTGCAGGCCGACATCGAGGTGATGTAATGGATCTCGCACCCGCCTTCACGGTCCCGACCGTTGCGACACAGCCGCTGACCGCCGAGCAGCTGGCCAAGCGCGGCCAGATCGAAAAGACCGCCCAGGACTTCGAGTCCTCGTTCCTCTCGGTGATGCTGGGCCAGATGTTCAAGGATGTCGGCGCCGAGGCCCCGTTCAACGGCGGCGCCGGCGAGGAGGCGTTCAAGTCGTTCCTCAGCGACGCCATGGCCAAGCAGGTCTCCAAGACCGGGGGCATCGGGCTGTCCAGCCGCGTGACCGAGGAAATGCTGAAGCTTCAAGGTTTGAGTTAGGAGAGCAAGTCATGGCGATTTCCGCCACGGACGCGAACGACCGCGTTGAACAGCTGATCGTTCTGACCGAACGCCTGACCGAGCTGATCGCGCAAGAGGCCCAGGCATTCGAGCAGCGCCGCCCGCAGGATGCGGCCCTGAACATCGAAGAGACCTCGAAGCTCGCCAACATCTACCGACACGAGTCGGCCCGAGTGCGGGCCAATCCGGCGCTGGTGGCCAGCGCGCCGCTGCTGCAGCGTACCCGGCTGGTCCGCGCCACCGAGGCCTTTGACGCCGTCCTGGCCCGCCAGGGCCGCGCACTTGAGGCCGCCAAGACCGTTACCGAAGGTCTGGTGCGCGCCATCGCCGAGGAGGTCGCCTCAAAGCGCACCAGCGGTGCTGGCTATGGCGTCGGTGGCGCAGCGGCGCCGCCGCCCTCGGCCACTTCGATCACCTTGAACAAGCGGGCCTAAAGCCTCCTATTAGAATTAAACACTTGTTTGACCCCGCGTCATGGGCCTAGCCTGTAGGTGTCGTCGGGCTGTTCCGGCGATCGCGTTCTCAGGGCGGGGTGAAAGTCCCCACCGGCGGTGATGGCGGTCCTTCAGGACGGCACAAGCCCGCGGGCGCCTGGTGGTCGATAGGCCGTCAGGGACAGCAGATCCGGTGTGATTCCGGGGCCGACGGTTAGAGTCCGGTTATGAGAACCGCTGGCGACGGCCAGTCTTCGCGCCTGCTTTGGCGTGGGGAATCCCCTGGCCGGGGCTTAGCGTCTCCCTGAGTCGTGGTTTCAACCCACTCAGGGATCTGACCATGACCCAAACTGTCACCCACTTCGAAGTCCCCACCGCCAACGGCGCATTCCGCTTGGCCCGCATCGCCTTCGTCCAATCCGGCTGGCACAGCGAAATCGTCGACAATGCCTATCGGGGCTTCATCAAGGAGATCGAGGGCCTCGGCTTTTCCGAGAGCGCCATCGACCGCTTCGAGACCCCCGGCGCCTTCGAGATCCCGCTGCACGCCCAGACCCTGGCCAAGACCGGTCGATATGCCGCGATCGTCGCGGCCGGTTTCGTGGTCGACGGCGGCATCTACCGCCACGACTTCGTGGCGTCGACGGTGATCTCCGGCCTGATGCAGGTGCAACTGACCACCGAGGTGCCGGTATTCTCGGTGGTGCTGACACCCCACCACTTCCATGAGCACGACATCCACCAGTCGTTCTTCCGCGAGCACTTCCTGACCAAGGGCGCGGAAGCGGCCCAGGCCTGCGCCAAAACCCTGGCCAGCCTGGCCAAGCTGGCGGCGGCTGCGTGAGGCATGGGATGATGCAGGAAACCATCCCCATCCCGACCGGGTTCGAGCGACACTACCGCCACAGCCCGGTCACCGATCCGTGGGAGCCGATCTACAGCCGCAAGACCGAGGGCGCCGTCGTCCTCGGCCTGGTGGCCGAGGCGGCCCACACCAACAGCCGCGGCATGGTCCACGGCGGGCTGATCAGCGCGCTCGCGGACAACGCCATGGGGCTCTCCTGCGCCCGGCGCCTGGATGACGCGGTCAGCCTGGTGACGGTGAACCTGACCCTCGATTTCCTGGGTCCGGCCAGCATCGGCCAGTGGCTGGAGTTCGACACGGTGTTCGTGAAGCCCGGAAGCACCCTCGCCTTCGCCCAGGCGTTCGTCACCGCCGACGGACAGCCCTGCGCGCGCGCCAACGGGGTGTTCCGGGTCGTGCGAAAGGCCCAGTCGGTCGCAGCCTAGGTAATCAGGCGGCCTCGGGTTCGCCCGGGGCCGCCTAGCCCAGCGTCACCTCGCGCTGGACGCCGATCGCCCGCAGGAAGTCGCGGTCGTGGCTGACCACCAAGACCGCGCCGTCATAGCCGCGCAGGGCGTCCTCGACCGCGGCGATGGAGTCGAGGTCCAGGTGGTTGGTCGGCTCGTCCAGCACCAGCAGCTGCGGCGGCGAGGCCGACATCAGCACGCAGGCCATGGCGGCGCGCAACCGCTCGCCGCCGCTGAGCGCGGAGACCTGCTTCTCGGCGGCGGTGTTGCGGAACAGGAACCGGGCCAGGGCGGCGTGAGCGTCATTGCGGCTGGCGCTGGGATTGAGGCGCTGGAATGCCTCCACCAAGGTTTCGTCCGGCTCCAGCATGGCGGTCTTCTGATCGAGCAGCGCGGCCGAAGCGCCTCGGACCACTCGTCCGGCGGTCGGCTCGAGCTCACCCACGGCCAAGCGGATCAGGGTCGACTTGCCCGCCCCGTTGCGGCCGGTCACCGCCACGCGATCAGGCCCTGTCATCTTCAGTGAGACGGCCCCTAGGGCTGGGGCCGCCCCGGGATACGCGAAACCAACCTCCTCGAAGGCCAGCACCGTCTTGCCCGCCGCCAGGCCTGAGGGTGGCAACTCGAAGGCCAGTCGCCGAGTCTGCTCGACCCGCCCCTGGGCTTGAGCGAGGTCCGCCGCCGCCTCCTGGCGCAGCTTGGCCGCGACCTGCGACTGGCGCGCGCCGGTCAACTCGGCGCGCTCGGCCATCGCGCCCAGCAGGATCTTCGGCTCCGAGCGCTTGGCCGCAAAACGCTTGCCGGCCGCGTCGCGGCGGGCCTGCTTCTCCCGCGCAGCCTGGGCCTCGCGCTCGATCCGGGCGGCGTTGCGCTCCGCCTGGTCCAGCTCGCGGGAGGCGGCGGCCTCCTCTTGCGTCTTGCGCTCGGCGTAGAGGTCGAAGTTCCCGCCATAGACCTTAGCGCCCAGGCTGCTGAGCTCGACGATGCGGTCCATCTGGCGCAGCAGGCTGCGGTCGTGGCTGACCACCACGGCCCCGCCCTTCCAGCGCGCCAACACCTGGGCGATCAACTCGCGGGCTGCGGCGTCGAGATTATTGGTCGGCTCATCGAGCAACAGCACGTCCGGCTCCTGCGCCAGCAGGCCGGCCAGCGCCGCGCGGGTCGCCTCTCCGCCGCTCAACGCGGCGGCGGGACGCTGCGGGTCCAGGCCACTAAGCCCGACTTCCGCCAGCCCGGCCTCCAGCCGCGCCGGAAGGGTCCAATCTGCGTCGGCGAAATCATCCTCGCTGCCCTCCCCGGCCTCGACCCGCTCCAGCCGCGTCAAGCTGTCGGCTAGACCCAGCACCTGCGCCACGCTGGCGCCCGGCGGCGGGGCAAGGGCCTGGCGCAGCACGCCGACCCGGCCGCGCACGTGGACGGCCCCGGCGGCCGGCGGGAGTTCCCCCAGCATCAACCGGATCAGCGTGGTCTTGCCCACGCCGTTTCGCCCGACGAGGCCGGTGCGTTCGGCCCCGAAGGCGAGAGTCAGATTGTCGAAGAGGACGCGGCCGTCAGGCGTCTTTGCGGAGAGGCCGTCGAGCGTGATGAAGGCGGACATGGAAAACCGTGGACTGGTTGACGTTCGGGACGAGTTGGCTGTCCGTCGCGATGTCCATGTCTAGCGCCTCCAAATTGGTGAGCCGCCGATATAGGACCTGGTCCAGCGCTTCGCAAATCGCGGTTTTCGGACGCGGCGCTGCCGTCCCGCTTGCGAACCGGCCCCACAGTGCGGATTTGAAAGCAAGAGCCGGAGTTTCAGCGCTCAGCAGGAGGCCTATCCCATCGCTCCACGATGGAGATCTGAGATGCAGACCGCATTCGACACCGAGCCCTCCCGCTGGGCGGCCATCAGGGCCCGGGACCGCGCCGCGGACGGCGCGTTCTTCTATTCCGTGCGCACCACCGGGGTGTACTGCCGCCCGTCCTGCGCGGCCCGCCCGGCGCGACCGGAGAACATCGCCTTCCACGCCAGCACCGCCGCGGCGCGAGCCGCCGGCTTCCGGGCCTGCAAGCGCTGCAAGCCCGATCTGCCGCCGCTGGCCGAGCGCAACGCCGCCGCCGTCGCCGCGGTCTGCCGCCTGATCGACGCGGCCGAGGACGCCCCGAGCCTGGAGGACATGGCCGCAACGGCCGGGCTGAGCACGTTCTACTTCCACCGGGTGTTCAAGTCGGTCACGGGTCTGACCCCGAAGGCCTATGTCGATGCGCGCCGGGCCGAGCGGGTCCGTCAGGCCCTGGGCGAGGCCGAAACCGTCACCGAGGCGATCTACGACGCCGGCTTCAACTCCGGCAGCCGCTTCTACGAGAAGTCGGCCCAGGTGCTGGGCATGAGCCCCACCCGCTTCCGGGCGGGCGGCGAGAAGGCCACGATCCGCTTCGCTATCGGCCAGTGCTCGATGGGCGCCATCCTGGTGGCGGCGACCGAGCAAGGGGTCTGCGCCATCCTGCTGGGGGACGATCCGCAGGTCCTGGTGCAGGATCTCCAGGACCGTTTCGACCGGGCTGAACTGGTGGGCGGCGACGCCGGGTTCGAGGCGCTGGTGTCCAAGGTCGTGGGCTTCGTCGAGCAGCCGCGCCTGGGACTCGACCTGCCGCTGGACGTGCGCGGCACCGCTTTCCAGCAACGGGTCTGGCAGGCTCTACGCGAAATCCCGGCCGGGGAGACTGCCAGCTACGCCGACGTGGCGCAGGCGATCGGCAAGCCCTCGGCAGTGCGCGCCGTGGCCCAGGCCTGCGCCGCCAACGCCCTGGCCGTGGCGATCCCCTGCCACCGGGTGGTGCGCAACGACGGCGCTCTGTCTGGCTACCGCTGGGGCGTCGAGCGCAAGCAGGCCCTGCTCGAGCGCGAGGCGGCGGCATGAGCGCTGCGGCCCTCCAACCCCGCGCCGGCGAAGGGCGCCTGGCGTCCTTCGACTGGCCGGAGGTCGAGCGCGACCTCGAAGCCCAGGGCTCGGCGATGCTGACCGGGCTGCTGACCCCGCAGGAGTGCGAGGCGATCGTCGGCCTCTATCCCCGCGAGGACGGCTTCCGCAGCCGGGTGGTGATGAGCCGCCACGGCTTCGGACGGGGCGAGTACAAGTACTTCGCCTATCCCCTGCCCGGCCTGGTCGCGGGCATGCGCACGGCGCTCTATCCGCGCCTGGTCCCGATCGCCAACCGCTGGAACGAGCAGATGGGGATCGGCGTGCGCTATCCCACCGAGCACGCGGCGTTCCTGCAGCGCTGCCATGAAGCGGGCCAGCTTCGCCCGACGCCGCTGCTGCTGCAGTACGGTCCAGGCGACTACAACTGCCTGCACCAGGACCTCTACGGCGAGCATGTCTTCCCGCTGCAAGTCGCCGTGCTGCTGTCCGAGCCGGGCCGCGACTTCACCGGCGGCGAGTTCGTGCTGACCGAGCAGCGGCCGCGGATGCAGTCGCGCGTCGAGGTCGCACCCTTGCGGCAGGGCGATGGCCTGATCTTCGCCGTCCATCACCGCCCGGTGCGTGGGACCCGCGGCAGCTATCGGGTCAACATGCGCCATGGCGTCAGCCAGCTGCGCTCGGGCGCTCGCCATACCCTCGGCGTCATCTTTCACGACGCGCTCTAAACTCCACCAACTCAGGAAATCTCCATGTCCTTTGTAGTCACCGGCCTGCCGGTCGAGACCTTTCGCCCTCTGTTTGGCCTGTCGGACGACGATCTGGCCGCCCGCGGCATCGTCCGCCACACCGCCACGACGCCGATCGGCTTTCCTTGCCGGATCACCCTGCGCGACGCCGAGGTCGGCCAGACCCTGCTGCTGCTGAACTACGAGCACCAGTCCGCCGACACGCCCTATCGCTCGCGCCACGCCATCTTCGTCAACGAGGCCGCCCAGGAGACCGCCCACCTGGTCGACGAAATTCCCCAATGCCTTGCGGTGCGTCCGGCGATCGCGCTGCGCGCCTTCGACGCCGACGGCATGATGACCGCCGCGGAGATTGCGCCCGGCGCGGAGCTCGCCCCGATCATCGAACGCCTGCTGGCCCAGCCAAACGCCGCCTATCTGCATGCCCACAACGCAGGCAGGGGCTGTTTCGCGGCGCGCATCGATCGAGCCTGAGGCTTGCGCGACCTCCCCGAATGCTGAAGGTTCGCCGGCAGTCATTCGGGGAGAGGCGTTCGTGTTCAAGTTTGGTCTTCCGCTCGCGGCCTTGCTGGCGAGCGCCGCGCCGGTTCTCGCCCAGCCGCCCAAGGTGAAGCCCGAAGTTCGGATCCTGCACGAGAACCTGATCGTGCTGGACACCCACTTCGACACCCCGGCCAATCAGGCCGTCCCGACCTTCGACATCCGCAAGCGCAACAGCGTCGAAGACGGCAGCCAGGTCGACTATCCGCGCATGGTCGACGGCGGGGTCGATGGCGGCTTCTTCGCAGTGTTCACGCCGCAGGGCGCCAATACGCCGGAGGGCAATCGCGCCGCGCGCGACCACGCCCTGCTGCGGACCATGGTGATCCATGAAATGGCCGCCCGGAACGCCGACCTTTTCACCCTGGCGACCAAGGCCGATGAGGCTGCGGCGATCTCGGCGTCCGGCAAGCGCTTCGTCTATATCAGCATGGAAAACGGCTCGCCGGTGGCCAGCGACCTGACCTTGATGAACACCTTCTACGACATGGGCGTTCGGATGATGAGCCCGGTCCATTTCGCCAACAACGACCTGGCCGACTCCGCGACCGACCCTAAGGGTCCGATCCATGGCGGACTCTCGCCGCTCGGCAAGCAGTTCGTCGCCGAGGCCAACCGACTGGGCATACTGCTGGACGCCAGCCACGCCGCCGACACCGTGCTCGACCAGATGCTCGACCAATCGACGGCCCCGATCATCCTGTCCCACTCCGGCGTACGGGCGATCTACAACCACCCGCGCAACGTATCCGACGAACTGCTGCGCAAGCTGGCCGCCAAGGGCGGGGTCATCCAGATCAACGCGTTCTCGAACTACATGAAGGACATCCCCGAGAACCCCGAGCGCCGCGCCGCGCTGATCGACCTGACCAAGACCTATGGCCAGGCTCGCGATGTGACCCCGGACAAGCGCGAGGCCTATCGCGCCGCCCGCAAGGCCATCGACGACAAGTATCCCGTTCCCCGCGCCAACATGGACGACCTGATGGCGCACATCCTCCACGCGGCCAAGGTCGCAGGGAAGGACCATGTCGGCGTCTCCGGGGACTTCGACGGCGGCGGCGGCATCGAGGGCTTCGAGGACATCACCTACTTCCCGGCCCTGACTGAGCGGCTGGTGGCGGCTGGCTGGACCAAGCAGGAGTTGGCCGGGTTCTGGGGCGGCAACGCGCTGCGCGCGCTCAGGCAGGCGGACGCGCTGAAAGCCAAATAGCCCTGCTTGCCTGACGCGGCGGCGGCAGGCGCAGGCTTCGCGATCCAACCTCGCGGAGCCTGCCATGTACGAGCATCTCGACATTCGCATCGACGGCGACGTCGCCTGGGCGACCATGAACCGCCCCGAGCGGCTGAACGCCCTGAACCGCAAGCTGATCGAGGAACTTCGCGACTTCTTCGTCGGGCTCTACTGGCGGCGGGACGTGCGGGTGGTGGTGCTGTCGGGAGCTGGTGGCGCCTTCTGCGCCGGCCTCGACCTCAAGGAGCGCAACACCAGCGCACCAGGGACCCGCTCGGTCGGGTCCAGCCTGACCGGCCAGCGCCAGATCAGCGAAATCGTCATCGCCATGCGCCGCTGTCCGCAGCCGATCATCGCCTGCGTGGACGGCGCGGCCAGCGGCGGCGGCTTCGCTCTGGCTCTGGCCTCGGACGTACGGATCGCCACCCCGCGGACGCGAATGAACGCCGCCTTCATCCGCATCGGCCTGTCGGCCTGCGACATCGGGGTCAGCTACTTCCTGCCGCGCATGGTCGGGTCGTCGGTGGCGGCCGAGTACATGCTGACCGGCCGATTCATCGACGCCGAGCGAGCCTATCAACTGGGGCTGGTCAGCCGCGTGGTCGCCCCTGAGGCGGTAGGACCGGAAGCCCAAGCCTTCGCGACCGACATGCTGCACGCCACGCCGCTTGGCCTGCGCCTGACCAAGGAAGCGCTGAACCACGCCATCGACGCGCAGGGGCTGGAAGCGGTCATCGCCATGGAAGACCGCAACCAGATTCTGACCAGCCTCGACGGCGACTTCGGCGAAGGCGTCGCCGCCTTTCTTGAAAAGCGCCCGCCACGCTACGAGCGCCGCGAGGGCTAGGCGATCGGCTGTTCGAACATCAGCTGACCGACGAACCGCGCCGGCGGCGAGCCGAACGACAGCACCTTGTCGTGGTAGCGCTTGGCGGTGAAGTCTGCGCCCCAGCGCTTCTCGGCCTCGCGGCGCAGGGCGTGGTGCTCCTGCCAGCCGACGAAGTAGGTCGGCAGCTGGGCTGAGCTGACCTGGGCCCGGACCCACTTGCCGGCCGCCTCGCGCTCCTGCTGGAAGGCCTGGACGGTCATCAGCTTCATGGCCTCGTCGCGGGTCATGCCGTCGACATGGACGCCCTGGTCGAGCAGCGCGTTGGCGATCACCCGCAGGTGCAGCTTGAGGTGCGCCAGCAG
This sequence comes from Phenylobacterium sp. P4_E10, assembly GCF_056401675.1. NCBI lineage: Bacteria > Pseudomonadati > Pseudomonadota > Alphaproteobacteria > Caulobacterales > Caulobacteraceae > Phenylobacterium > Phenylobacterium sp. P4_E10. The sequence goes on along the minus strand of NZ_JBFUIW010000001.1, from coordinate 314,584 downwards.
ATAGAGCGGGTCGCGGTCGAGGTAGCCAGCTTCGGCCATGATGTCCTGGGCGTAGACCGCCCAGCCCTCGACGAACGAGCCTGAAAACAGCACCGAGCGGAGCACCGAGGGATAGCGATTCGAGTGGGCGAGCTGCAGGTAGTGGCCCGGCATCGCCTCGTGGATCGTCACCTCCTGCATGCCGTAGACGTTGTATTCACGCAGGAAGGAGTCCGCCTGGGCGTCGGTCCAGTCGTCTGGGATCGGCGAGATCTTGTAGAAGGTGCTCTGGCCCTTATCGAGTGGCCCGGGCGGGTCGCAATAGGCCACCGCCACCCCGCGCTGGAACTCCGGCGTCAGGATGATCTTCACTGGATCGTCGGGCACGGTGACCAGGTTCTTGGCGCGCACGAAGTCGGTGGTCTGCTTCAGCTGCCGCTCGGCTTCCTCGACCAGGCCATTGCGCGGCGGCTTCTTGGCGTAGGCCAGCTCCAGCGCCGCCTCGATCACCTTCTGCTGCTGCTCGGGGGTCGGGTTGGCCGGAGCTTCCGGCGCCCCGGGCCGGCCGCTCACCACGCCGCGGGCGATGCCGTACATCTCGGCACGGATGCCGGTCAGGGCTTCCAGCGCCTTGGTCTTGATCTCGGCGCGGCTCAGCGGCGAGTTCAGCGCAAAGGCCAGCTTCTGGTCGTAGTTCTTGGCGCCGATGCGGAAGTCGCCGGCGGCGTTGGGGACCAGCTGTTTCTCCAGCCAGGCCTGATGTTCGTCGATGGCGCGCATGAGGCCAGCGGCGGCGGCGTCGAGCCGGGCGCGCTCGGCCCCGCTCAGCGCGCCGGCCTCCGCGGTCACCTGGGCGACCAGCGAGTGCAGGCCTTTGTTCTGCCCAACCATGGTCTCGGCGTGCACCTTAGGCACCCGAGCCGGCTGCAGCTCCTTGCGGCTCTGAGCCAACAGGGCCGGCAGCTTCTCCATCCGGGCGGTGGCCGAGCGCAGGCGCTCAGGCATCGGCGCGAACTCGCGCGACATCAGGGTGTTCAGCGCGCTGCCGGCGATATTGGAATAGACCAGCGGGTCCCACGCCCAGTCCTGAAGCACTTCGTCGGTCCAGATTTGGCCGCGGACCTGGTTCTCCAGGATCCGGGAGTCGACTTGATTGGCGCGCGACAGATTGGCGTGCGGGATCGCCTCCAGCGCCTTCAGGACTTCGCGGTTCAACTTGATCCGGGCGGCGCGGCCGGCGGCGCTGACGTCGTCTAACTCGGCGTCGTAGCGGTGGTCGCCGATGCTGGTGGCGAACACCGGGCTCTGCTTCAGCGAACCCTCCAGCCAGTCCTTGGAGGCCTTGGCGAAGGCGGCGTCCTCAGGCGAGCCGCCCGCCTGGGCGGCGGCCAGATCGAAGGGAACGAGCGCCGCCAGGCTGGCGGCGGCGAGCAGGTGTCGGCGGGAAAGGTTCAAGAGCAGCCCCTCGGTAAAGTCAGGACCTACACTTACGCCCGCCACGGCGCCGCTGAAAGCGGCGCGCGACCAAACCGTCGGACGTCTAGACGCAGACCACGCCCGACCTGGCGTCGGTGTAGGCCCCGTTCGCATAGGCCAGTTCGCCGTTGACCAGCACGGCCTCCACGCCTCGGGCGTCACGGACGTAACGCATCCCTTCGCCGGGCATGTCGAACACCGGCCGTTCCTCGGCCCGGTCAATGCGGTCGGGATCGAAGATCACGATGTCGGCGGCCTGGCCCGGCTCCAGGCGGCCGCGGCCCTTCAGGCCCCAGATGTCGGCGGTCTCGGCGGTGATCTTGCGCACCGCCTGCTCCAGGCTCAGGTGGCCGCTCTTGCGGACGAACTCGCTGAACAGGTAGCCGGTGTCGCCGTAGGTCGAGAACGACGAGATATGCGCCCCGCCGTCGCTGGCGCCGATATGGACCAGCGGATGGGCCAGCATCGGCCCGATGCGGGCGGTGTCCTCGTGCCCCATGTCGGCGGCCAGCAACGCGACGTCCAGGCCGTGCTCCAGCGAGATGTTGATCAGGGCCAGGGCCGGGACCTCGCCGCGCTCGGCGGCGATCTCACCCAGGGTCCGCCCGACCATTTCGGCCGGCGCGGCGTCGCCCCCGCGGACGATCAGCCCGCCCATCATCTTCTGGCCGCCGTCGGGGCCGAGGTCCTCGACCATCCTGGCGACGGTTTCCGGGTCTTTGAGCGCGTGTAGCCGCGCCTCCAGCGGCTGGCGGAGCACCCGCACCCAGCGCGGCAGCCGTGCGAAGAACAGGCTGGGCCGCAGCAGCGAGAGGCTGATGTCGATCGGCCGGGTCTGCATCTGCGGCCAGACCCGCGCGCCGCGGGCGAACTGCTCCTCCACCCTCGCCAGGATGCGCGGGGCGTTCTTCGGCGTAGAGGTGTTGTCGAACACCGGCGAGAACGTGGTCGGAATGGCGTGCTTCAGCGACAGCTCGGCGAGCTGATCGACCCGGGCGATGGTGATGTCGACGTCGTAGAACTCCGGCACGCACTGGAGCATGCGGCCGAACTCGCCCAGCACCGCCGACAGCGCGTCGAGCTCGGCGAAATCGGCGAAGCGGCTGGGCACCGGACGGCCCTGCTCGTCCAGGTCCACGAAGCTGGTGCTGAGCCCGATCGCCCCGGCCTGCAGGCACTCGCGCAGGACCTCCTGCATCGCCGTCACCTCAGCGGGTGTCGCGGTGCGCTGCTGGGCCGCCTCGCCCATGACCCACAGGCGGATGACGCTGTGGCCGACCAGCGGCGCCACATTGATCGAGAGCTTGGCCGAGATGGCGTCGCGATATCCGGCGAAGTCTTCCCAGTTCCAGTCGAATGCCTGGGTGAAGGCCTCGGGCGGCATCTCCTCGATCTGCTGGAACATTCCGACCACCTTGGGCCGGTCGGCGGTTCTGATCGGAGCCAGCGACAGCGAGCAGTTGCCTGGCACAATGCAGGTGACGCCGTGCTCCAGGGCCGGGCGCGCGGCCCCGTCCCACAGCAGCTGGACGTCGAAATGGGTGTGCGGGTCGATGAAGCCCGGCGCCACGACGTGGCCGCCGGCGTCGATCACGCGCCTGCCCTCGCCCTTCACCGCGCCCACCGCTGCGATCAGGCCGTCCTTCACGGCCACATCGCCATGGAAGCCCTTCTCGCCGGACCCATCGACCACGAACCCGTTACGCACGATTACGTCGAACATGAGCGGTCTCCCTCACAGCAGCTTGCGCCAGGACTGCCCGGCAAGTTCATCAAGGTGCGCCGCCCCGCAGGCGGCCATCAGCTCCAGGCCCTTTTCGGCCTCCAGCACCACCACCCCCTCGCTGCCGCCCGGATAGCGCAGACGAAGGACCAGCTCGGCCGAACCGTCGTGGCCGGCGGCGATCTCGGCCCCGGCGATCACGGCCTCCTCGCTCATCGGCGCGGCGGCTCCACGAACACCACGTCGCTGCCGAGGATCAGCCCGGCCGGCTTGCGCATGGCGAAGATGTGCAGGTTCCAACTGCGGATCTTGTCGACCGCGGTCTCCAGCGGCTCGCCCGGCATGGCGCGGGCGGCGAGATCCTCGACGGTCTCAGCCGAAGCGGGCGTCACGAAGCGCCGCTGACTGGACAGTTCCATGGGCTTCCTCCGGCTTATTTTCGGAGAGCCTGGGCGGGCCTCCGCCGCGTAAGTCGAGGAGAATTTTCGCCGCCCTGCTGACAACGCTGCTGACAGGTTTGTGCGCGCGCGGACCTAGAACCTGCCGGTGATATCGCCGCAACCAGGTTTGTTCACGCAATGTTCCTGTGTTATCGGTGAGTCTCGGAACTACATTAGACGGAAGCCGCTGAGGCGATCAGCGGCTGTTAGCGTTTCCGGAAAAGCATGGCCGAACAGCTCAATTTCATCCGCGTGCGCGGTGCGCGCGAGCACAACCTCAAAGACGTCAGCGTGGACATCCCACGGGGCGAGCTTGTGGTGCTCACCGGCCTATCGGGTTCGGGCAAGAGCTCGCTGGCGTTCGACACCATCTACGCTGAGGGCCAGCGGCGCTATGTCGAGAGCCTCTCGGCCTATGCGCGCCAGTTCCTCGAGCTGATGAGCAAGCCGGACGTGGACCTGATCGAGGGCCTCTCCCCGGCCATCTCGATCGAGCAGAAGACCACCAGCCGCAATCCGCGCTCCACCGTCGGCACGGTGACCGAGATCCACGACTACATGCGCCTGCTTTGGGCGCGGGTCGGGGTTCCGTACTCGCCGGCCACCGGCCTGCCGATCGAGAGCCAGACCGTCAGCCAGATGGTCGACAAGCTGACCGCCCTGCCTGAGGGCGAGCGGCTCTATCTGCTGGCCCCCGTCGTGCGCGGCCGCAAGGGCGAGTACCGCAAGGAAATCGCCGAGTGGCAGAAGGCTGGCTTCCAGCGGCTGAAGATCGACGGCGAGTTCTACCCGATCGAGGACGCACCGGCCCTCGACAAGAAATTCAAGCACGACATCGACGTGGTCGTGGACCGACTAGTGACCAAGGCCGGCATGGAGACCCGCTACGCCGACAGCCTGGAGACGGCGCTGCGGCTAGCCGACGGCATCGCGACCGCCGAGTGGGCCGACAAGGCCGAGGGCGAAGCCGAGCCCCGCCGCCTGATTTTCTCCGAGAAATTCGCCTGTCCGGTCTCCGGCTTCACGATCAGCGAGATCGAGCCGCGACTGTTCTCGTTCAACAATCCCTACGGCGCCTGCCCGGTTTGCGACGGCCTGGGCGCGAAGCTCGCCTTCGACGCCGACATGGTGGTGCCCGACAAGGAAAAGACCCTGCACAAGGGCGCCATAGCGCCCTGGGCGAAGGGCCCTTCGCCGCTCTACACCCAGACCTTGCAGGCGCTGGCCGGCCACTATGGCTTCTCCATGGACATGCCGTGGTGGAAGCTGCCCGAGGGCGCCAAGACCGTGGTGCTGTACGGATCGGGCAGCGAGAAGATCAAGTTCGTCTATGACGACAACGCCCGGAAGTACGAGGTCAACAAGACCTTTGAAGGCGTGCTGCCGAACCTGGAGCGCCGCTGGCGCGAAACCGACAGCTCGTGGGTGCGCGAGGAACTCGGCCGGTATCAGTCCGAAACCCCGTGCGAGGCCTGCGAAGGCTACCGCCTGAAGCCGGAAGCCCTGGCGGTGAAGATCGCCGGCCGGCACATCGGCGAGGCCAGCCGCCTGTCGATCCGCCATGCCGAGGAGTGGTTCACCGGCCTGGCGGACAGCCTCACCGAAAAGCAGATGGAAATCGCTCGGCGGATCTTGAAGGAGATCAACGACCGCCTGCGCTTCCTGGTCAATGTCGGCCTCGACTACCTGAATATGAGCCGCGCCTCAGGCACCCTGTCCGGCGGCGAGAGCCAGCGCATCCGCCTGGCCAGCCAGATCGGCTCGGGCCTGACCGGCGTACTCTACGTGCTCGACGAGCCGTCCATCGGCCTGCACCAGCGCGACAACACCCGACTGCTGGAAAGCCTCAAGGGCCTGCGCGACCTAGGCAACTCGGTCCTCGTCGTCGAGCACGACGAGGAGGCGATCATGACCGCAGACTATGTCATCGACATGGGACCGGCGGCCGGCGTCCACGGCGGCGAGATCATCGCCCAGGGCACGCCCCAGGACGTGATGGCCAACCCCAACAGCATCACCGGCCAGTATCTGTCGGGCGCGCGCGAGATCGAGATCCCGGAAGACCGCCGCCCGATCTCGAAGAAGAAGGTGCTGCGCGTCGTCGGGGCCACCGGCAACAACCTGAAGAACGTCACCGCCGAGATCCCGGCCGGGACCTTCACCTGCATCACCGGGGTGTCGGGCGGCGGCAAGTCCACCTTCACGATCGAGACGCTCTACAAGGCCGCGGCCCGCCGGCTGCACAACGCCTCCGACGCTCCGGCCCCGCACGAGCGGATCGAGGGCCTGGAGTTGTTCGACAAGGTCATCGACATCGACCAGTCGCCGATCGGGCGCACGCCGCGTTCGAACCCGGCGACCTACACCGGAGCCTTCCAGCCGATCCGCGACTGGTTCGCCGGCCTGCCGGAGTCGAAAGCGCGGGGCTATGGCCCGGGACGCTTCTCGTTCAACGTCAAGGGCGGCCGTTGCGAGGCCTGCCAGGGCGACGGCCTGATCAAGATCGAGATGCACTTCCTGCCGGACGTCTACGTCACCTGCGACGTCTGCCACGGCAAGCGCTACAACCGTGAAACGCTTGAAGTGCTGTTCAAGGGCAAGTCGATTTCCGACGTTCTGGACATGACCGTCGAGGAGGCCGCCGAGTTCTTCAAGGCCGTGCCGCCGGTCCGCGACAAGATGGATACGCTGAAGCGCGTCGGCCTTGGTTACGTCCAGGTCGGCCAGTCGGCGACCACCCTGTCGGGCGGCGAGGCGCAGCGGGTGAAGCTCAGCAAGGAGCTGTCGCGCCGGGCGACCGGCAAGACACTCTACATCCTCGACGAACCGACCACCGGCCTGCACTTCGAGGACGTGAAGAAGCTGCTTGAGGTGCTGCATGAGCTGGCCGACCAGGGCAACACCATGATCGTCATCGAGCACAACCTCGACGTGGTGAAGACGGCGGACTGGATCGTCGACTTCGGTCCCGAGGGCGGCGACGGCGGCGGTGAGATCGTCGCGCAGGGCACGCCCGAGCAGGTCGCCGCAAATTCGCACAGCTGGACCGGCCGCTATCTCGCCGAGATCCTCAAGAAGCAGGAAGAACGGCGAGGCGAGCGCCGCGCCAAGCTCCGGGCCTAGCGCCCGTCAAACAGAGGCAGGGTGTCGGGGGCCAGCGCGCCCTCGATCTCCAGCATCCGGAGCTTGGTGTCGGCCCCGCCCGGGGCCGAGAAGCCGCCCTTCTTGCCGCCCGCCGCGAGGATCCGGTGGCAGGGCACGACGATCGGCCAGGGATTGGCGCCCAGCGCTTGCCCGACCGCGCGTGAGAGGCTGAGATCCCCAAGCCGGCGGGCGATGTCGCCATAGGTCAGGGTCTGGCCCGGCGCAATGGCGCGGGAAATGGCGTAGACCTGCGCCGCCAGCGGCGCGATCTCGGCGTCGTCCAGCTTAACCTCCAGCAGGTCCCGCTTCTCGCCTGAGAGCAGCGCCTGCATGCCCTCGATCGCGGCGGCGACCTCGGTCGTCGGCTCCATCTCATGGGCGTTCGGATGCCGCCGGGCGAGCCTGGCGCACGGATCGCCGCCCTCGACGAGCGGCAGCATCACGCCGGTCAGGCCACGGGCGTTCCACGCGACGCCGCAAACGCCGATGGCGGTGTCGAAGAGGCAGAAGCCTTCAGTCATGGCTCGATCCTAGCATCGGGCCTGCATCACCGCTCGCGGCTTTCGGACTCCCACATGACAGCGGCTGATGGCGCTTGCATTCAAACGCCTGTTCGAAATAGCCTCGCCCTATACTTAAGACATTAGGGAGCTGCCCCATGATCCTTTACGGCGCGCCGATGCCGGCGCCGAACCCCCGCCGCGTGCGTATTTTCCTGGCCGAGAAGGGCGTCGATCTGCCTGAAACCACGGTCAACATGATGAAGCGCGAGCACAAGTCGTCGGAATTTCGCGCCAAGAACTCGATGGGTCAGCTGCCGGCGCTGGAGCTGGACGACGGCACCTGCATTTCCGAGACCGTGGCCATCTGCCGCTACTTCGAGGAGACCCATCCCGAGCCGCCGTTGTTCGGCCGCACGCCGGTCGAGAAAGCGCTGGTCGACCAGTGGATCCGGCGGGTCGAGTTCGCCGTGATGATGCCGGTGGGCAATTTCTGGCGCCACGCGCACCCCTACACCGCGGCTCTGCTGAACCAGTTCAAGGAGTTCGGGGAGTCCAACAAGGAGACCTATGTTGGGGCGCAGAAGTACCTGGACCGCGAGTTGGAAGGCCGTGAGTTCCTCGTCGGCGACAGCTACACAATGGCCGACATCTGCCTGCTCTCGACACTCGACTTCGCCGAATGGATCGGCCTGCCGGTCGAGGATGAGTTCAAGAACCTCAAAGCATGGCGCGAACGGGCGACCGCCCGTCCGAGCGCAGCTGCTTAAGGCCTAAGCCTTGGTGAGCTCCCGATAGGCCACGGCCGCGGGAGCCACCAGAACGGCGTAGTAGAACGCGTTCAGGAAGGCGCCAAAGATCGTGTAGGCGATCATCGGGACGGTGAAATAGGAGCCGACCGAACTGAGGTCGGGCGTGAAGATAGTCGCCACCGCGGCGATATCGCCGCCGGCCGCGATCGCAGCGATGGCCATGAAGATCACGGTCGCCAGCATCAGCACCACCACCACGCTGGCGATCGCCAGGGCATAGGCTCCGACCAGCTTCCAGAACTGGCCCTTGGTCAGGCGCCATGACTCGAAGACGGTGATCCGCTCCTCGGCGAAGGTCATCACCGGGGCCAGCGACAGACGCACGGCGGCGAAGAACAGCAGCCCCAGGAAGAACAGGCCGAGCGCGACGCCGATCACCGGCGATCCCATCACCGAATAGGCGACCCCCGCAGCGATGCCCCCGACCAGCACCACGGCCACGACCGCGAGCGCAGTGAGCAGGAAGTAGATCAGCGTCAGCACGGCCAGGCGCATCTCGTCCGAGCCGAGGCGCAGATAGCCGTAGCTCGACTCCGACGGGCGCAGGATGGCGCGATAGACCGCCGCGGCGAGCACCGCCTGCACGGCCAGGCCGGCCGGCAGCAGGATCGCGTACATCGGGGCCAAGGCCGCAAGGTTCTGAAGCGCGGCGGCCGGATCGGCGTCTGGACTGTTGGCGGCCGCTTCCAGCGCCATCAGGTCCTGACCGCCCATGGTCACCAGCAGAATAGGCATGAGGAAGCTGATGATCAGGTAGAACCCCGCCCAGATCAGCAGAATTCTCGGCTTCTCGCGGGTGATGCGGAAACCTTCAAAGGCGGCGTCAGTCGCCGAAAACGCGGTCATTTCAATCCCCAGGCCAGTCCTCGCTAATAACGAGTCGGCCGCTGTTTGGCTGCGGATTCTGGTGGTGCAGCCGCCCCCCCGCAAGGCCTAGCTCGCGAAGTCGTCGGAACGTTGCTAGTTAGTCACGCATGTCGATCCAACCTGTTCATATCGTCGGCGGGGGCCTGGCCGGTTCCGAGGCCGCTTGGCAAGTCGCCCAGGCCGGAGTTCCGGTCGTCCTGCATGAGATGCGTCCCGTCCGTAAGACCGACGCGCACCAGACCGACGGCCTGGCCGAACTGGTCTGCTCCAACTCGTTCCGCGCCGATGACTGGACGGGCAACGCTGTGGGCCTGTTGCACGCCGAGATGCGCAAGCTCGGTTCAATCATCATGGGCTGCGGCGACGCTCATCAGGTGCCCGCCGGCGGCGCCCTGGCCGTGGACCGTGACGGGTTCTCGCAGGCAGTCACAGCGCGCCTAGAGGCCCACCCGCTGGTAGCCATCGAACGCGAGGAAGTCGCCGGCCTGCCGCCGCCAGAGTGGGACAGCGTCATCGTGGCCACCGGTCCCCTCACCTCGCCCGCCCTGTCGGCCGCAATTCTGGAGCTGACCGGCGAAGGCGAGCTGGCCTTCTTCGACGCCATCGCCCCGATCGTGAACTTCGACTCGATCGACATGGACATCTGCTGGCGGCAGTCGCGCTACGACAAGGCCGGCCCGGCTGGCGACACCGCCGCCTACATCAACTGCCCGATGGACAAGGCCCAGTACGAGGCCTTCATCGACGCCCTGCTGGCCGGTCCGAAGTCCGAATTCAAGGACTGGGAGAACGTGCCCTATTTTGACGGCTGCCTGCCTATCGAGGTTATGGCTGAGCGCGGCCGCGAGACCCTGCGTCACGGCCCGATGAAGCCGGTCGGCCTGACCAATCCGCGCGATCCGGAGGTGAAGGCCCACGCAATCGTTCAGCTGCGCCAGGACAATGCCTTGGGCACCTTGTGGAACATGGTCGGCTTCCAGACCAAGCTGAAGCACGGCGCCCAGACCGACATCTTCCGGATGATCCCGGGCCTGGAGAAGGCGGTCTTCGCGCGCCTCGGCGGCCTGCACCGCAATACCTTCCTGAACAGCCCCAAGCTGCTGGACTCCCAGCTGCGCATGAAGAGCCAGCCGCGCCTGCGCTTCGCCGGCCAGGTGACCGGGGTCGAGGGTTATGTGGAGAGCGCCGCCATCGGCCTGCTCGCCGGCCGCTTTGCCGCCGCTGAGCGGCTGGGCAATCCCATCGAAGCTCCGCCCGCGACGACCGCGCTGGGCGCCTTGATCGGGCACATCACCGGCGGCCACATCGACGCCGGCAAGGGCTCGTTCCAGCCGATGAACATCAATTACGGCCTGCTGCCGCCGCTGGATGAGGCAGGGCCCAAGCGCCGCGAGGACGGTAGCCGCATCGGCTCCAAGGAGCGCGGCCGCAACAAGAAGCTGGCCATGGGCGAACGCGCCCTCGCCGACCTCGGCCACTGGGTCGAGGGCGCGCCGGCGATGGCGGCGGAGTAGCGGAACACCTCGGGGAGGAGCTTGAGCGGACTACAGCCTTCCGCTCAACGCCGCCCACAACAGCCGCGCCCGTGTCTCCAGCTCGGACGGCAGACGCCCCTTGGCGCGAAGCCGCGCCAAGGTCGCGTGCGCCACAGCCGGGAAAGCTGAGACAGACACGTTCTGCGCAGCGCCCAGCGCCTCGGTCAGCGCCGCCTGCGCCGCCTCGCCCTCCATGCCCGCCGTGCCCATCAGTCGGCCGATCGCCCAGGCTTCGCCGGCCCTCGCCACCTTGTCCAGATCGGTCGTGGGATCGAGCGTTAGGGCTGCGGCCTGCGCTGCTGCACCGCCGGTCCCCCGTGCCCATTCAAGGGCGTCGGCGAGGTTCATGGGCGCAGGATCGAGCTCCCGATAGCGGGCGTCGATCATCGTCTCCAGCGGTCCGCGCGGCAGGTTGCATCGGGCGATCGCAGCGGTCAGCGCCTGGGCGGTTGGATGGTGACGCGCCGGGCGGCCGCCATAGGCCTCATCGAGCACCTCGCGCCACCAGGTCAGCCGGATTTCGCCCATCAGCGCGTTGGACGCCACCTTCGGCGCGCGGCCGAGCTCATGGTCGAAGGCGTAGATCGCGATCACATCGGCGCGCGCCAACGGATCGGCGATGAATCGGCTGGACAGCCAGCGGTCGGGGTCGACGCGGTGGGTCTGGGCGTCGAGGTCGGAAGTGGCTTCGGGTTCGGACATCACTACAAATGCAAAAGGCCCGCCAGGTGAGGCGGGCCTTCCGATCTTAGACGGTTCGTCGGCTTAGCCGAAGATGGTCTGGTTCATCGTCATGGTGACCAGCATCGGCAGCGACAGCAGGGTGTTGGTGCGCGAGAACAGCATGGCCAGCTTGCCGGCCTTGGCTTTCGCGTCGGCGTCGCCTTCGACCAGACCCAGGGCGATTTTCTGGTTCGGCCAGATGAAGACCCAGACGTTGAAGAACATGATCGTCGCCAGCCACATACCGACGCCGATGAAGGTGTGCTGCGGCACCGTGAAGCCGTCCAGCGCGCCCAGCGTGAAGGCCTGCACCAGGTAGCCGCGGTTGAAGGCCAGGATCACGCCCATGATCCAGGTGGCGAGCGCCGCGTAGCGGAACCAGAACAGCGCCTCGGGCGCGATGTACTTGGAGACCGCCGGCTTCAGCTCGGCCGGAATGTCCGGCATTTTCCGGATCTGGACGAAGTTGAAGTAGTACAGCAGGCCGATCCACAGGATGCCGAAGAAGGTGTGCAGCCAGCGGAACACGGCTTGCCAGAAGATCAGGTCGGTGGAGCCGTAGTGGCTCATGTAGCCCGCGATCATGATAAGCGCGAGAATGAAGCTCACGATCATGGTGTTGCGGAAATTCGATAGTAGTCCGGACATGACTCAAGCCCCTCGCGATTCCAGCCCTAGGCGCTTGGATATAGGCCGTTTCGTCCGGGGACGATAGCTAAGCTAGACCGCAATCAACGCAGCGGCGAGCTTGCGGCCTTCGGCGGTGAGGATGTTGTAGGTCCGGCAGGCCGTAGGAGTGTCCATGAACTCCAGGCCGATCCCTGCGCGCTGCAGGGCCTCGCGCACCGCCCGCGGCGGCAGCGCGTTGGCCGCGCCGGCGCCCAGCAGCACGAATTCGACCTCACCGCGGCCGGCCTCGATGATCTCCGCGAAGTGCTCGGGCGAGAGCTCGGCCATGGACCGGACCGGCCAGGGCCGAGCTTCGTCGCGCAGGATCAGCAGCGAACCCTCGTGACGGCCCGTGGAGAGGCGGAAGCCGCCGTCTCCATAGGTGTCGATCTGAGGCGCGTCGCGAGCCATGGCGCGCCCCTAGCGGGCGGCCATGGGCTTGAGCGGCTCGGCCGGCTCGTCGCCGCGCTTCACACCCCAGAGCAGGATGATCGGCAGGGCCACGTAGATCGACGAGTAGGTGCCAACGATGATGCCGAACACCATAGTCACGACCAGCGGCAGCAGCACCGGTCCGCCGAAGAACAGCGCGCCGGACAGGGCCAGGATCGCCGTCGAACCGGTGATCAGGGTCCGCGACAGACGCTCGTTCTCGGAGCGGTTGATGACCTCGCCCAACGGTGCGGTCTTGTACTTGCGCAGGTTCTCGCGGAGCCGGTCGAAGGTGATGACCTTCTCGTTCATCGAGTAGCCGATCACGGTCAGGAGCGCCGCGATGGAGGTCATCGAGAACTCGAGGTGCGTGAACGACAGCATGCCGAGGGTCAGCAGGACGTCGTGGAAGACGCCCACCACCGCGCCGAAGCCGAACTGCAGCTGGAAGCGGAACCAGATGTACAGCAGCATCAGGAACACCGCGACGCCGAGGGCCATGAAGCCGCCCTGCATCAGCTCGCCCGAGACCTTCGGTCCGACGACTTCCACCTTCTTGAAGGTGATGCCGGGGAAGGTCTTGGTCAGCTCGGCCTTGATGCGGTCAGCGCCCTCGACGGGGTTCACGCCATCCGCGGTGCGGAAGCGCAACATGGCGCCGTTGGGGGCGCCGAGTTGTTGGACCTGCGCGTCTTCGCCGCCGACCCGCATCATGGTCTGACGCAGCTTGCCGATGTCGGCGGGGCCTTTGGTCTGCACCTCGATCATCGAACCGCCGATGAAGTCGATGCCAAGGTTCAGGCCCTTGGTGAAGAACGAGGCGCCGGAGAGGACGATCAGGATCGCCGAGAAGATCGCCGCATAGGGCGCCAGTCCCACGAAGTTGAAGTGGAACTCGCGCGGCAGCAGTCGGATCAGAGGCCACATGTTCTGAACCCTATACGATCGGCAGCGCCTTCGGCCGAGTGGTGCGGAACCACCAGCCGATAAGCACTTGAGTGATGACGACAGCCGTGAACACCGAGGTGACGACGCCGATGAGCAAGGTCCAGGCGAAGCCGCGGATCGGGCCCGAGCCGAACTGGAACATGATCAGCGCTGAGATCGCGCTGGTGATGTTGGCGTCCATGATCGAGACCAGGGCGCGGGAATAGCCATGCTCCAGCGCCGATATGGGTGAGCGTCCCGCGTGCGCTTCGTCGCGTATCCGTTCGTAGATCAGCACGTTGGCGTCGACCGCCACGGCCAATGTCAGGATCAGACCGGCGATGCCGGGGAAGGTCAATGTCGCCTGCGTGAACGACATAATTCCCAGGATCAACAGCACGTTCACCACCAGGGCGATAGCCGCGAAGAAGCCGAACAGGCCGTAGGCGAGGATGATGAAGACGATGATCGCCACGCCGCCAATGGCCAGCGAGAGGATGCCCGCCTTCACGGCGTCGGCGCCGAGTTCGGCTCCGACGGTCGACTGCTGCTCCACCTTCAGCGGCGCAGGCAAGGCGCCGGCGCGCAGCAGGATGGCGAGGTCGTTGGCGCTCTGCGGCGTAAAGCTGCCGCTGATCTGGCCGCTGCCGCCGGTGATCGCGCTCTGGATGACCGGAGCAGAGATCACCTTGCCGTCGAGCACGATCGCGAAGCGTTTGCCGATATTTTGAGCCGTGGCGTCGCCGAAGCGGCGCGCGCCTTGTCCGTTGAAGCGGAACGACACGACCGGTTGGCCGGTCTGCTGCTCGAACGACTGCTGGGCGTCGGTCAGCATCTCGCCGGTGACCAGCGCGCGCTTCTTGACCAGGACTGCAGGCGTGTAGCCGTCCTCGCTGGGCAGCAGTTCGGAGCCCGGCGGGATACGGCCAGCCATAGCTTCTTCGAGGCTGACGCTGTCGTCGACCATCTGGAACGTCAGCTTGGCGGTCTTGCCGATGACGGCGCGCAGACGGCTCGGATCGCTTTCGCCGGGAGCCTGGACGACGATGCGGTTCACGCCCTGACGGACGATAGTCGGTTCGCGGGTGCCAAGTTCGTCGATCCGGCGACGCAGGATCTCGATCGACTGGTCGACCGCGCGGCCGGCCTCGGCGTTCATGGCGTCCTGCGACAGCGACAGGCGGATACGGCCGCCGCCATCAGAGGTGATGCTGACGCCGCTGGGCCCGCCGCCGGCAGTCGGGGCTGCGACTGCGGCGCGCAGCTTGTTGATCGCCAGATTGGTCTGCGCCGGGTCGTTGATGAGGACGCTAACCTCGCCGTTGACCTCGCGCAGCTCGGCGAAGGCGATCTTCTCCTCGCGCAGCTGAGTGCGGACATCTTCCAGCAGATTGGTCAGTCGCTCCTTCTTGAGCGCCGCCGTATCCACTTCGAGCAGCAGGTGCGAACCGCCCTGCAGGTCGAGGCCAAGATTGAGCGTCTGCTTGGGCATGAAGCCAGGCAGGTTCTCGCGGACGTCTGCCGGGAGCAGGTTCGGCAGCGTGAACAGCACGCCGAAGATCGCCGCGAATACGACGGCGATCACCTTCCAGCGCGAAAGATTCATCATGAGAAGGTCGAGCCCTTAGGCCTTGGAGTCGTTGGCCGGAGCCGGTTCGCCGCGGACGCGGACCTCGGCGATCATACCCTTGACCACCTTGACGGTGACCCCTTGAGCGATCTCAAGGCCGACTTCCTTGTCTTCCACGCGCACGACCTTGCCGATCACGCCCGAGTTCAGAACGACTGTGTCGTTCCGCTTCAGGTTGGTGATCATGCTTTGGTGCTGCTTCATCCGCCGTTGCTGCGGGCGGATCATCAGGAAGTAGAACAGCACCACGAGGCCGACGAGCGGCAGAAACTGGATCAGCATGTCCTGCGGGCCGCCGGTAGCGGCGCCTGCGGCGGTCTGTGCGAAGGCGGGAGTGGCGAACATGGCGCTCCGAAGCTCATAAAGTCGGGCGCGTCTCGGCCCGGATTTCAAGTCGGCGGAAGCTATGCGCTGCGTCTTCGTTTTGCAATGGAAGCCCTGTGCCGCTAAGCACCGCAGGCATGGAAGACGCGCTAAAATCGATCCTCACCCGCATCGCTGAAGCCCTGGAACGCCTGGCGCCGCCATCCAAGGTAGCCCCCGCCTTCGCCGGCGCGCGTCTCTTCCGTCACGATCCCGAGACCGGCGGCTTCCATTCCGCGCCCGACTATCCGCTGCCGCTCGATTCTCTGCTGGGGGTCGATCGCCAGAAATCCCGCTTCGTGGAGAACCTCGAACGCTTCGCCCGCGGCGTGCCCTACAACCACGCCCTGCTGTGGGGCGTGCGCGGCACCGGCAAGAGCTCGCTGGCCAAGGCCGCCTTCATGGAGGTGGTCAAGACGAACGCGGACCTGAAGCTGGTCGAGGTCGACCGCGACCAGGTCACCGCCTTGCCCGCCCTGTTCGACGTGTTGCGTGGGCGCGACGAGCGCTTCGTGGTGCTCTGCGACGACCTCTCGTTCGAAGAAGGCGCAGCGGCCGCCAAGGCGCTCAAGTCGGCGCTCGAAGGCGGCGTCTCCGGCCCGCCGGCCAACGTGATGTTCGTGGCGACCTCCAACCGCCGCCACCTGATGCCGCGCACCAACACCGAGGACCGCGGCCTCGTCGCCTCGGCCGAGGACGCCGAGGAGGAGGTCAGCGTCTCCGACCGCTTCGGCCTGTGGGTCGGCTTCCCGCCGATGGACCAGGCGACCTATCTCGCCGCCGTGAACGCCTACGCGCAGCGGTATGGGCTGGCCGATCCGGAGCTCGACCGCCGAGCCCTGCAATGGGCGCAGCTGCGCGGCTCACGCTCGGGCCGCGTCGCCTACCAGTTCATCCGCGACCTGGCTGGCGAACAAGGCAAGCCGCTGCCGTTGTAGGCGACCTCGAGCGGAAGGCGGGGCGCCCTACTTCGGCAAGACCAGCTTGGGATCGACCGGACGCGCACGATCCTGCGGCGTCGGGGCGTAGCGGACCTCGAAGTGCAGCTGCGATTCGGTGACGCCGCCGGTCGCGCCGGCCTGGCCGATCTGCTGCCCCTGCACGACCTTCTGCTGCATCTTCACGTCGACTCGCGACATGTGGCCGTAGGCGGTGACCCAGCCGTCGGTATGCTTGATCAGCACCAGATTGCCGAAGCCGGGCACCTGGTCGCCGGCATAGACCACGTCGCCGGCGGCGGCGGCGCGAACCGCCTCGCCCATCGGCGAGCGAATATTGATGCCGTCGTTGCGCTGGCCGGTCCCCTTGGGCCCGAAATCGGAGACCATGTCGCCGCGCACCGGCCAGATGAACCGACCGCGTCCGAAGCTGGAAATTTGCGCGTCGCTGGGCGTCGAGCCGGCCGCGAGCGGCGGTGTAGGCGTCGGCGCAGTCGGCGTGGGCGTGGTGGCGGGCGGCATCGGACGGGTGGTCGGCGGCGGAACCGGACGCGTGACGGGCGGCGGGACTGGGGTTGGCGTGGGCGCCGGGGCCGGGGCCGGAGTCTCGCGCGGGGGCATGGCCGGCCGCACCGGCGGCAGGGCCGGCTCAGTCCGCGGCGGGCTCGCCTGCGGCGTCGGCGCGGCAGGCGGCGGTGAATACGGCGGGGTGTAGGGCGGCGTCGCGGGCGGCGTGTACGGCGCCGGAGCCGGCTTCGGCTTGGGCGCCGCCACCTCTTCGCGGATCGGACCGCGATCGCGGTAGCCAGCCGGCAGGATCACCTGGCGTCCCGCCTTGATCGGCGCACCGACCTTGAGGCCGTTGGCCTCGGCCAGCGCCTTCTGGGTGACGCCAAAGCGCTTGGCGATCATGGCCAGGGTGTCGCCCTGGTCGGCGACATAGGCCTTGGCCTTGGTGGGCGGGCCCTTCAGGACCTGCCCCGGCTGCAACGCATAGGGGGCCTTGAGCTTGTTGTCGTCCGCCAGGTCCTTGCGCGTGGTGTCCAGATCGCGGGCGATGGCGTCGAGATTGTCGCCCTTCTTGACGGTGTAGGACCGCGGCTTGCCCGTAGTGTCGACCACCTTGCCGGTGACCTTGCGCACGGTGGTGGTGGCGGCCGGCTCCTCGACCTCTTCAGCGGCCGGCGGTGGCGGGGTCGGACGCGTGGCGCGCGGCGGGGTCGGCGGCGTCTGGGCGGCGAGTTGTTCGTTCAGACTGGAGGTGGCCGCCGGAACTCGGGTGCGGACCACGGTCGGGCCCTTGTCCTTGTAGCCTTCCGGCAGCAGCAGCTTCTGCCCGGCGCTGAGCGGCGCGTTGACGTCGCGGTCGTTCGCCTCGGCGATGGCGGCGGGTGTCACGCTGAACCGACGGGCGATGGCGAACAGGGTGTCGCCCTGCCCCACCACATAAGCCTTGGCGCTTCCGACCTTCGGGCCCTTCAACGTCTGGCCGGGCTTCAGGGCGTAGGGCGATTTGAGATTGTTGGCCTCGGCCAATTCTTTGCGGTCGACGCCGAGCTTGCGGGCGATGGCGTCGAGGTTGTCGCCCTTCTTGACGGTGTACTGCTTGGCCGGGCCGGCGGTCTCCACGACCTTCCCGGCCACCGTGGCGCGGGTGACGGTCTGTGTGGCCGGCGGAGGCGGCGGGGCCGGCTGGCTGACTGGGGGCGGCGAAGTGGTGGTGGTCGGCGGCGGCAGCGGACGGGCCGGCTGAATGGTCGGCAGCGGCGCGGAATCCACGGGCGCAGTCGGCCGGGCTTCCGGAGCCGCCTCCTGGCTCGCAGCGGCCGGCGGCTGTGTGATCGGAGCAGGCTGGCTAGGCGAGGGACTGGGACGAACAGGATAGCTCGGGCGCACAGGCTCGACCGTCGTGCAGGCGGTCAGCGCCGTGCCGGCCAGGAGAAACAGAACAGTGCGCGGAAGAAAAAGCGTCATCGCCGCTCCGGGGGAGATTTGGATCGGAATCAGTCGAGGCGTCAGGGTTAATGATGGGTTACGGCCGACACCGAAGCCAACCCAATTAGTCGCACCTCACGGCTCCTTGGCGACGCCGTCGAGCAGAGGAACGAAGCGGACGTCGGTCATGACTTCGGCCCTGAAGCCCCCCTCCCCGTCACCGAGATAGCGGATCAGCTTCTGAACGGGTCCCCGTCCGACTGGTGCGACGAGGATGCCCGAGGGCTTCAGTTGCGAAAGCAGGGCCTTGGGCTCATCCGGCGCCGCCGCCGTGACCAAAATGCGGTCAAAAGGCGCCTGCTCGGGCCAACCCTGGCCGCCGTCGCCGAAGCGGGTGATGACGTTGGTCAGCCCCAGTTGCTTGAAGCGCCCCTCGGCCTCGCCCATCAGGGTGCGGTAGCGCTCGACCGTGTAAACCAGCCGGGCCAGCTTGGAGAGGATAGTAGTCTGGTAGCCGGAACCGGTGCCGATCTCTAGCACGCGCGCCCGCGGTTCGACCTGCAGCGCCTGGGTCATCAGTCCTACGATGAACGGCTGGCTGATCGTCTGTCCGCAGGCGATCGGCAGAGCCGAATCCTCGAAGGCCCTTTCCTTGAAGAGGTCCGGGGTGAAGATCTCACGCGGAGTGGACTCCAGTGCGTTCAGCACCGATGCCTGAGTGACGCCCTGAGAGCGCAAGGCCAGGATCAGCCGCGCGAGTTGCTCGTCCCGCCCATTTTCGTCGCTCTCGTGTTTGGCCATGTGCGCCTTCAGGCCTTCGGCGGCGCGCCCCCGAGCACGCCTTTCAGGCGATGAACGGTTTCGGCGTGAGTCAGGTCGATATGCAAGGGGGTGACAGAAATCTTACCGTCGTAAATGGCCCGCAGGTCCGTTCCCTCGGCCGGCTGCGACAATTCGCTGCGGAAGCCCATCCAATAGTAATCACGGTTACGCAGGTCGGTCCGCTTTTCAGCGTGGCGCACGGCCACGTCGCGGAAGGTCTGGCGGGTGACCTCCACCTCGGTGATCTCGTCCGGCAGCCGCGAGGGGAAATTGACGTTCATCACCACGTCCTTGGGCCAGCCGATTTCCACCAGCCGCCGCACGATCCCCGGCCCGAAGCGCTCGGAAGGCTCGAACATGCCCTGCCCGTCGATCAGCGGCCAGCCCGTTTGCGAGAGGGCGATTGAGGGGATGCCCAGGGCCATGCCCTCGATGGCGCCAGCGACGGTGCCCGACAGCGTCACGTCCTCGGCCAGGTTGGCGCCGCGATTGACGCCCGACAGCACCAGGTCCGGGCGCAGGCCGCCCATCAGCTCGGTCACCGCCAGCATCACGCAGTCGGTCGGCGTGCCGGTCGTGGCGTAGCGCCGCTCGTCCAGCCGCCGCACCCGCACGGGATCAGCCAGGGTCAAGGCGCGGCTAGCGCCGGATTGCTCGTATTCCGGCGCACAGATCCAGATGTCGTCGGTCAGCTCGCGGGCGATGTTCTCCAGGGCCACCAGGCCCTCAGCATGGATGCCGTCATCGTTGGTGAGGAGAATCCTCATTCGCCACCAATGTGGGTCAGGCCAGGCAGATAGCGGTGCAGCGCCTGCGGAATGGCGATGCGGCCCTGCTCGTCCTGATAGTTCTCCATCACCGCGACCAGGGTGCGACCGACAGCAAGGCCAGAGCCGTTCAGGGTGTGGAGGTAGCGGGTGCCCTTCTCGCCAGCCTTCTTGGTGCGGGCGTCCATCCGCCGGGCCTGGAAGTCGCCGCAGTTCGAGCAGGAGCTGATCTCTCGATAGCGGCCTTCCGACGGAATCCACACCTCGAGGTCGTAGGTCTTGCGGGCGCCGAAGCCCATGTCGCCGGCGCAGAGCAGCATGGTTCGGTGCGGGAGCTCCAAGGCCTTCAGCACGGCCTCGGCGCAGCCAACCATTCGCTGGTGCTCGGCCTCGGACTCCTCCGGCGTGGTGATCGAGACCAGTTCGACCTTGTAGAACTGGTGCTGGCGGATCATGCCGCGGGTGTCGCGCCCCGAGGCGCCGGCCTCGGCGCGGAAGCTGGGCGTCAGCGCCGTGAGGCGCAGGGGCAGCTCCTCCTCCGCGGTGATCTGCTCACGCACGAGGTTGGTCAGCGAGACCTCAGCGGTGGGGATCAACCAGCGGACGTCAGCCTCATCAAGCTTCTCCAGCTCAAGCGCGTGAGCGGTCTGGGCGCCCGGGAAGGCCACGAACTGGTCGTCGGCGAACTTCGGAAGCTGGCCGGTGCCAAACATCGCCTTGGTCCGCACCATCAGCGGCGGCGAGACCTCGGTGTAGCCATGCTCCTGGGTCTGCATGTCGAGCATGAACTGGCCCAGGGCCCGTTCGAGCCGGGCCAGTTGGCCCTTCAGCACCGTGAAGCGCGCGCCGCTCATCCGGGCGGCGGCTTCGAAGTCCATCAGGCCGAGGGCCTCGCCGAGGTCAACGTGGTCCTTGGGATTGGCGATCGCATTGGGTTCGCCCCACCGCCGGACCTCGACATTATCGTTCTCGTCGGCGCCCTCGGGGACGTCGGGCATGGGCAGGTTCGGCAGCGACGCCAGCAAGTTCTGGAGTTCGCCTGAGACGAGCCCCTCGAGCTCGGCCTGTTCGGCCAGCACGGTCTTGAACTGCTCGACCTCGGCCATGAGGCGCTGGGCCTCGGACTCGTCCTTCTTGGCCTTGGCCTGGCCGATCAGCTTGGAGGCTTCGTTGCGGCGGCTCTGAGCGGTCTCGAGGGCGAGCTTGGCGGCGCGCAGCTTGGCGTCCAGCTCCACGGCCTGGGCGGCGGCGCCGGATCGTCCCTTCGCAGCCCATGCTTTCTCGTAAAGCTCGGGGGTTTCGCGAATGGCTCGGATGTCGTGCATGGGTCCGCCGCAGGTGGGAATGAGCGGACTTCTCTAGAGCGCGTTGGTTAGCGGGCCAACCCCTCCTCAGGGGGGCTCAGGTGAAACTCTAGACCGCCACGATGTCCTGGCCGGCCTCCTCATCCTCGCGCTTGCGGCGCGCTTCGATGATGCGCACGCACCAGATCGAAGCCTCGTAGAGCAGGATGATCGGCACGGCGAGCATGGTCTGGCTGATCGGATCGGGCGGGGTCACCACCGCGGCGACCACGAAGACCCCGACGATCGCATAGCGTCGCCCGGCCGCTAGAGCCTTAGACGACACGATCCCGGCCATGCCCAGCAAGGTCAGCACCACCGGCAGCTGGAAGCAGAGCCCGAAGGCCAGCAGCAGGGTCGTGACCAGGCTCAGATAGTCGGAGACCTTCGGCAGCAGTTCGACCGTCACCGAGGCGTCGCCGACGATTTGCTGCGACAGCGAAAACCACAGCACGAAGGGCAGAATAACGTAATAGACCAGCGCCGCGCCCGTCAGGAACAAGGTCGGCGAGGCGATCAGGAACGGGATGAACGCCTTGCGCTCGCGCTTATAAAGGCCAGGCGCCACGAAGCTGTAGATCTGCCAGGCCAGCACCGGGAAGGTGACCACCACCGCGCCGAAGCCGGCGAGCTTCAGCTTGGTGAAGAAGAATTCCAGAGGCGCGGTGAAGACCAGCTTCAGCTTCTCTGCGCCCGCCGCGTCCGGAACTTCGCGCAAACCGACCAGGGCCAGGAACAGGTCCTTGGTTCCAGACAGGAACCGCATCGGCTCGAAGCCGCTGGCCTGGTGGGCGTGCGCCGCCTGGTCCGCCGCGAGCAACTGGGCTGCAATGGCGAACGGATGCAGCAGGAACATGTAGATCTGCTTGGAGAAGCCGAAGCAGAGCGCAAACCCCAGCGCCATCGCCACGACGCAGATGATCAATCGCGAACGCAGCTCGATCAGGTGATCCAACAGCGGCGCGCGGGAGGCCTCGATGTCGGCCTCATCGTAGTTATGGGGATCGCTCACGCCTTGGCTCCGGCCTTGGCGCGCGGCTTCGCTGCGGACTTCGGCTTTTCAGCGGACGCCTTTGCTTTTGCAGCCGTTTCCGCCTTCGGCTTGGCCGCGCGCGGCGCTTTCGGCTTGGGCGCCTCGGCGACCGGCGCCTCGACCACAGTTTCGTCCGCGGCGGGCTCGGCCGGCGCGTCGTACTGGTGGCTCATCGGCGGATGAAACTGGACGTTGGAGCCTTCCAGGCTGTCGCCGATCTCCTTGAAGACCTGGTCGACCTGAGCCTTGGAGGCGTCGGCCGCGGCGATGTCGGACAGCTGGCCGCGGCGCATGGCCTCGACCTCCTTGCGCAACTCGTCGAGCTCGGACTGGCGCGCCATCTCATCGAAGCTGGCACGGAACTCGTTGGCCATTCCACGCACCTTGGCCGTGAACTGGCCGAGCTTGCGCAGCATGATGGGCAGGTCCTTGGGACCCACGACGATCAGGGCGACCGCCGCGATGACCAGAAGTTCAAGCCCGCCGATATCGGGAAGCATTCGTGAGGCAGCCTAGACGTAAGAGCCCGCGCCGATCGGAACCGGCGCGGGCGAAACCTTTGGGGAAGACGGCGCGATCAGCTGCGCGCTTCGTCCTTCTCGCGCTCCGGGAGCGGCTTGGAAGCGTCGGCGGTGGTGGTCGGCTCATCCTTCAGGCCGTCGCGGAAGGCGCGGATGCCCTTGGCGGCGTCGCCCATGATGCCTGACAGTTTGCCGCGACCGCCGAACATCAGCGCCACGACGACCAGAACGATCAGCCAATGCCAAATCGAAAATGAGCCCATAAGGCCAAACTCCTTAACGTCGGCGGCCGACCTCGGCCGCGCGCCCGCCCTTGTTCAAGTCGAATATAGTCGTTCGCGCTACAAGACGCCAACGCGTCCTAGTGCGCCGGATCGTCTCCGCCCAGGAAATCTGTATGGAACTCGGGCGCCTCGTCGTCCAGCGGGTCTTCCTCGATCATTCCCAGCGCCGCTGGGTTCGGAACGTTGAAGTCCGGCGGCAAGTCGAGACTCAGCAGCCCCGCCGCCTTCATCTCCGCCACCCCCGGCAAATCGCCGAGATTGGCCAAGCCGTAGTGCTCGAGGAACGCCTCGGTGGTGCCATAAGTGACTGGTCGCCCCGGCGTACGGCGCCGGCCGCGCATCCGCACCAGGCCTAGCTCCAGCAGGACGTCCAGGGTTCCACGGCTGGCCTGCACGCCGCGCACCGACTCGATCTCCGCGCGCGTGACCGGCTGGTGGTAGGCAATGATCGCCAGGGTCTCCTGCGCGGCCTTGGAGAGCCGGCGCGGCTCCTCGCGCTCCTCGGTCATCAGGAAGGCTAGGTCCTCGGCAGTCTGAAAACGCCAGCGCCCGGCCACGCAGGCCAGTTCGACGCCTCGGCCCGCATAGCGCTCCTGCAGCAGGGCGATCGCGCCCTCGACATCCGCATTGGCCGGCAACCGCTTGGCCAGATCCTCCAGGCTCAGCGGCCCGGCGGCGGCGAACAATAAGGCCTCGACCTGGCGGGCGGCAGTCTGGGTCACGGCCGCAGCTCCTTGCGGGCGCGCAGATAGATGTCGGTGAAGGCCTCGAGCTGGCGGGTCTCCAGCGCCCCTTCCTTGACCAGCTCCAGGCTGGCCGAGAGCGTAGACGCTACATAGGAGGCCTGGCTTGGCCCCTCCCCTGTCGGACGCAGCGGCGCGACCCCGGTCAGCGGCGTCCAACGGCCCAGATCGGGCAGCATCTCGCGCAGGCGGTCGCGGGCGTCTTCCAGCGGATAGGCCTGCTGAACTCGCGGGGTGTAGTGGCGCCCCTGCTCCTTGCGGCGCTGGTCGATATAGGCGCTCATCAGGCCGTAGAGGTCTCCCTCCAGCCGTGTCGATGGAATGACCTTGATCGCCTCAGGATCTCCACGCACGAACACTTCGCGGCCGAGCTGGGCGGCGTCTTTCAGAGTGTCTGCGGCCTTGCGCATGGCGTCGAGCTTGGCCAGTCGGAACGCCAGTTGGGCGGCCATTTCCTCGGCGGGCGGCTCCTCGGCCTTGGGCCGCTCAGGCTTGGGCAGCAGCAGCCGGGACTTCAGGTAGGCCAGCCAGGCCGCCATCACGAGATAGTCGGCCGCCAGGCTGAAACGAACCCGCCGCGCCTGCTGAACGAACGAGAGATACTGCTCGGCCAGCCGGGTGATCGAAAGCTGGAGCAGGTCGACCTTCTGATTGCGGGCCAGGGCCAGCAGGACATGCAGCGGCCCTTCATAGCCGTCGATGTCGATAACCAGCGCCTCACCGTCCTCGGCCGCGGTGTTGGCCGCGTCGAAATCGAGATTGGGCTGGAAGACGTTCATGCGAACCGTCCCTCGAACGCCGCGTCGAATCGGGCGCGCGCCTCGCCAATGTCGAATGGTTCGGCGACCTTGGCCAGACGGCCGAGGGCGGCCGAGGCGCGCCGCGCGGCCGGGCCGGACAGGCGCTTGGTCCCGCCGATCACCGCCTGCATCTCGGCCATGTCGCCATTGCAGTGCAGGACCACGTCGCAGCCGGCCGCCAGCGACAGCCGCGCGCGGTCGGCGAACTCGCCGCCCAGCGCCTTCATGGAAAGATCGTCGCTCATCACCAGGCCGTCGAAGCCGATGGCTCCGCGAACCACCTCGCGCATCGCCTTCTTCGAGGTCGTGGCGGGCCGCTTGGGATCGACTGCGGTGTAGACCACGTGCGCGGTCATCGCCATCGGCATGTCCGACAGCATCTTGAACGGCGCAAAGTCCCAGGCGTCGAGCTCGTCATACGGCGTCTCGACTACCGGCAGGTCGAGGTGGCTGTCGGCCATCGCCCGGCCGTGTCCGGGAATGTGCTTGATGACCGGCAGCACCCCGCCAGCGATCAGGCCCTCGCAGGCCGCGCGGCCCATCAGCGCCACGCCCGCAGGCGTCTTGGCGTAGGCGCGGTCGCCGATCACGTCGTGGGCGCCTTCTACCGGCACGTCCAGCACCGGAACGCAGTCGACGTTGATGCCCAGGGCCGCCAGATCGTAGGCCAGCAGTCGCGCACCGAGCCGGGTGATCTCCCGGCGCAGCAGCGGGTCGTTGGCCGACAGTTCCCCATAGGCCCGGCCCGGCGGATAGCGGCGCCAGTGCGGCGGCCCCAGACGCTGGACGCGGCCGCCCTCTTGGTCGATCAGCACCGGAGCGTCCGGCCGATCGACCGTCGCGCGCAGTTCATCAACCAGGCGCCGGACCTGATCAGGCGTGTCGATGTTGCGCGCGAAGAGGATGAACCCCCACGGCTGCACGTCGCGGAAGAAGGCCTGTTCCTCGCGGGACAGGCTTAGGCCCGAGCAGCCGAGGATCGCGGCGTGGGTCACTTCACGAAGCAGTTCTTACCGGCCGCCTTCAGCTTGTCGCAGAAGGCGGACGCGTCGGCGCGGCTGGCGAAGCCGGTCACCTGGGTGCGGTAGAGCGTGGAGGATCCCTTCTGGACCGCCTCGACCTTCTTGCCCTTGCCGGCGCCGCCGGAGGTCTTGACGGCCTTCGACCATTCACTGTCGGCCAGGGCCTGGGACGAGAAGGCTCCGATCTGCACGGCGGCCGCACCGCCGGTCGGCTTGGGAGCTGCGGCCAGGGCCTGATCGATGGACTTCGGCGCAGGAGTCGCGGGCTTAGCGGGCGGCGCAACCACCTTGGTCGCCGGTGTAGCGGCGACCAGCGGCGGCGGCTGCACGGCCGGCTTCAGCGCGCCGGCGGCCGGCGCGGCCGGAGCGGCGGCCAGGGGAGCCGCCGAAATCGGCGCGGTCGGGGCCGGACGCGGCGGCGGCACAGCCACAGTGGGCCTCGCCTGCGGCTGTTCAGGCGGCGCGGTGAAGTTCGGGGAGGCCGGGGCGGCCTCCCCGTTCTCGGACTGGTAGATTTGCAGGCCGGCAGCGGGGTCGGCGGGCTGGGCTTCTGCCGGCGGCGGGCCCTTCATCTCGGCGACCGGTTCACCGACGGTGCGCGGCGGCTGGCCCGCTTCGCGCACGCCGGAGCGGTAGAACATGAAGATGGCGACCACCAGCGCGATCAGGACGAGCGCGCTGAGTATCAACATCACGGGCGCGGGACCTCCGCCGCGCACCGGCTGGCGCGCATCGAAGGAGAGCGGCGCGTCGGTCGGCGGCGTATAGGCGCCACGATCGGGGTCGGACATGGAAGGCTCCGAAGAAGTCTCGGGACCGCGGTGCGAATCGCATGCGGTGTTTCGGTGATTTTACCGAAGGGAACCCGGCTTCCGAAGCCAGCCTGTCGTCTAATTCCAGACGTCGAGGTGGAAAAGTCTGCGGTGCTCTTCGATGGCGAACCGATCGGTCATGCCGGCGATGTAGTCGCACACCACCCTGGCCCGGCCGGCCTCGTCGCGGTTCTGCGAGCGAGCGAACCATTCCGTTGGCAGAACGTCGGGTTCGGCCATGAACAACTGAAACATCTCGGCGAGAATGCGGCGGGCCTGGCTGCGGGTCCGGTTCACCTTCCAGTGCCGATACATGCGCGCCATCAGGAACTCGCGAAGCCGCGAGAGGTCTTCCAGCATGTCCCGCGAGAACGAGACCAGCGCGTGGTCCATGTTCCGCACGTCCTCGGCCGAGCCGACCTGGGCGGCCGCGGCGCGTCGATGCGTCTCAGCCAGCACGTCGTCGACCATCGCCCCGATCATGCGCCGCACCGCCTCAAGGCGGGTGATGACCGGATCGAGGCCTGGATAGTCCCTGTACACGCTGGCCAGAATCGGCCCGATCAGCGGCACGTTCAGCAGGTCGTCCAGGGTGAACAGCCCCGCGGCCACACCATCGTCCACGTCATGATTGTTGTAAGCAATGTCGTCGGCCAAGGCCGCGACCTGCGCTTCCGCCGAAGCCCAGGTGGACAGGCCGAGGTCATAGTCCTTGTCGAACTCGGCGATAGCGTTCCACGATGGCCGATCCAGCTTATCGGCAACCGGGCCGTTGTGCTTGATGACCCCTTCCAGGGTCTCCCAGGTCAGGTTCAGACCTTCCCAGCCCGGATATCGGCGCTCCAGCTTGGTGACGACCCGGAAGGTCTGCACATTGTGATCAAAGCCGCCGTACTTCTCCATCTGGATCTGCAGTTCGTCCTCGCCGGCGTGGCCGAACGGCGGGTGGCCCAGGTCATGGGCCAGGGCGATGGTCTCGGCCAGGTCCGGCTCCAGCCCCAGCGCGGTGGCCAGCGACCGGGCGATCTGCGCGACCTCCAGGGAGTGCGTCAGGCGGGTGCGGAAATGATCGCCCTCGTGCGCTACGAAGACCTGAGTCTTTTCCTTCAGCCTCCGAAACGCCGTAGCGTGGATAATCCGGTCGCGATCACGGGCGAACGGCGTGCGGGTTCGGCTCTCGGGCTCGGCGATCTTGCGTCCCAGCGAATTGGTGGGATCTTCAGCGTAGGGCGCGCGGGGCGGGATCATCTGGTCTCGGCTTGAAGACGCCCTCTTGGACTAAGGGCTTGGCGATCTCATATAGTCCAGGCAGAGGTTTTCCACAGTATGACTACGACCGACCTGACCCTATCTCCTGCCGCAGCTAAGCGGCTGCACGCCATCGGCGCCGCCGAAGGCAAGCCGATCATGCTGCGCGTGGCCGTCGAAGGCGGCGGCTGCTCGGGCTTTCAGTATCAGTTCGACCTGGTCGATGTGGCGCAGCCGGACGACCTGAAGATCGAGCGCGACGGGGCCGCGGCCCTGGTGGACGAGATGTCGCTGGTGCTGCTGAAGGGTTCTGAGATCGACTTCGTCGACGAACTGGCCGGCGCCGAGTTCAAGGTCCGCAATCCCAACGCCAAGTCCAGCTGCGGCTGCGGCGTCAGCTTTTCGATCTAGCACGGGCGTCGCCGGAGCGACGCGCCGGCTTGGTGTTCAGCAACCAGCGGACCTTGTCGCTATCGTCGGCCACTTCCCACCACCCGTCCTGGGGCTTGAGCGACGTTCGCGGGCCTTCTAGCTTCGCCAACCGAATCCGGAGCCCCCGATGCGCATCGCCACCTGGAACGTGAACTCTGTGAATGCGCGCCTTGAGACGGTGCTGCGCTGGTTCGAGGAGGCCGCTCCGGACGTCGCATGCCTGCAGGAGATCAAGTGCGTCGACGAAAAGTTCCCGGCTGAGGCCTTCGAGCGACTGGGATACAACGTCGCCGTCCACGGCCAGAAGTCATACAACGGCGTCGCGATCCTTTCGAAGTCACCGCTGGAAGACGTCCGCAAGGGCCTGCCGGGCGACGACGCCGACGACCACGCTCGCTATCTCGAAGCGGTGGTCTCCGGCCCGCGGCCAGTGCGGGTGGCCTCGATTTATCTGCCCAACGGCAATCCGATCGGAACTGAGAAGTTCGACTACAAGCTGCGCTGGATGGAGCGGCTTAACGCCCGCGCCCGCGAACTGCTGAACTACGAGGAACCGGTCGCCCTGGTCGGCGACTACAACGTCATTCCCGAGCCGCGCGACGCCGCCCATCCGGAAAACTGGCTCGGCGATGCGCTGTTCCAGCCGCAGAGCCGCGGCGCGTTCCGCTCGTTGCAGTGGCTCGGCTACACCGAGGCCTTCATGGCCGTCGACGGCCACCCTGAAGCCTACACCTTCTGGGACTATCAGGCCGGCGCCTGGCAGCGGAACAACGGCATCCGCATCGACCACGCCCTGCTCTCGCCCCAGGCCGCCGACCTGCTGCGCGCCTGCATAATCCACAAGGACGTGCGCGGCTGGGAGAAGCCCTCCGATCACGTGCCCGTCGTGGTCGAGCTCGATCTCTGAGGGTTCATTTCCGGTTCAGGCGGTTGCGGGCTATAGCAAGGCTTCGCAATCGAAGGGGGATCCCATGCGATCTCTAGTGCTCGTGGCCGTCGGTCTCGCCTTTGCTTCGGACCCCGCGCTGGCGCAGGACAGCGCCACCAACGCCTCCACGGCCGGCGGCGCCTCGTCCGAAGCAGCCGCAGCTCTGACAGCTTCCGGCGTCCAAGCCGTGGTCGGCGTCGCCGCCGTTCCAGTCAGCGTCGCCGCTGGGGTGTCCGTTGTGGGCGGCTCAGCTGTGGTCGGCGCTGGCGCGGCCTCGGTCGAGGGCGGCGCCAATGTCTCGGAAGCCGCCGGCGCCTCGGCGGAGTTCGCTTCGGGCCCACTGAAGGTGGACGACAAGGTGGTGGTGTCGCCCGATCCCATGCCGGCGGTGCCCTATCAGGCTGAGAAACCGCGATGAGGGTTCTGCTCTCCGCGCTCTCGGCGCTCGCCATCGGAATGACCTCGGCGCCGGCGGCGCTGGCCCAGGACAGTTCGGCCCGGGCCATCGTCCCGCACTTCACGGCCCAACAGGCGGCCGACTTCTCCAAGCAACTGGAGCGCGACCTGGCGTCCAAGGGCGCGCGGGTCGCGATGGTGTTCCGCGCCGGCCGCATGCGCGACCAACTGCCGGAAGGCATCTCTTACACCCACGGCGCCTTCTGGGTTTATCGCGACATCAAGACCGCCGACGGCGGCACGGTGAAGGGCTACGCGGTCTACAACCTCTATGCCGGCGACGGAAAGAACTGGGCCAAGACCGAGAGCCGGCTGGTGCAGGACTTCCCGCTCGACTTCACGCGCGGCTCGACCGTCAACGACATGGCGGTGATCATTCCCAGCCCTGAGATGCAGCGCCGCATCCTGACGGTGATCGACAGCCCGACCTACGCCAAGGTCCACAACCCGGCCTATTCGCTGGTCGCCAATCCCTGGGCTCGCAAGTACCAGAACTGCAACAACTTCATGGCCAACGTCATTGGCGCCGCGATCTGGCGAACCGACGACCCGCAGCGGATCACCGCCAATCTGAAGGCGCACTATCAGCCGACCGTCGTGAAGGCCAATGCGGTCATGCGGTTGTTCGGACCGATTGCCGACCAGCGCCTGCGCACCGACGATCAGGACGCCACGATCCGCACGGCGACCTACGAGTCCCTGGCCGAGTTCATGCGCCAGAACAAACTCCTGCAGGAAGCCTACATCTTCAACTACCAGCCCTGAAGCTTCTGCTGGGGTCGGATCGGGGCTAGCCTGCCCGCTGGGATGCTGCTGGGAGAGATCGGCCTATGGGCGCGGTCGAGCTGGTTGGGGTTGCCGCGAGCCTGAGTTTCTTGGCCGGCTGGCGGCTTTATGCCTGCGTAGCGGCCGCGGGCTTGGCCATGCGCTATGGTCTGCTCGATCTGCCTCAGCAGGTTCAGGCGCTCGACGCCCTCGCCAATCCATGGGTCATCGGCGTGGCCGCCTTCGGCGCTGTCGCCGAACTCGTCGCCGACAAGGTCATGTGGTTCGACAGCCTGTGGGACGGGGCGCACACCCTGATCCGACCCATCGGCGGCGCCTTGCTGGCCCTGGCGGTGGTCGACGCCCACGACCCGGCCTGGCAGGTGGTCGTCTTCCTGTTCGGCGGCGGCGCGGCCCTGCTCAGTCACAGCGCAAAAGCCAGCGCGCGGGCGGTGGTCAACACCAGCCCAGAGCCGGTCAGCAATATCGCCGTCAGCGGCGTCGAAGACGTAGTCACCGCGGGCGGCCTTTGGCTGGTGCTGAGCCAGCCGGAGATCGCCATCGCCGTGGCGCTCACCCTGCTGCTCACCGCAACAGGCCTGATCTACCTGAGCTGGAGAATGCTGAACCGCATGCGGCGGTGGTGGTCGGAGCTCTAGCCCCAAGTTTGGCGGGCTGAGGTCGTCCATCAAACAAGACACCATCGAGATGACAGTTCAGTCGCCGCCCGCTAGCGTCGCCTCATGAACGAATGGCCAAGGCTTTTCCTGCTGCTGGCTCTCGCGGGCGTCGCCGTCACCGTCCTGGGCAGTGTGGCGATCTGGCTGATGGACGAGGAGCGGCGCATCCGGCGCGCGCTCAAGCGCGTCCTCAAGGGGCCGCCGGAAGCGGTGATCGTGGCGCGCGGCCGCGGCCGAGGCGCTGGCTTTAACGTCTCGACCGGCCTGATGGCGGTCGCCTGGGACGCAGGCGGCTGGCTGCTGATCTATCGGCTCGACGAACTGATGGGCGCGGAAGTCATCGTCGACGGCCAGGTGCTGGCCAGGGCCTATCGCGGCGAGCCGCGCCGCGCCCTCGATCAGACCTTGGAGCACGCCGCGCGTGTGACCTTGCGGCTGATCTTCGACGACCCGCACCACCCCGACTTCGACCTCGACCTCTGGCTGGCGGGCGACGAGGCCCGACGGCGCGCCACCTCGCCGGCCGAGGCCATGCAGGAGGCCAATCGCTGGCTGGCCCGCGCCGAAGCGATCCTGCGGCGTCCGGTTGCGCCGCGCACGCCCCCCACGGGGCCGAGCCCCCTGCATCCCGCCCCGGAAGACCGCCCCGAGCCGGACGACGACGAGCCGCCCTTCCACCTCAACAACGACGAGAAGCTGATCTAGCCGAGCGCGAAGTCCACTCCGGCCTTGGCGTGGACCAGCGCTGTGTCGACCACCGGTAGGCTCAGGTCCTCCGGCGCCAGGAGCAGCCCCACCTCGGTGCATCCGAAGATCACGCAGTCGGCGGCGGCGGCCTTGGCGATCATCCCGAGCACCTCGGTCTTGGAGGTCGGGGAGATCACCCCCTGGCAAAGTTCGTCATAGATGATCGCGTGCAGCCGATCGCGGTCGGCCTGCTCCGGGACCACCGCCTCGACGCCCTGCGCCTTCAGCCGGTCGCGGTAGAAGGCCTTCTCCATGGTGAAGCGGGTGGCCAGCAGCAGCGGTCGCGAGCAGCCGGCCGCCTTGACCGCATCGGCCGTGGCGTCGGCGATGTGGATCAGCGGCACGCCGATCGCCGCCTGCACCTGGTCGGCGACGATGTGCATGGTGTTGGCGCCGATCATGATCGCCTGCGCCCCGGCCGCTTCGAGCCGGGCCGCAGCCCGGGCCAGCACCTCGCCGGCCGCTTCCCAGTCGCCGTCGGCCTGCATCCGGGCGATCGGCGCGAAATCCACCGACCACATCAGCAACTCGATCGAATGCAGTCCGCCCAACCGTTCGCGCACCAGGCGATTCATGGCCTGGTAGTAGAGCGTGGTGCTCTCGGCGCTCATCCCGCCAAGCAGTCCGACTGTGCGCATGGGGCTTGGATCCTTCATTGACGCGTCCAGGTCCTCACAGGAGCATTGGCCCCATGGGACTGAGCTTCACCCTGCGACTTCGCGAACCGATCATGCGCGGCGATGTCACCTGCAGCATCCGTATCTGGCAGTCGCCGCGCGTGCGGCTCGGCGGATGCTATGCGCTCGGCGACGGCCACGTGGAGGTGACGCGACTGTGCGAGATCGACCTTATCGACGTCACGCCGGAACTGGCGCGCAGTTCCGGCTTCGCCGACCTCGACGACCTGATGACGATCGCCCGCCACGGTCGCGGCGAGCGGGTGTTCATGGTGGAGTTTCGCTACGTGCCTAAAGCGCGGCCTTGATCGCGCCGACCACTTCGTCGTCCAGCGGCTCGGTCCGCGGACCAAACGCCCGGATGAGCTTGCCGTCCTTGCCGACCAGGATCTTGTGGAAGTTCCATACAGGCTCAGCCGTCTCGCCCAGCACTTCCTTGGCCCACTTGTAGAACGGGTGGGCGCTGTCGCCCTTCACGTCGGCCTTGGCGGTCAGCGGGAAGTCGATGTTGAACTTGGTCTCGCAGAAGTCCTTGATCTCGGCTTCCGTCCCCGGCTCCTGGCCGGCGAACTGGTTGCAAGGCACGCCCAGCACCACCAGACCCTGCTCGCGATAGTCCGAATAGAGCTTCTCGAGCCCTTCGTACTGCGGCGTCAGCCCGCACTGGGAGGCCGTGTTCACCACCAGCACGACCTTGTCCCGATAAGTCTCGAGCGGCAGGTGGCCGCCGTCGATGGTGTGGAACTCAAAGTCGTAGGCGAACTTGGTCATGGCCGTACTCCACCGCTGGGTTGGCGTAGCCTAACTCTGCTAGCCGCGATCCTCTAGAGCCTGTTCGACGGCCAGCGCCAAATCTAGCGCGCGGGCCGCTTCGTCTGCCGTCACTATCGGGCGCGGCGACTGACCGCGCACCGCGGCCAGAAAGGCGTCGACGCTGGTCTGCAGCGTGTCCTTGACCGCCGGGGTGTCCGCATAGTCGGGATTGAGCGGAAAGCCCGTAGTGTTGCGGAACTTGCGGCTAATGAAGTCGATCTCGACCTCGCCGGACGGATAGACCAGTTTCATGCTGCGCTTGCGCTCCAGCGCCATGCGCGAGGCGTCGAACAGGGCCGTGAAGCCATCGTCGAAGGTGATTTCGGCGCGCGCCTGGTCCCAGCCACCCGAGAAATCGACTTTCCCCTCGCCTTCCACCGCCAGCGGCTGAGCTGCGGAGAGCGAAAGCGACAGGTCGAGGTCGTGGATCATCAGGTCCAGCACGACTGACACGTCGAGGCTGCGCTCCGAGGGCGTGCCGTGGCGGATCGACTCCAGGCGCAGCGGCTGCTCGGGGATGTCGAACAGGCCCATGGCCTGGAACACCACGCGCTCCTGGTGTCCGCAGGCCACCATCAACTTCTGCTTGGCCGCCTCGGCCATGATCTTGTCAGCATCGGCCAGGCTGATGGCGATGGGCTTTTCGATATAGACCGGTTTGCCGGCCTTGAGCGCCGCCAGCGCGCCCTCGACATGGACGCTGGCCGGCGAGGCGACGGTGACCACGTCGACCGCCTCGAGGAACTCCTCCAGCTTGTGGAAGGCGCGCCCGCCCAGCGGCACGGCCAGGGCCGCGGCGCGGTCCGGGTGGTGGCTGTCGAACACCGCCGACAACACGGCGCCCGGCGCGGCGACGTACTTGCGCGCATGGTGGCCGCCAAAGACCCCGGCGCCGATCACGCCGCCCTTCAGGGGTTCTCCCATGGACTCGCCTCCATTCCTTCGTAAGCGCGCCGCTTACACGTAACCCCCACTCGACGCCACCGGCGCCGCAGGCCTAACATTTGTTTTGGGGAGACCGCTGATGACCATATCGCGCGAAGTCCGCCTGAAGAGCCGCCCGATCGGCCTGCCGACCGCCGAGAATTTCGAGATCGTCAGCGTGCCCCTGCACCGGCTCGCGCCCGGCGAAATTCAGGTCCGCAACGACTGGATGACTGTCGATCCCTACATGCGCGGGCGCATGAATGACGCGAAGAGCTACTCCCCGCCGTTTGCGCTCGGCGAAGCCATGCACGGCGGGGCGGTCGGCACGGTCGTCGCCTCCAACGATCCGTCACTGCTTCCTGGCGATCTGGTGCAGTCCAACTACGGCTGGCGCGAGGCCTTCACCGCCCAGGGCTCAATGGTCCAGAAGCTCGACACCATGGGATTGCCGCCCCAGGCGTTCCTCGGTGCGGTCGGCATGCCGGGCATGACCGCCTATGCCGGACTGCTGCGGGTCGCCGCCTTGAAGGAAGGCGACGTGGTCTTCGTCTCCGCCGCCTCCGGTGCTGTCGGCTCGATGGTCTGCCAGATCGCCAAGCTGAAGGGCCACAAGGTCATCGGTTCGGCGGGCGGGCCGGAGAAGATCGCCTTCTTGAAGGACGAGCTCGGGGTGGACGAAGCCATCGACTACAAGGCTGTCCCCGATCTGATCAGGGCGCTGGAGGCGGCCGCGCCGGAAGGCGTCGACGTCTATTTCGACAATGTCGGCGGCGAGCATCTGGAGGCGGCGCTGAACTCGGCCCGCCCGTTCGCCCGCTTCGCACTGTGCGGCATGATCTCGTTGTACAACGCCACCACGCCGCCGCCCGGTCCGCGCAACATCGCCCTGGCGGTCGGTAAGCAGATCCGCATGGAGGGCTTCATCGTCTCCCGCCACTACGACCTGCTTCCCGCCTTCCACCACGACCTGGCCGAGTGGCACGCCGCCGGCCAGCTCAAGTGGCGCGAGACCGTGATCGAGGGCATCGAGCGCGCGCCCGAGGCCTTCCTGAAGCTCTTCTCCGGCGAGAACTTCGGCAAGATGCTGGTCAAGCTGAGCTAGAGCGCGCCCGGCCGCGCTTCGGGCGTTGGCCGGCCGCCGGCGAGCCGCTACAAGCCAAAGGTCAGATCTTCTCGGAGTTTCCCGTGTCCCGCCTCTTCAGCGCCTATGTGATCGTCGACTGGAGTGCTGCGGCCAAGCCGGCCACCGGTCCGGATTCCGTTTGGATCGGCGTGCTCAAGCGCGACCTGCGCTTCCGCCTGACCTTCGAAGCCTTCAATCCGGCCACTCGCGCCGAGGCCGAGAAGAAGCTCGCCGACATCCTCGACGACTTTAAAAAGCGCGGCGAGCGCGCCCTGGTCGGCTTCGATTTCCCGCTGGGCTTCCCGCGCGGTCTCGCCAAGGGCCTCAACCTGCCGGGCGAGCCGGCCTGGCGCGCGGTCTGGGACCAGCTCGACAAGATGGTCAAGGACAAGGCCGACAACACCAACAACCGGTTCGGGGTCGGCTCGGAGATCAACCGGCGGCTGACCGGCGGACCGTTCCCATTCTGGGGTTGCCCGCCGAAGGACGCCCTGACCACGCTGCAGCCCAAGCGCCAGCGGGCCCATGGCCCCGACGACCTGCCCGAGTTCCGGCACGCGGACCTGGCGGCCAAGGGCGCGGCGTCAATCTGGAAGCTCTACTACAACGGATCGGTCGGCGGTCAGGCGATCCTCGGCATCCCGGCCGCGCGCCGCCTCAAGCTCGCCCGTGGCGAGGGCGTGAAGGTCTGGCCGTTCGAAACCGGCTTCAAGGCGCTGACCGAGGCCGATCTGGCCGGCGTCGAGGTGGTGGTCGCCGAGGTCTATCCCTCGCTCTACAAGGCCCAGCCTCAGCCCGGCGAGATCAAGGACCAGGTGCAGGTGCGTGTCACCGCCGAACACTTCGCGCGGCTCGACGAGACCGGCAAGCTGGGGGCGATCTTCGCCGCCAAATCCGCGGCGGCCGACGTCATCCTCGACGCCGAGACCGAGGAAGGCTGGATCCTGGGCGTGGAGGCCTAGGCCTCCACCTTTCTCGCGGCGCGCGCACCGGCCCCGGCGCGGCGCTCGACGATCGGCGCGCTGCGCAGCGATTGCAGCCACATCGGAACCCAGACCGCGAAGGCTCCGGCCGCGTCGGCGGCCAGGTCGCTGGCGCTGACCCCGCGATGGGTGAAGATCTGGGCGATTTCGATGGACGCGCCCAGCATTACCGCCGCCAGGGCGATCTCAAGCCGCCGGTTCCTCGGGAACGCCGCCATCATCAGCGCGGTCAGGCCGTAGAAGGCGATGAAGTGCGCGGCCTTGTCGGCCGGGACGAAGTTCTTCTCCACGCCCTGGAATGGTCCGACCATGCCGATCGCGCACACCAGGGCGGCGGCGATCAGTAGGAAGCGGGCAGCGGTCTTGGTCGAGATCGACATGGCGCGGACCCTCGCAGATCAGCGTGAATCGACCGTTCACCGACGCGAAAATAGTTGAACTACAACCCGCGCCGCGAGAGCTGCCAGAACCGCGAGCCCAGCAGGCCAGCCGACAGGAACGATGCCGCGACCACCGCCCAGACGATACCGTCGAGGCCCAACTCCATGCGGATCGCCAGCCACCACGCCAGCGGCATCATCACCAGCACGTAGCTGGTCAGGTGGGTGAAGGTCGGCAGCCAGACGTCGCCCCGGGCCCGTAGCGCCTGGGCGATCACCACCTGCAGCGCATCGACCAGGAAGAACAGGCACGACAGCACAAGCGCCGCGGACGCCATGGCGATCACAGCTTTGTCGGAGGTGTAGGCTTGGCTGATGAAACCGGCGCTCGGCCAGATCACCAGCGAGATCACCAGCCCAAACGCCGCGGTCATCGCGAAGCCGATCAGGCCGGCCCGGGTCACACCATGCGCGTCGCGGGCGCCATAGGCGCGGCCGACCATCACCGCCGTCCCGGTCGATAGACCCAGCGGCACCATGAAGATGATCGCCGCTACGTTCAGCA
This sequence comes from Phenylobacterium sp. P4_E10, assembly GCF_056401675.1. Lineage (NCBI taxonomy): Bacteria > Pseudomonadati > Pseudomonadota > Alphaproteobacteria > Caulobacterales > Caulobacteraceae > Phenylobacterium > Phenylobacterium sp. P4_E10. The sequence continues at coordinate 277,620 of NZ_JBFUIW010000001.1, read as the reverse complement.
CCACCGCCCAGGCGGCGACGGTCAGTCCGCCCATCCAGCCGGCGAAGATGTTCATCGAGGCGAAGGCCGCGACTTCGAAGAAATTGGACGCCCCGGCGCCGTAGCCGATCCGGCGCTGCTCGGCCTCCGCGGGCTGGTCGCGCTCGGGCTTGTCGAACACGCCCAACGCCTTCGCCTCGGGCATCCGCCAGATGTAGGCCAGCATGACGATCGCCAGGAAGGTCCGCGCCCCGGTGGTCGCCCAGGCGCCGCCGACCGCGCCCATGGCGGGAAGGCCGAGCGTTCCCGGGACCAGCAGGAGCAGCAGCAGCAGGTTCACGCCGTTGGCCAGCCACATCATCACCGCGCCGGGCTTGGGCTTGCCCAGCCCCTCCAGCCAGAAGCTGGCGGCGACGCTGAAGGCGTAGCCAGGCAACGACAGAGCGAAGATCAGCATCGCCCGCGCTGCGCCGTCGGCGAGATCCTTCTCAAGGCCGATGACGTGCAGGAAGCTCGGACCGGCTAGCAAAGTCACCGCCATCGAGATGACGCCGATCCAGAAGCTGTAGGCCAGGCCGCGGCGCAACACCGCGCCGGTCAGCTCGCGCTTGCCCTGCCCGATCCGCCGGGCGGTCATCACCTGCACGCCGGTCAACAGGCCCACCGCCATGGTCACCACCACGCTGGTCGGCGCCCAGGCCAGGGCGTGATAGCCAAGCTGGGTGGCCGAGAAGCGCCCGACGACGATGGCGTCGGACAGGCCCATGACCATGATGCCCAGGCGCGACAGCACCACCGGCCAGGAGAGCTTCCACAGCTCCGCGGTTTCCGTGCGGACAACGCTAATTTCGCGCCCTCCCGAGGGAAGGGCCGCCTGGGCCGGATCGGCCATGGTCTCACCGGTTTTCAAAGAAGCGCGGAAAGTGACGCCTTGCCCCGCGCACGGCAAGGGCGGGGTTTCCCCGGCGCCGCTTTTCCAGGCGCCGGGTGGCTCCTAAGGCACAAGCCGGCGGCGAGCCGTGTGCAGGGCGGTGACCATGTTGCGCTCTACGCGCCCGCCGAACTCGCGCTCGGCGATCTGCGCCAGGGCGTCCAGCAACCGTTCGCGATCAGCAGGTTCATGCTGATTCACCTCGGAATAGGTGCCGTAAAGCGCCCGCACCCCGTCCGGGTCGAGCACCAGCGTCCAGGGCCACGCTTCATAGCCGATCGCCTCGAACACGTCCGCCGCCTCCAGCTCAGCCCGCCGCCGAACTTCGTCGAGCGCATGGGGCGGACCGCCGGCCGCGCCGGCCGAGGGGCTCGCGCTGTCGCCCAGTAGGCGCTGCGTCGCGTCATGAAAGGGATCGGGCCGCGTCTCGTCGCCGAAGACGTTCCAGACCATCGCCCACCAGCCGCCCGGTCTCAGCAACCGCCCGACCTGGGCCAGGCCCCTGCCCGGCTCGACCCAGTGGAATGAGGTCGCGGCAACGCCAAGATCGAACGTCCCCTCGGGAAGCTCAGTGTCTTCAAAGGCTTCGACGCGGATCTCAAGCTCGGGAGAAGCGATCCGGCCTCTCAGGTGCCTGGCCAGCCGCGCGTCAGGCTCGATCGCCACCAATGGCGCGGCGCCAAGTTCAAGCAACCGCTCGCTCGCCGTGCCCGTCCCGGCCCCGACCTCGAACACCGCCGCGCCGGCTCGCAGGTCGCAGCGTTCGCGCAAGATCTCGTAGACCCATTCCGGATAGTACGGCCGAGCAGCGTGGTAGCCGCTCGGATCTCCCCCGAACGCCGTCCGTCCCGCCGACCGCGCCAGGCCGGCCACGACGGTCAGACCGCCGCGCGCAGCGCCGCTTCGAGCCGCTCTTCCTTGAGCTTCTCGGCCACCAGGAAGGCAAGTTCCAGCGCCTGCTCGCCGTTTAGACGCGGATCGCAGTGCGTGTGATAGCGATCGGCGAGGTCGCCCTCGCTGAGGGCGCGGGCCCCACCGAGGCACTCGGTGACGTTCTGGCCGGTCATTTCCAGGTGCACGCCGCCCGGGTGCACGCCTTCGGACTCGGCGATCTGCACGAAGCTCTTCACTTCGGACAGAATCCGGTCGAACGGCCGGGTCTTGTAGCCGTTGGCGGCGGTCAGGGTGTTGCCGTGCATCGGGTCGATGGCCCAAACCACCGAGCGCCCAGACTTCTTGGTCGCCTGCAGCAGACGCGGCAGGCGCTCGGCGATCTTGTCGTGGCCGAAGCGGCCGTAGAGCGTCAGCCGGCCCGGCTCGTTTTTCGGGTTCAGGACGTCGATCAGGCGCAGCAGGTCGTCCGGCTCCATGGTCGGGCCGCACTTCACGCCGATCGGGTTCTTGATGCCGCGGAAGAACTCCACGTGCGCGCCGTCAAGCTGGCGGGTGCGCTCACCGATCCAAACCAGGTGGGCCGAGGTGTCGTACCACTCGCCCGAAGTGGAATCGACGCGGGTCATCGCCTCTTCGAAGCCCAGCAGCAGCGCTTCGTGGCTGGTGAAGAACTCCACCCGATGCAGGTCGGGCTGGCTGTCTGGGGTCACGCCGATGGCGGCCATGAAGGTCAGCGCTTCGCTGATCTTTTCCGAGAGCTCGCGGTACTTGGCGCCTTGCGGGCTGTCGGCGACGAAGCCCAGGGTCCAGCGGTGAATGTTGTAGAGGTCGGCATAGCCGCCGCCGGCAAAGGCGCGCAGCAGGTTCAGGGTCGAGGCGGACTGCCCATAGGCCTGCAGCAGGCGCTGCGGGTCGGGCCTGCGCGCGCCTTCCTCGAACTCCATGCCGTTGATGATGTCGCCGCGATAGGACGGCAGCTCGACGCCATCGATGGTCTCGACCGGCGAGGAGCGTGGCTTGGCGAACTGGCCGGCCATGCGCCCGACCTTCACCACCGGCTTGCCGCCGGCGAAGGTCAGCACCACCGCCATCTGCAGGATCAGCCGGAAGGTGTCGCGAATATTGTCGGCGTGGAACTCCTTGAAGCTCTCCGCGCAGTCGCCGCCCTGCAGCAGGAAGGCGCGCCCCTCGGCTACTTCGCCCAGCAGGCTCTTCAGCCGCCGCGCCTCGCCGGCGAACACCAGCGGCGGCATCCCGCGCAGCACCTGTTCCACCTTGGTCAGCTCAGCCAGATCCGGATAGTCGGTCGGCAGATGCTTGGCGGGCTTGTTCCTCCAGGAGGCAGGCGTCCAGTGCTCGGTCATGGCTCAACTCCGCGCCCGCGTACCGGCGGGCTACAGAGCATGATAGCCGAGAATGGGAACCGGGTTCGGCGGCCATCACGCTCTATTTGTGATTTTTCAGCCTTCCCGAATGAAAGGCTGGGGGCGCTTCTAACCCCAGAATGATCGTGCAGTCGATGACGAAGGGAAGGTTTTGCCCCTCGCCTAGTCGTTTTCGAACGGTCCCTGGCGCTGCACGGCTAGGCAGGCCGCAGCTGCCAGCGCGCCCAAGGCCAGCCACCATTCCTGCCAGACGCCGAACGACACGGCGCAGAACGTCAAATAAGCGGTTGCCGTCGCCACCGCCGTGGCGCGACCCAAGTCCCGCTCCTTCGCGCTCTGACTGGCGATGACGACGCCCCAGAACACCGCCGCGGCCATGGCGCCGATCAGGCCAAGTTCCAGCCATATCTGCAGGCCGCCGCTGTGAGGATGCAGTTTGATGCCCGGAGCGAACATCCGGCTCGCGTCCATCCCCCAGCCGCGGAATGGATGGTCGCCGATCCAGTCGGCGGCATGGCGCCAGTAACTCAGGCGCATCGACCAGGAAAGCGGGAGCTGCGCTTCGAGAGCCTGGTACCAGCCCAGCTTGCGCGTCGCCCACACCGCCCAGGGCGCGCCCAGGAAGTAGATCGCCGTCAAGCTCGCCACGATCCGTGGCGCGACCACCGGCCATCGATAGGTCGCCGCAGCGGTGATTACGCTTCCAACGAGGGCGATGATCGGCGCGTCCGCCGCCAAGCCGACGCTCGCTGCGACGACGCCTGCTGCGATCAGCACGCCTGGCCAGATGCCGCCGCCCGTCCGCCAACCCGCCACCGCCGCGGCAGGCGCGAACACGGCCAGCACGAACCCGCCCTGGGCGATATTCTTGATCGCCAGGTCCGGGCGGATCGGATCGCCGATGCCTTCCCGAAGCGCCTGATAGACCCCCGCGCCGGTCGCTGCTTCGGTCACCAGCATCAGGCCCAGCAACGCGCAGCCCCACGCCAACAGTTGCAGCGCCACGCGCCGGGTCCCGGAGGTCATCGCGCCCGCTGCGCGGAACAGCGCCCAATAGAGCGCCGCCTGCACCACCAGCTTCATCGCGGTGGCGTTCTCGAACTTGGTCGGGGTGAACGGGCTCCAGGCCACCGAGGCCACACCCCAGGAGACCAGGACCAGCACCGCAATGGCGGCCGGACGGTCCTGTTCCCCGATCCGCAGCGCACGCAGCGACAGCAGGCCGCAAAGCCCAGCCAGCGGCGCGAACCCCAGCGGTGAAAGCCAGCCCAGCAGCGGCGTCAGGATGAAGGCGAAGCCCAACACCCAGCCGAACCAGGCGACGCTCGCCTGGTCATCCGCGAGCTGCGCCGGCGTGGTCGTCACGCCGCCGTACCCTGCGGCACGTACTTGTCGCGCATGGTGACCAGTTCCTCAGCCAGGGTCGGGTGGACGGCGCAGGTGGAGTCCCACTCCTGCTTGGTCACGCCCATCTTCAGGGCGACCGCCGCCATCTGGATGATCTCCGGCGCGTCGGGTCCGACCACGTGGCAGCCGAGGATCCTTTGCGTGGACTCCTCGACCACCAACTTGATCAGGCAGCGTTCCTCGCCGCCGTAGAAGGTCGTCTTCATCGGCCGGAACACCGAGCGGTAGATGTCGACCTTGCCGTGCTGATGGCGGGCGTCAGCCTCCGACAGGCCCACGGAGCCGACCGGTGGCTGCGAGAACACCGCCGAGGCGACCATGTCGTGATCGAAGGTGGTCGGGTTCTTATAGAACTCGGTCTGGGCGAAGGCCGCGCCCTCGCGGATCGCCACCGGCGTCAGGTTGATGCGGTCCGTGACGTCACCCACGGCCCAGATGTTGTCGACATTGGTCTTCGAGAACTTGTCGACCGCGATGGCCCCGGCCTCGTTGAGCGTCACCCCGGCGGTCTCCAGGCCCAGCCCGTCGACATACGGTTTGCGGCCCGTGGCGAACATGACCAGGTCGGTCTCGATGTCGCCGCAGCTGGTCATGTGGTTGATCAGGCCGTGCTCAGTCTTCTCAATGCTCTCGTGCTGGCAGCCGAGCACGATCTTCACGCCGCGCTTCTTCATTTCCTCGGTGACGTGAGAGCGCACGTCATCGTCGAAGCCGCGCAGCAGATTGGGGCCGCGATAGACCAGGGTAGTGTCCACGCCCAGGCCCGCGAAGATGCCGGCGAACTCCACGGCGATGTAGCCACCGCCGGCGATCATGATCCGCTTGGGCAGCTCGGGGAGATGGAAGGCCTCTTCCGAGGTGATGATGTTCTCGTTGCCCGGGAAGTCAGTCGGGTTCCAGGGACGCCCGCCGGTGGCGATTAGGATCTTGTCGGCGGTGACCGTCCCCTTGCCGATCAGCTCGATCGAATGGGCGTCGAGCAGCCGCGCCTTGGCGTGGATCACCTCGGCGCCCGCGTTGTTGAGGTTGGTGACGTAGATGCCCGACAGCCGCGAAATCTCGCGGTCCTTGGCATCCAGGAAGCGCTTCCAGTCGAACTCCGCGCCGCTGGGCGACCAGCCGTAACCTTGCGAGATTTCGGCGTGGTGGGCGAACTCCGAGGCGTAGACCATGAACTTCTTCGGCACGCAGCCGCGGATCACGCAGGTGCCGCCGACGCGGTGCTCCTCGGCCAGCGCGACCTTGGCGCCGCTCATCGCCGCCAGCCGGCCGGCGCGCACGCCCCCGGAACCGGCCCCGATCACGAAGAGGTCGTAGTCGTACTTCGCCACAGGAAACTCCTTAAGGCTCGAGGGTGACGACGCCGTCGGGCGTGCCCACCAGAGCCACATCAGCCAGATCGAGGAACAGGCCATGATCGACCACGCCGGTCACGCTCTTCAGCGCGTCGGCGAGCAGGGCGGGATCCTCGATGCGCCCGCAAGCTGCGTCATAGATAAGGTTGCCCCCGTCAGTCTTCACTGGGACCCCGTCCTTGAGGCGCAGACGCGGCGCGACGCCCAGGTCGCACTCGGCCAGCGCGTCGCAGATCCGCAGGGCGGTTGTCTCGTGCCCGAAGGCCACCACCTCGATCGGCAGCGGGAACTTGCCGAGCTTGGCGACCCGCTTCTCCGCGTCGGCGATCACCACGCAGCGCTTGGAGGCTTCCCAGACCAGCTTCTCGCGCAGCAGGGCCGCCCCGCCGCCCTTGATCAGCGACAAGGCCGGGCCGATCTCGTCGGCGCCGTCGACGGTAAGGTCTATGGACTTCACCACGCCGAGCTCGCCCAATCGGATGCCGAGGCTTTCGGCGAGTTGGGCGGTGGCCAGCGAGGTCGGCACCCCGATGATGTCCAGTCCGCGCGCGGCCAGCGCCTTCACGAACCAGGCGGCGGTCGACCCTGTGCCCAGGCCCACGGTCATCCCGTTTTCAACGTAGGCGGCGGCGGCTTCGCCGGCGGCCCTTTTCTGATCGTCTGCGCTCGTGCTCATGGCTCGTCACATAGGCGAAGCAGCGGTCCGCCGCGACGTTATTTCTTCGCCCTTTTGGCCAGTTTTGCGGCGCGGAACCGCGCAGCCCAGCCTTCCTTCTCCACCTGGGCGCCCCGCTCGAGCGCCAGGGCGTCCGGCGCGACGTCACGGGTGATCACCGAGCCCGAGCCGGTATAGGCCCCCGCACCGATGCTGACGGGCGCCACCAGAGAGGAATTGGAACCGACGAAGGCCCCCTCGCCGATGTGGGTGTCGAACTTGTCGAAGCCATCATAGTTGCAGAAAATCGTGCCGGCCCCGATGTTGGCCTTCGCCCCGACGGTGCCATCGCCCAGATAGCTCAAGTGGTTGGCCTTGGCGCCCGCGCCGACCTTGACCTTCTTCACTTCGACGAAGTTGCCGATGTGGGCGTCCTCACCGATTTCGGCGCCCGGCCGCAGGCGGGCATAGGGACCGATCAGCGCCCCAGACTTCACCTTGGCGCCTTCCAGGTGGCTGAAGGCGCGGATCACCGCGCCGGTCTCGACGCTGACGCCCGGCGCGAAGACCACGAACTGCTCGATCATCGCCGCGGCGGCGATCTGGGTGTCCCAGCTGAAGTGCACGGTGTCGGGCGCCAGCATTTGCACGCCTTCGGCCAGGAAGTGGGCGCGGCGGCGCTGTTGGAAGAGCGCCTCGGCCTGCGACAGCTGCATGGCGGTGTCGGCGCCCATCACGGCGCTCTCCGGCGCCAGGGCCGCCTTCACGAGCCGGCCCTCGGCCACCGCGATCTTCACGGTGTCGGTCAAATAGTATTCGCCCTTGGCGTTGTCGTTGGTGACCCGCGACAGCCAGTCGAACATGCGGCGGCGGTCGGCCGCCATCATGCCGGCATTGCAGACCTTGACAGCCAGTTCCTCGGGCGTCGCCTCCTTGGCCTCGACGATGCGCAACACGTGGCCGTCGGCGCCGCGCAGCACCCGCCCATAGAGCAACGGATCGGCCGGCTCGAACGCCAGCATGGCCATGTCGACCCCGGCGGCGCGCAACTTGAACAGCGGCTCCAGGTCGCCGGCCTCCAGCAGCGGACAGTCGCCGTTCAGGATCAGCACGTCGCCGTCGAAATCGGCCAACGCCTCACGCGCCGCCAGCGCCGCGTGGGCGGTGCCCAGCGGCGGGTCCTGCACCGCCACTGCGCCGGCGCCGAGCCGCGTCTCGACCAGGGCCCGCACGCCAGGACTGTGATTACCCACGATCACCACTATGCGCTCGCAGCCGCTGGCCTGCACCGTGTCGATCACCCGGTCGAGGATCGCGCGGCCGCCCACCTTGTGCAGCACCTTGGGGATCGGCGACTTCATGCGCGTGCCCTGGCCGGCAGCCATAATCACAGCGGCGCGTGGGGTCATGGAGCGTCCTTGCGAGTCGGGTGATGTTGCAATCATGCGGGCTTTAGCCGAAACGGCGAGCGGTTTCGACGGAGCGTTTTCCTTGACCCAGACGAGCGACCTTGCGGCCCTTGCCGGAGCCACCATCGCCTTTGACCTCGACGGGACGCTCGTCGACTCCGCGCCGGACCTCATCGGCACGCTGAATGTGATCCTGGCGCAGGAAGGGATTGCTCCCCTGCCGGTCGACGAAGCGCGGCCTTTCATCGGCCATGGCGCGCGGCGGCTGATCGAGCGCGGCTTCGCCGCCCAGGGGCGCCCAATCCCGGCCGAGCACATGCCGGAGCTCTTCGAGCGCTTCATCGCCCACTATAACGAACACAGCGCCGACCTGACCCGGCCGTTTCCCGGCGTCGTCGACTGCCTTGTGAAGATGAAGGCGGCCGGCGCCAGACTTGCGGTCTGCACAAACAAGCTTACCGGCCTGTCGGTCCCGATTCTCGAGAAGCTGGACCTGGCGCAGTTTTTCGACGCCGTGGTCGGGGCCGATTCCGCCCCCGCCCCCAAGCCCGACGCACGCCACCTGATCCATACGATCGAAGCCGCCGGCGGCCGCATCGACCGTGCGGTGATGGTCGGCGACGCCTCGACCGACGCCGGCGCCGCCCGCGCGGCAAAGGTTCCGCTGGTGCTCGTCAGCTTCGGCTACACTGAGGTCCCCGCCGCCGATCTCGCGCCCGACATCCTCGTCGATCACTTCGATCAGATGGCAAATGCGTGTGTGCGGCTTCTCACCGCTTGCCCGGCGCAAAGCTAGCGGCTATAGGCGCACCCTTCTTGCGGCGGATGCGTAGCTCAGCGGGAGAGCACCTCGTTCACACCGAGGGGGTCACAGGTTCAATCCCTGTCGCATCCACCATTTTCCCCCTATATTTCAAGCCGCTAGGGACTGACCCCTTTTTAATTGTCAGGCCGCCTGCCAATTTGGGGGCATATTGGGGGCAATCTCCGCGCAGGCGTGTTCACGGTTCGGTTCACCGTTCCACGAGGGGTCAGCCGAAATCAGGGCGTTTCAGGACGCTTACTTGGGAGTGCGCGAGTTGATTCGCCGGCCCCTTGATGGGCCGATCAGCGCGTTGATGCCCCTCCGGCCCCAAGCGCTCCCACCGACGTTCGGCCCGCAGCGCGCTCTGGGAGCGTTGGCCAATCCGTCTCCCGCGGCGCGGCTCGTCGCGCTCCCACTAGGTTGGCGACGACACCCCGCCTTACCAAAACCTACCGAGGCGAAGTTCATCGGCGACGTCGCGCCTGTCCGCCCCGCCCGCGGCGGCGCCGGCACGACCACCGGGCCATCCTCACAGGACCGAGTGCATAGCGGCCAGCAGCTTTGCCGGGTCGATGGGCTTTGCGACCGTGCCATCCATACCGGCCTGCCTGTATGAATCTTGCTGATGTGTCATCACATTGGCTGTGAGGGCGAGAATTGGTGTCGGAGATTCATTCCGGCCGACCTCCTCCTCACGAATGAGCCGCGTTGCCGTGATCCCATCCATGACAGGCATCTGCACATCCATGAGGATCAGATCCCACACCCCTGTCCGCCACGCCTCGACAGCTTCTTTTCCATCGTTGACCACAACCGGCGTTACGCCGGCCTGTTCGAGGATCGCTTGGATTACGATGCGGTTCACCGGATTGTCTTCGGCGATGAGGATGCGAAGCGCGTCGGCAGCTTCCAACTCAACGTCGCCTCCAACCTCGGATCTAGACACCTCCGGGCGCCCGCACCTCAGCCGGGTTAGGGGCAGCCGGACGGTGAAGGTTGAACCTACGCCTTCCTTGCTCTCCAGGGTAATCTCGCCCCCCATCAGGCGCGCCAGTTCCTGCGAAATGGCGAGCCCCAGTCCTGTGCCGCCGAACTTGCGCGTGATCGAGGGGTCGGCTTGCGTAAACTTCTGGAACAGTTCGCCGACCTTGGACGCAGCGATGCCGATGCCCGTGTCGCGGACGATCAACCGGAGGTTCTCATCGTGGCTTGAGACCTCGAGCGTGATCTGACCTTCGTCGGTGAATTTCAGGGCGTTTGCGCAGAGATTGTTCACGATCTGCCGAACTCGCACGGGATCGCCACGGAAGAACCCTTCCGCATCGTGGCTGATCACACATGAGACCGTCACGTCCTTTTCCGCAGCAAGGACGGTCAGGCCCGCTTCGGCTGAACGAACGATCTCAGCCAGATCGACCTCCCCCCCCTCAAGGGTCAGCTTGCCGGCCTCGATTTTCGAGATGTCCAGAAGATCATCGAGCAAGCTGAGAAGTATCGCACCGGACTGCAGGATGACCTTCACCTGCCCTTGCTGCCGCTCACTCAGATCCTCTTTGGACAGCACCGTTCCCATCCCCAGGATGCCATTCAGTGGCGTGCGAATTTCGTGGCTCATCGTGGCCAGGAAGCTGGATTTCGCATCGTTCGCCGCCCGAGCGGCGTCACGAGCCGCTATTAGGTCAAGCTCGGCGAGCTTGCGGTTGGTGATGTCCTGCAGAGCGCCGATTAGTCGCAGCGGCGTGCCATTTGCGTCCCGCTTCAGTGATGCCGCGGACCGCACCCAAACCTCCTCCGCGTCCTCGCGGTAGATCCGACACTCAATGTTGAAGGGTCGGCCCAACTCGTCATGGGCCTGCCAGGCAGCGATCCCTGCGTCTCGGTCAAGCGGATGGATCAAGGCGAATGGGTCGCGTGCAAACTCTTCGAAGGTCAGACCGCGACCAAGGAACGAGTCTGGTCCGCCCAGGTTGGTCAAGCTGCGCTGGACAAAATCGACCTCATAGACATGGAGATTGGCGATCTCCACGGCGACATGGAGGCTATGTTCGGCGCGTTCGGATCGCTCCAAGGCCGCTCGAATGTCCGCTAGCGCCGCGGCCTCGACGACAAGCCTCTGCTCGCGGCCGGAGGCCTCGAAGGCCGCCTCCACCTCCTTAAGCTTGTCCTCAAGATGTTTGTGAAATTCAGCCGCTTGGGCCTCCAATCGGAGCCTCTCGATCCCATCTTCTCGGAAGACCTCGGCGGATCTGGCGATATCACCGATCTCATCGACTCTATCGGCGCCTGAAACTTCGACATCGAACTGGCCCTTAGCCATTTGACGAAGAGCCACGTTGAGTTGTTTCAGGGGGCGCGTGATGCTGCGTGTCGTCAGCCAGCCCGCTAGGCCCGCGAGCCCAACCAGAGCAGCGAGGCTCAGGAGGATTTGCGCCTCGACCCATTGCATTTTTCGGCGGGTAGTCTGCAGATCCGAGGAGAGGAGCTCGCCCTGGCGGCCGGCTAGGCCAGCGTCGCCAGACTGCCCCACCAACAAGGTCTGGGATCGCCGGAACAGGGGCAGGACGTCGGTTGTAAAGACCTTCTCCACGGCCGCCGCATCGCCCTGATCGGCGGCGTCAATGGTGGCGGCCTGCGCGGCCTTGAGCCTGGGAAGGATCGCCGAGAGCTCATGCCATGCAGCGCGGCTCTCAGAACTGCTGAGCCCAGGGGCAAGAGCGTTCATGGCGGTGCTCAGCTTCTCAATGCGCCCCCACTGCCGGGCCCATTCACGGCGCATCGATGGATCGTGGGTGATGATGTAGCCACGCAAGGCGTTGGCCGAAGACACGGTGGAGCTGGAAAGCCGCAACGCAGCCAAGGCCGTCGGCGCTCGGAGTTCATCTCCCAGCCGCACGCGCCGCACCGAGTCGTGGACGAGCGGCAACACGCCGCCCACAGTCACCACCATTAAGATGACGATTGCGCAGAAGCCCAGCGCCAGTCGACCGCCAGTGCGCAGATTCAATTGCATGTCATGGCTCTCCACAATCGGTCGGCCTCGCCACTACGCCGAAGGCCGCGCCTGCTGGTTCTCGCCCTCTTCGCGGCCTTGCAGGCGAGGCCCGCGTGGTGCGGCATTGAGCCCTTCAGGCTCCGGTCGCGGCGAGGTTCAAAAGTCCTCCCACCCGTCGTTGGCGACGCCTCCAAGCGCGGCGGCCGCCTTCTGGCGCAAGAACCGCGCGGGCGATGGCCTAGCTGCGGCGGCGTCCGAAACGAGCCTGGGTCCGACGGCTCTGCTAGCCGCGCCCGGCCTGGCGCGGCCGCCGACTTTGAACCTGGAGATGAGTCGCATCAGCTCACCTCCCTCACCCTTCATGGAGTGGGTGGCGGCGCTTGCTTGCTCGACCATGGCGGCGTTCTGCTGCACGACCTGATCCATCTGGTTGACCGCAACGTTGACCTGCGCGAGCCCGGTCGCCTGTTCCTGGGCGGAAGCTGAGATCGTTGCAATCACCGTGTCGATCTCAGCGACCTGAGTGACGATGGACTGCAGGGCCTTGCCAGTTTCACCGACCAGGCTGACGCCCTGCCCGACCTGCTGGGATGAGGCCGCGATCAGCGTCTTGATCTCCCTGGCCGCTTCTGCCGAGCGCTGAGCCAGCGCCCGGACCTCTGAGGCCACGACTGCAAAGCCGCGACCAGCGTCGCCGGCTCGGGCGGCCTCGACCCCAGCGTTCAGCGCAAGGAGGTTGGTCTGGAAGGCGATCTCGTCGATCACCCCAATGATCTGGCTGATTTGACGGGAAGAGTTTTCGATCTCCCCCATGGCTCGGACAGCCTGATCGACCACATCGCCAGAGCGCTTGGCTTCAGCCTTGGCCGCCGCCACGGTTACGCTCGCATGATGCGCCCCCTCAGCCGTAGCTCGTACGGTAGCTGTGATCTCGTCGAGAGCCGCAGCTGTCTCTTCAAGTCCCGCAGCCTGCTGCTCTGTGCGACGCGAAAGGTCGTCTGAGGCTTGGGCCATCTCGTCGGAACTTGCGCCAATGCTGGCCGTGGTGACGGCGACTGCGGAGACGATTTCCTCCAAGCTGGAAATCGCCGCATTGAAGTCCCGCTTCAATTCAGCGTACTCCGCCGCCACGTCCTCCGAGAGCCTGGCGGTGAGGTCGCCCTGCGCCAGGACGGAGAGCTGCTTGGCCATCGCCTGGACGACCAGTTTCTGCTGTTGGCCCGCAGCTTCAAATGCCGCCTCGACCTCCTTCAGCTTGGCGTCGAGTTTGGCCTGAAATTCCCTAGCCTCGGCCTCCAATGCGGCGCGGGCGATCCCGTTTTCCTGAAACACCTCTGCCGCGCGGGCGATATCACCGATCTCGTCGCTTCGCTGCGTGCCGGTGACCTTTCCGTCGAAACGCCCCTGCGCCATCTCACGCAGCAGCTCGTTGAGTTGGGTCAGGGGACCGACGATGCTGCGGGTGGTCATCCATCCCATCACACTCGCCACTAGCACCAAACCGGCAAGTCCAAGGAACACGGCCAGACGGGCCTGCTCCATTCTAGCGCGGGCGTCCTTCAGATCAGAGGAGAGGAGGGCGCTCTGGCGCCCTGCCAAACCTGTGTCGCCCCTTTCGCCCACGAGCTGCACCTGGGTTACCTGGAACAAGGGAAGGACTTGGGTCTGCAGGGCTTCTACCGAAGCCGCCTGATCACCGGCGTCGGCGATGGTGAAGACCGATGCCTGCGCCGCCCGGAGCTTGGGTAGCGTTGCCGAAACGGTTCGCCACGCTTCCTTGTTCTCGATGCTCGTGAAGCGGGGCGCCAATTGTTCGAGAATTGCAGAGTCTCGATCGATGAGCTGCCACTGCGCCTCCCAATTCTTACGCATACCTGGATCACGTGTAATAACGTATCCGCGCAGTGCATTGGCGCTGGCCACAGTTTCAATCGACAGCTTCAAGCTGGTCGTGGCCACCGGCGCACGAAGCTCGTCACCCTGCGCCACGGCTCGAAGCGCGCCTTGAATACGGGGCGCAGCAACTCCCACGACAACAATCATCACAGCAATGATGGCGGAGAAACCCACCGCCAGCCGCCCGCCCGTCCGCAATCTCAAAGCCATGAAAGCGCTTTCCCCCGCCATTTGGCAGGATGCTTGAGATCGTAATAATAATTATTGGTTAACGTGCAAATTATCCATTTCCACAATCTAGATTTCGCCAGATTATATACATACCAACAGCAATATACATCGCGATATATACCCTGCGATATATACATCATCTCTGCACCCTCGAGGGTGGCGCTGGGGTAAGTATCTATGCGTCTCACGACGCCAATGCGGACCGGCGCCGCCGCGAGGCCACCAATAGGCGGATGATAATAGTCAATCGGAGGGCGAGCGGGCGTCGCTACTTTTCTGACGCCTGAGCACCAGCCCGAGACGTGCACGTGAGATGGCGTCTGCTCGCTTGGTGGGCCGCACCTCAACAGGGAGTCCAGTTCGCCAATGGCGTTGATAGTGGAGGAAAAGCCCATGTGGCGTCCGGCCCTGGGGCAGATCCTCGCCGAGTGTTGCGGGCAGGTAGAGCCGCGCTTCGCTTCATCGATCGACGAGGCGTTGGACGCAATCTTGGTCGACAGGCCAAGCCTCTGCCTCATCGACCTTTTCACGGTGAACTACGACTTTCAGAAGCTGAGGGATCTCGTCATTCACACCCATCCCGGGCCCGTCATCGTTCTCGATGACCGACCAAATCCCGCACTTGCAAGTCTCGCAACATGGGCCGGCGCAGCAGGCTACCTGACCAAGGACGTCGATGCCGAGGCATTCAAACTTGCCCTCACCGCCGCGCTCGATGGCGTAGCCTCCCCGTCCTCTTATGACGAACCACTGGATGATCAGGCGCCCCGTATTCGGGGACTGTCAGCGCGCCAACTCGAGGTCCTGGGACAACTGACGCTGGGAAGATCGAACCAGGAAATTGCTGAGGCTCTTGGAATAACCACCGGGACTGTAAAAGCCCATGTGCATGTCGTTTTGGCCCAGATCGGCGCGCGAAACCGGGTGCATGCAGCCTTGATCGGCCGGCGGGCTCATTGGCGCGCCCAGTCAGCGGGGCCATATCCTGCCCGATACCCGCGCCCTCTTCAGTAGCCCCGTATTGGCGCCTCACCGGCGTTTGTCCTCGCCGGTCCCGGCCTCAGACTTTATCGCCCGCCCACGCGTTCAGCAGCCGAACTTTCTCCGTGCGCCTGGAAGTCCGCCTCAGCCGGGGCGGGCGCAATCGAGACTCAAACAAGATGCAGATGATCGCCCTGCGCATTGTAGGCGGCAAATCGCCCTGCCCGCCCCTCCGTCAGATCGCGAACCATCATCTGCAAAGCCTCATCGATCTGCGGCCGAGTTGGCGGTTTGCCGCCTTGACCTGCGAGCGCAGCGACGAGCACGACCTGCCATTCAGGACCTGCAATGCGCGACTCTTCTCGCAACGCGTCAAAGCTAGCGAGATCTTCTGGCGCCTTGTCGACACACATGAGCGGGGTCAGAACGCCTCCCTCGCCGTCCGCATGGCGCGACTGCTGCTCAAGGGAGGCATGGTCTGGGATCTCCGCCGCCGCAAAGAGGAAGAGGAGCCGCTGGGGCTCACGCTGCGCAACCGCGGCAGCCAATAGCTGGTGGAAATGAGAACCTTGGTGCATGGCGCTCATCTTGCGGCAATCTTCAAAGTGCGACTTGCCAAAAATCAAACCGCTCGCGGTTTAGCTGTCGGAAAAAGGGGTCCGAGAGGAGTCTTTCTCATGAATTCAGATGCAACCAACGCCTCGCCGACCACGAGCCCGACCTATCCATTTGACGCTAGGGGTGTCGCAAAACGTTTTCGGCACGCAGCGATTTTTGGCGCGCTTGAGGCGCTGACGCCGGGCGAGACCATGCGGTTCGTCAATGATCACGACCCAGTCCCATTGCTTCACCAAATGGAGCAGCGGTTCGGCGAGACGGTATCGGTGACCTATCGACTGCGGGAGACCGAAGGCGTCGTGATCGATATCACCAAGCTGGCGTGAACGAGCGCCCACGCCCGGTGGAACACCGGCCCGAACCCAGCCAAGGGCTGCAGCCGCAACCTTTGCGCGGCTTCTCACTCCTGCTCATCGAGGCGCTTGCCTGGCTCGTCGCTGGCGCGATCGAGCTGGCGGACGGGCGTGCGGGAAGACGAAGAAAATCGAAGCTGGGCGACAAGTCTTGATGTTGGTCAAGGCGCAGTGATCAGCTTGGCGGGAGACTGGGCGTCTGGCCAATGAGGCGACAGGGACAGGGAGCCGCTCATGTCGATCCGGAGCATCGATCTTGAGCGAGTGCGCGGCTTGCCGCTCTTTGCGCCGATAGAGGACGAAACATTTAAACGGCTGACCTCAGTCGCCTTCCTTCAGAAATTTCCAGCTGGCGCCGACCTCCTTACTGAAGGCGACCCGGTGGATTTCCTTTACATTCTCCTCGACGGGTCGATCGAGCTCTCCGGCACCTGGAACGACAAGGAGACCACCCTTGCGGTGTTGGGCCCTGTCTCGACGTTCATTCTCGCCGCCGTGATCCTGGATGCGCCAGCGACCATGAACGCCAGAACAATCGGCTGGTCGGACATCCTGATGATCCCCGGGGCGGCCCTTCGCCGGGCGATTGATGAAGATGTGCGCTTCTCCAGCGCCGTCGCGCTGGAACTCTCCGGCTGCTACCAGGGCCTCGTCCGCGCGATAAAAAACCAAAAACTTCGCGGCGGCCTCGAACGGCTCGCCAACTACCTGCTTGCGCAGCGCAGCCGCCAGGGTGGGGGCGCGATGTTGACCCTGCCCCATGAAAAACGCTTCGTCGCCTCCCTGTTGGGCATGAGCCCTGAGAACCTCTCGCGCGCCTTCGCAAGCTTGGCCGACTACGGTGTTACGGTAGACGGACCGAATGTAACGATCGCACGTCCTGCAGTGCTCGAGCGGCTGGCCAAGCCAGACCCACTCATCGACAAGCACCTGCCCTCTGACATCACGCTGATCAGCAAGGCTGACCGTGAACGCAGTTCAGAACTCGGCGCGCGCCAGGGGCTGCGCCCCTAGGCGCCCCAATGGCCTTTACTTCCACCAAGATCTACGCCGCCGAGCGAGGCCTGACCTGCGCCTATCGGCAGTGGGCGGCCGATAGCCACTGTGCGCTTCTCCATGGGTACGCCCTTGGCTTTCGCTTTGAATTCGCGGCAGAGCAATTGGACGCGCGCGGGTGGGTCGTGGACTTCGGCGCGGGCGGCTTTGGACCCATTCGCGAGTGGCTCCACGAAGTGTTCGACCACACCCTACTTGTGGCCGAAGACGACCCAGAACGCGAAACCCTCCTGGCTCTGCGCGACCTTGGGCTCGCCGACGTGCGGCTGCTGCCTGGGACCAGTTGCGAGGCGATCTCCGCGCATGTCCTGGACAAGGCGCAAGAACTGGTCAGCGCTTTGACGCGAGGACGCTGCTGGGTCGCCTCTGTCACCTGCATGGAGCATGGCGCCAATAGTGCGACTTATCACAACCCCGACGCCTTGCTTCGCCAGATCACCAGCGAGGCTCTGAACCGCATTGTGAGCGATGTGACCTAGTCCGGCGGTGTGGGCGCCGACTTCCCCGGCCGGCGCCCCGCCGCGGCCGGATTGGGATGGGGTCCGGCCCCTCGGCGTCGATCCGCGCGACCGCTGGAGGATGAACGCGCGGACGTTCTAAGCGACGATAGCGCCTGCTGGCGCTGTCCGCCTTGACCGAGCTCAAGCTTACCTGCCCCGCCCGTCAAGCCGCGCCCCGGGCTAATCGCAAATCAAGTGGGGACTTGATCGGCGCCCTTCTGGCCGCGCCAGCCGCGCCCTAGCCTTCGTGTTCAGGAGGCCCCCATGCACACGCGACGTCCAATTCAATCGGCAGCTTTCGACTGGATGGCTTGGCCAATGATGGCGTTGAGGGCGCCTGTTGAACACGTCCTGGGACGCGCTTTGCGGCGGGTGTCGCGCAAGCGGCCCAACCCCTTCGAACGAATGCGGCCGCACGACAGGGCCACCTACCTGATCGTTCCCGCGCGCTGGCCGGTCGCCTTCGCACTGACCCCTCGCGCAGACGGTGCTGTCCGGGTTGTCCGGACGCGTTCGCCTGGCGATTTTGCAGCGCGGATCGAAGGGCGCCTGGAAGACTTGCTCGACCTCTTCGACGGAAGCCTCGACGCGGACGCCGCCTTCTTCAGTCGATCGGTTGTGGTCGAGGGCGACACGAGCGCCGTCCTGGCCCTCCACAATGCCCTAGAAGCAGCGGAACTTTCGGTCGCCGATCTGGTCGGCCTGCCGGTTGGCGGCGCTCTTCTCGACAAGGCCTCCCGCGCAGCACGCTCAGCGGCGCGTCAGATGCGGCGCAACGAGCCGACACAATGAGTTCGATCGAACTTGTCTGCCCTGGCGGTTCGCCCGCGATGCTGCGAAGCGCGATCGAGGCCGGCGCGGACAGCGTCTACTGCGGGCTGCGCGACGAGACCAACGCGCGAAACTTCCCTGGCCTCAACTTCTCACCAGAGGAACTCGCCGAGAGCGTCGCATTCGCCCACAGGCGTTCGGCAAAAGTGTTGGTCGCCGTCAACACGTTCGCCCGCGCCGGCGCCACGCAGTCGTGGCGGCGCGCAGTCGATGTGGCCGCCACCGCGGGAGCAGATGCGCTTATCGCCGCCGATCTTGCGGTGCTCGCCTATACGAGTTCGCAGTATCCGCAGATGCGCTTGCACCTCTCCGTCCAGGCCGCGGCCAATTCAGCCGACGCCATCGCCTTCTACGCCAGCTCGTATGGAGTGAAACGAGTGGTGTTGCCCCGCGTGCTCTCAGCCCAAGAGGTCGCCGCAATCGTGGCCGAAGCCCCGGTGGAGATCGAGGCCTTTGTCTTTGGCGGACTTTGCGTGATGGCCGAGGGCCGATGCGCCCTCTCGTCGTATGTAACCGGTCGTTCCCCCAATCTGTCTGGCGTCTGCTCTCCGCCCGAGGCGGTAGACTTCGATCGCACCGGAGGGATGCTGACGCCTCGCCTCTCTGGTCTGGCCATCGATCGCTTTGGACCTCAGGAGAGCACGGGTTACCCCACGCTCTGCAAGGGTCGCTTCGCAACGGGCCAAGGCGACGGCTATCTCTTCGAAGAACCCGTGAGCCTCAACGCCATGGGGCTCTTGAAGTCGCTCCGGACCGCCGGCGTGAAGGCCGTCAAGATCGAGGGACGCCAACGTGGCAAGGCCTATGTCGCGCGCGCCGCCGCGGCGTTCAGGGGCGCGATCGATGCGCTCGATCGCGGCGAAGAGACTGAACCCTTTGAGAGGCTGCTGACCGATCTGGCTGAGGGCGGCCGCGAAACAGCAGGCGCATACCGGAAGGTCTGGCGATGAAGGATACGGCCATTTCGCTCACGCTTGGTCCTCTGCTGTTCAATTGGCCGCCCGCCGTCATGCTTGAGTTCTATCGGGCGGTGGCCGAGGCGAGCGCAATCGAACGCGTCTATCTCGGGGAGGTCGTTTGCGGAAAGCGTGCGCCCTTGTTGGAAGCTACACAGGTCGAAGCTGCCGACATTCTGGAACGAAGCGGCAAGGAGGTGGTCTGGTCGACGCCCTCGCTCCCCATCACGACCCGCGAACGGCGCAGTGCGCGGGACATGATCATGACCGGCGGCACAATTGAACTGAACGATATCTCGGGCCTCTCCAGCCTTGCGCCCGGCGCGTCATTCGTCGCCGGTCCATTCCTGAACATCTACAACGAAGCGGCGGCTGCGGAGCTTCTCCGGTTAGGTTGCGAGCGGCTCTGTCCGAACATCGAGCTTTCGCTGGACGCGATCAGGGCGATCCACGACGCCTGCCCCAACCTTGAAATCGAACTCTTTTCCTTCGGCCGTTTGCCGCTCGCCCTATCCGGTCGATGCCACCATGCCCATCTGCACAAGCTGCAGCGAGACGGCTGTCAGTTTGTCTGCGACCGCGATCCGGATGGCCTGGAGGTAGCCACGTTAGAAGGCCAAGGATTCCTTGCGCTCAACGGGATTCTGACAATGTCGCAGGGCGTCCAGGTGCTCGACACGACACTCGACGCCCTGAAAGCCGCGGGTGTTCGCGCCCTGCGACTGTCACCCCACAGTGGCGACATGATTGGCGTGATCGAAGTCTACCGGCGTTTCGCCGACGGCGCGATCAGCGCGGAGGAACTGCGAGCCGAATTGCCAGCGAGCTGCCTGCCCGGGCCAGCAGTTAGTGGCTACCTCGCCGGGGTCGCTGGAATGGCGATGGCCGGCCGCACTTGAGCAGCGCTCCTGACGTTGTCGTCCTTGGTTCGGGCATCGCAGGCGCGAGCATCGCGGCCCATCTCGCTCCGTTCTGCAAGGTCACCCTGATCGAACGCGAGGAGGTCAGCGGCTACCACACCACCGGCCGATCGGCGGCCATGTTCATGCCTTCCTATGGCGCGGAGGCGACCCACCCCCTCACCCGCGCCAGTCGCGCCTTCCTTCACGAGCCGCCGCCCGGCTTTGGCGGCAACTTGCTGCGCCCTCGCGCCGCCATGCATGTCGCACGCAGCGATCAGCTTGCGGGGCTGAACGACCTTGCTCGTCGCATGGACAATCCGATCCCGTTGTCCAGTTCCGAGGCGATCCAGCACGTGCCGATCCTGCGGCGGAAAGGAGTCGCAGGCGCCGTTCTGGAGCCTGACGCGGGTGATATCGATGTCGGACGACTACACTCAGGGTGGCTCCGCCAGGCGCGCGAGCATGGAGCCGAGATCCGGCTGGGTGTGGGCGACTATTCGATAGCGAGGTGTCGCGGACTCTGGCGCCTGCGCGGCTCGAACTGGACGATGCAATCGCCGGTGCTGGTCAACGCAACCGGCGCCTGGGCCGATGAGACGGCGATGGCCGCGGGCCTTGCGCCCAAGCGGGTCGAGGCGCTGCAGAGGACAGTCGTCCTCGTCGATGCGCCACCACATGATGGGTTTCAGGACTGGCCGATCGTCAAGGACGTCGGTGAGCAGTTCTACTTTCGGCCCTTTGCTGGTCGTCTGCTGATCACCCCGGCCGACGAGGAACCCAGCCCGCCCTGCGACGCCCAGCCCGACCCGCTCGACATCGCGTGCGCCATGATGCGGTTCCACGATGTCGCCGACTACGACGTTCGCGCCATCCGGCACAAATGGGCAGGACTTAGGACCTTCGCTCCCGACCGTGCTCCGATCATTGGATGGTCTGAAGAAGCTTCCGGATTCTTCTGGTTCGCAGGCCTTGGCGGCATCGGGATCCAGACCGCGCCGGCGTCCGGACGCCTGGCGGCGGCGCTGCTGCTCGGCGCCCCGCCCCCGGCCGAGCTGATCGACCAGGGACTGCAAGTATCGGCCCTGCGCCCTGCCCGGTTCGCGCAAGCAGCTTAACCCGACCACCGGGCCTCAAGCCGATGGCGCACCTTCGGCCAGGTAGGCGGCGCGTTGGGCCTTGAACGTCTCGAATGGAAACTTGGCCGGCGCTCCCTCCAGGGCCGCCGCAAGCATTTCCAGATGGGCGGCCCAGCCGGCGCAGGATCGGGCCGCGTCCTCGGCGTGAGGGACCTGCAGGGTCAGCGTCACTTCGGTACCCTGCCGATGCGGCGCAATTGCCCATTCGATCGGCCGCTCGGGTTCGCCTGGGCCACTCCAGGAAAAGCCGATCGCCTGCAGCGGCCGCAACACCGTCACCTGGCTGTCAATCGCAACGCCGCTCTGCTCGAACGCCAGCTTGACCGCTCCGCCGACGCGCAGCTCGATCACCCCCGGAGCCAACCAGTTGGCCAGATGCTGCGGCTGGGTGAGCGCTTCCCACACCTCCGTTGGCGCGTGATCAACGCGCAGGGTGATGACGCCTTTGATGTAGTCCGGCGTGCGGACCAGCGGCTCGCACACAAGCATGGGCTCTGTCATTTCAATCTCCTGTCGTCAGGCCGCCACGCGGCGCTGCATCAGCATTGGACCGTAGGCGACCACGAAGCCGCCGAATGCGAGGGTCCAGAGCCCCGCCGACACCGCCAGCAGGAGCATAGAATGGTCAGCCGCGAACGGGGCGGCGGTCCGCACGACCCCGGCCGCCAAAGCGGCCGCATAGATCGCCACCGTCCGCGTGTCCGCCTCTCGCGCGCGCCCCGTGTGCCCAAGCGTCGCTCGGGTCATGACGGCCAGGGTCATCACGCCCACGGCCCCTGCGGTAATGGCGTGAATTCCAGTGCTGGGGGCGACAGCGCCCGGCCAACAGACCGAGGCGCCCAGCAGGCCGAGGCCAACGCCCAGCCACAGATAGGCGACGTGCAATATCCAGACGAGCGGCTCGCTGGCCGCCTTCCAACCCCGCCACCGCAGCAGCCGCGCGACATGGGCGGCCCCGGCCAGGACAAGGATGAACCCTCCTACCGGCGGCAGGTCCGGCCAGAAGGTCCACAGTCCCATCGCCGCTCCCGTCAGCCCCAAGACGGCCTTATCGAAGCCGCCAAAGGCTGCGGGTCCTGGCCCGATCGCCTGCGATGCGAACCAGTTCTGCGTAAAGCTCGGGATGATCCGCCCCCCGATCAGCGCGATCAAGCCGGTGGCGACGGACAAGGCCAGGCGTTGGCCCAAAGCCTGGGCATCCCCCGAGACTGCGCCGAAGTGATAGAGAAGATTGGCCGATGCCAACGCCGTGACCAACAGGCAAACAGGAACGTTCCTCTTGTTCCTTCCGGTCACGATTTCGCGCCACACCACCGCGGCGAAGACCACGAGAAAGCTGGACTCGACCGCCGCGTTCAGCAGCGGCCAGGGCGTTGGCGCAAGGCTGATCACCCGTCCGGCGGCCCACAGACCAAACAAACCTGCAAGGCGCGTCCCGGTGACAGGCAGCCGCCCGGTCCAGTTGGGAATGGCCGTGAGCAGGAACCCCGCAATGATGCCCGCGAGGAAGCCGAACAACATCTCGTGGACGTGCCAGGCCCGCCCATCGAGACCTGCGACAAGGCCGCCTGAAAAATGCAGGCTGGCGATCCAGATCGGCACCACCGCGGCCCCCCAGAGCGCCGGGAAGAGGAAGAATGGCCGAAAGCCGCCGCTGAAAAGCGCGAGCCCTCTATGGCTGCGGATAGATTGGGCTGTCCCTACCATGTCTGCCTCAAACCTGGGCCGCGCAGTTGGCGACGGCTGACGGTGCACCGGTCGGGCAATTTCGGCCGCGTGACGTTGCGCTGGAGCAACCACCGCCACGGGGCGGCCCGGAAACGGGATCCTGGAGAACGTCGCGCTTGCCGCGCGCGCCGCCAATTACGGTGGTTCCCGTAGTCGACAGCAGCATGCAATCCGCAAAGGATGAAGGCTCGGCTGCCAGGAGAGCGGTCAGCATGTCCCTCACAGCTCACCCTTCGGTACTTCTTGGCGCCGACCTGTTCGGCGACCTCTGCGACTCCAGCCGCCAGACGGTTCTGAACGCCGGCACGGTTCGCAAGATCGCGTCGGGTCGAACCATCTTCTCGCAGGGGGATCCGGGGGAGACCTGCCACACCCTGCTCGAAGGCCGCGTGAAGATCATACAGGGCCGGCCTGACGGCGGCCGCTCGGTGATCCGCTTCATCGGGCCGGGCGAGATGTTCGGCACCATCGCGGCCCTGATGGGCCGCCCTTTTCCCGCTGATGCGGTCGCCGTGGTCGAGTCCGTGGAGGTCTACTGGACCGTCAGTACGATGCGGCGATTGATGATGGAGATTCCGGAGATCGCCGTCCGCTCCACCCAGTCGGCTGGGCAACGCCTGTTTGAACTCCAGAGCCGCATTGGAGAACTCTCAGGAGAGCGCGTCGAGCAGCGCATCGCCCGTGCATTGCTCGGCCTGCTAGCTAAGGCGGGTCGCCCGACCTCCGACGGGATCGAGATCGACTTCCCCATCAGCCGTCAAGAACTGGCCGAAATGACGGGGTCGACCCTTCACACGGTAAGCCGCACGTTGTCGGCGTGGGACGCGGCCCGCATCACCTCCAGCTCTCGCCGGCACATCACCGTCGTCAGGCCTGCGGCGCTGCGCGCGATGGCGGAAGCGGCGTCCTGAGCCAGGCCGTCGCTCCCACCGTCTGATCAGCAGAATCGCGGAAAAAGTACGTCCTCCTCAAGGCGGATGTGTTCGCGCAGCTCTCCGTCGAATTTCCGACAGAGGTCATAGAGCTTGGTCCAAGACCCGCAGGCGTCTGGCGGCGCGGTAAAGCCGTCGGTGATCTCGGTAAGTCGAGCCAGATCGCTCCGCACGTCCTCGTGGTCGCTGTTCATGACGCTGATCGGCCCCGACAGATCCTCCACGCCCCGCAGCATCATGGGGAAGAGCATCGCCTCCTCCTTCGCCTGGTGGAGCGAGAGGTGATCAAAGAAGCGTACGAGCAGCTGCATCAGGCCAATCGGCGCTCGTGCGTGATCGGCGTGGCTTGCTTCGACTTTCCGCGCCAATTCGATGACGACCAGCAGGTCTCGCAGGTGGGGAATATGGAAGTCATCGACGATGCGCGCGATGAGCAGCGCGTCTGGTTCGGGCGTATCGGTCCCTTCTGGCAATGCGGGGACGGAGAGACTTAGTTGGGTCATGGCGAAACTCCCTGTGAGGGACTCACCTAAACGACATTCGTCGGGTCGCTCCTTGTCGGGCGACAAACTCGGTTCATCCGGAATCGTCCAGCGTCGTCTTCCTAAAGGGAGACAGCCATGGCGTTCGACAATCCGCTGGCGGCCGAGATCTGGGCCAGCAAGTACAGGTTCTCATCGGCCGACGGCGGTGATCAAGCGATCGAGGAGACTTGGGCGCGGGTTGCTGCAACGGTCGCCAAGGCTGAGCCGCCCGACTGCCGCAGCCTGTGGGCCGACCAATTCCTGGATATCTTGCACGACTTCCAGTTCCTGCCCGCCGGCCGCATTGTTGCCGGCGCGGGCACCGCCCGGTCGGTGACCCTCTTCAACTGCTTCGTCATGGGCCAGATCCCCGACGACTTGGGCGGAATATTCGGACAGGTCCAGGAAGCCGCCCGCACCTTGCAGCAAGGCGGCGGGGTCGGGATGGACTTCTCGAGCATCCGCCCCTCAGGCGCTCCCGTCCGCGGCGTCGGCGCCGACGCATCCGGCCCCCTCAGCTTCATGGACGTCTGGGACTCGATGTGCCGCACCATCCTGTCGGCCGGTCAGCGGCGCGGCGCGATGATGGGCTGCCTGCGCATCGACCATCCGGACATCGAAGCCTTCATCGACGCCAAGCGCGACCGGGTTCGCCTGCGCAACTTCAACCTGTCAGTGCTGGTGACGGACGCCTTTCTGGATGCGCTCGCACGGGACGACGAGTGGCCGCTGGTGTTCGACGGGGTCGTTCATCGCGTCGTGCGCGCCAGCGATCTCTGGCGACGGCTGATGCAGGCGACCTACGACTGCGCCGAGCCCGGCGTGATCTTCATCGACCGGGTCAATGCCAACAACAACCTGGGCTATTGCGAGACCATCATCGCCTCCAACCCCTGCGGAGAGCAAATGCTGCCAGCCTATGGCGCATGCCTGCTGGGATCGATCAATCTGGCGCGGCTGGTGACTTCGCCCTTCGCCCCAGACGCCAGCCTGGATGAGCAGCGCCTCGCCCACATAGCCAGGACCGCCGTCCGGTTCCTGGACAACGTCATCGACATCTCCCGCTACCCGCTCAAGGCGCAGGAGAAGGAGGCCAAGGCCAAGCGGCGGATTGGCCTTGGTGTGACGGGACTGGCCGACGCCCTGATCTTCTGCGGAGCGCGCTATGGCGCCGCGGACGGCGTGGAATTGACCAGGCGCTGGATGGGCGTGATCAAGCGCGAGGCCTACCGCGCTTCGGCGCAACTGGCGGCTGAGAAGGGCGCCTTCCCGCTCTATGATCCGCAGATCCTCGAACGCCCGAACCTATCCACGCTCGACGGCGAGACGCGCGCGCTGATCGCGCACAACGGTCTTCGCAATGGATGCCTGACCTCCATCGCGCCCACGGGAACCACCTCCCTGCTGGCCGGAAACGTCTCGTCCGGCATCGAGCCGGTCTTTGCCTTCGCCTACAATCGCAAGGTTCGCCAGCCGGACGGGACCACGCGCGACGAGGCGGTCGAAGACTTCGCGCTCTCGGCCTGGAAGCGTCTGCGCGGCCAGGAGCCCCCGCCGGAGGATATCTTCGTCACCGCCCAGACCCTCACGCCGGCCGAGCATCTGCTCATGCAGGCTGCAGCGCAGGAGATGATCGACAGTTCGATCTCCAAGACCGTCAACTGCCCCGAGGAGATCAGCTTCGAAGAGTTCGCCGACATCTACTTGGAGGGATGGCGACTAGGCTGCAAAGGCCTGACAACCTACCGTCCGAACGCGGTGACCGGCGCCGTGCTCTCCGTGACGCCCGAGGCCCAGCCCGTCGTCCAGGATGAGGCCGCGCCGCGGCCGTCCAGCCCCGTCCTTGCGCCCCGACCCGACCTGCTTGAAGGGGCGACCTACAAGCTCAAATGGCCGGAAAGCGCCCATGCGGTCTATGTGACGATCAACGACGCCGAGATCGACGGCGTGCGGCGCCCGATCGAGATCTTCGTCAACTCCAAGAACATGGAGCACTACGCCTGGACCCTGGGCCTGACCCGGATGATCTCGGCGGTCTTCCGCCGCGGCGGAGACATTTCCTTCGTGCCTGAGGAACTCAAGGCGGTGTTCGACCCTCGCGGCGGCGCCTGGCTTGGGGGACGCTATGTGCCATCACTGCTGGCGGCCATTGGCGGGGTGATCGAGCGTCATCTTGGCCGCAGCGCCGCCGAGCCCGGCGCCGATGGCGAGCACGCACCGCATGAGGCGGCGACGCCCTCCCCCGCCACGGCGACAATGGGCGAGCGCAAGGCGTGCCCGCATTGCGGCTCCTTTGAGCTCATGCGTCGCGAGGGCTGCGACACCTGCGCCGACTGTGGGTACTCCAAGTGCGGATAGCCGCCGGCTGCGCCCTGCCGACGCGCTCGCGTCGGCAGGGCCGCTGCTCAGTACCGGTACTCCAGCGTGAGCCAGGAACGGGTCGCATCCGGGTAGGCGGCGGCCGAGCCTTCGAAGAGAGCAGCGCCCAGCTCGACACTCACCGACTTGGACAGCGGAGCGCTGACCGCCAGGTCCGCCTCTTGTCCGATGCGTTCTCCGTCGGTGGTCCGGAAGTCATGCAGCTCGCCGCTCAGCTTCACCGCCTTGCCAGCGTCAAAGACCGTGGTCCCGCGAAGGTAGGCGTCGGCGACGCCCGTGGCCGGCGTCGCTCCGATGACGTCCGACCAGCCTTGGAAGCCGTGCAGTGAGGCGAGCGGCGTCTGGAAGCCGCGCCGGCCATCGCCATCAAGCCATTCATAGACCAGGCTGGCAGACGATCTCTGCGTCTTGAGTCCGGCCGAGACCGCCACGTAGTCGAGTGAAAAGTCGCTTGGCGCGTTGCCCCAATCGGACTGCCTGGCGTACTCGGCTTCCCACGTGGCCTTGACGCCGTTCACCGGGCGCTCGCCCGTCAGCCGCAGGCCGACCGTCGCCGACGACTGGCTCTTGGCGTTGTCCAGATCAAGGAAGTACCCATACCCGGTGAGCCTCGCGCTCGGCAGGAGCACGTCTGCGTTGACGAGGTGAAGATCGCCGCGCCAGACGCCCTGGGGATGGTCGCGGCCCAGGCTGCGATTAACCCGCCAGGCATAAGCATAGGTCAGGGTCGCCTTCGGAATTGGCTTCAAGCTGAATTTGGCCGCATCGAAGGTCTGTTCGTTCTGCCGCCAGCCGCTTGAGCCGATGAAGCGCGCGTTGTCGAAGATGATGCGCTGGCGTCCTGCCGTTAGGTCCGCAGTTGTGGTCATCGCCCAGCTGAGTTGGGCGCGATTGAGCTCCATGATCTCGGGGTCGGGAATGACCGCGTGGGTCGGATCTGGCGTTACGCCATCGGCGTAGGCGCCGCCCAGAACTGCGACGGCCTCCGCCTCGATCAAGCCGGTCACTCCCATGCGGGTGGGGGTGAGCCACCCCATGCGCAAGCGAGTGGTGAACGCCGTGGCGTCAAGACCGCCCTGGTCAAACGATTCCAATCTGGTGCGGCTATCCAGGAGGAGCCGCCCCTCGGACGGCGTTTCGGCAAACGCTGCAGCCGGAGCGAACGCGGCCAAGCAAACAAACAGTACTCGTAGTCCCGGCATGCAGGGTTCCTTGGGGGATTTTGTCATTGAGGAAGGTTCGCGCGCGACATGCGGCGGTCGGTGATCCCGCTTGCCGGCGGCGCGCTTACGCCCGGCCAAACATCTAGGGGTTCGGTCCGGGCGGAGCGCTCAGGAAGTGAGTTCCGGCGACGGGACTAGCGCCGTCTACGCCGGGGCGGCGCTCGACAGGGTCGCCGATCAAAGGCTGGCGTTGGCGGGCGCCGCACTTCGGCGCCCGCGCAAACCAGGAACAACCGTCGACAGTGAACCGGTCAGCGGGCCGCCAGGCTCACCGAGATGCTGGCGGTTTGAACTTGCCCGTCAGCGTCGCGAAGCGCGGCCCTGTAACCGCGCATGGTGCGGCCGGTGGTCGCCTGGGCGCACCAGTCAATGTCGTAGAACTCTAGTTCTCGGTTGAAGGCGGCGTTGCGGCACACGGTGACGGCCGTCGTGCGCACTTCGCGGCGGATCTGGTCGATCTCGAGGCCGGACACGCGGACAGTCATCGTCGTCGGGCGAGCGCCGCTCACACTGAGCGCGGCGACATCCTGGGCTTGGGTTGGTCCTGACGAAAGGGCCGCCAGGCCAAATGCAAGTGGCAGCAGCGTTGAACGAAGGACGGCTTTGGTCTTGGTCATGAGAGCTTTCCCTTTGTCTGCTCTCAGATTAGGCCGTCGCGTACCGTCCGCCTTTGGCAGGCGTCAAACTGATACTTGATCATTTCCAGGCGCACGCCCCAACGATGACGGGTCAGGCCTTGGCGACGGAGATCACGCGGAACACAAGTTCGCGTCCCCGACGGCGGATCCAAGTCAGCCCGCCCACCACAAGCGCTTCCAAATGGAATTGGAACGCAGCCTCATCGATACGACCGCCCGTGTCCTCGAAGCGAAAGAACCAACCGGCCCTCGCGCCATGCCACAACCGGCCCTCCGCGCAGCTCCCGCCAGGAAACTCCCGTACGACCCGGCAAGCGTCCTCCCGTGCACGCCATTCCGCTGCATCCAACCGACCATCACCATCCAGCGGAGCGACCACGACATAGCGGTCCGAGTAGCCAAGGCGCTCGGCGTCGGCTTCCTCAAGGACAATGCGCTTCAGCCTCGCACGTCCGATCGGCGACAGTTGCGGGGAAGCCTCAAGCACGAGTGGCCTGGCGAGCCTGCAGATTCCGACCGGCTTGTGGTGTTCCGATGGGCGTAAACAGAGGGCTGCAAGCTTCTGCCTTCGCCAGGTCGGCCGGCGTGTTCAAATTGACGAACGGGTCCGGATCAATCTCTCCCCAGTCGGCGATCGCCATGCCGGCGGCCGCCGCCAGCCCCTTGAGCGAAGCGCCACCCGCCTGCCTGTATGCCTCCAGGGTCGAGCGTATCGATGTGCGCCAGAGTGCGCAGGCCGGATGCATACGGCCGCAGCTTTGCGCGAGGGCCGACTGGTCCTTCTCGCCCATCGCCTCATGCAGCCGCTTCCACAGGTCGGCGGGCAGCCGCGGCGCGTCGCACGGCAGGGTCAGAACGCTAGTCGCGCCGCGATCCTCTGCAAATGAGATCGCCGAGATCAAGCCAGCCAGCGGCCCCTGACAATCTGGCCGGTCGCCCAACAGGGGCACGTCCCTTCGGTGACCGACTTGGGCCGGCGCGCGCACGGCGACAGCGACCGCCCCGCCCTGCGACCTGGCTATTTCCAAAGCATGATCGAGAAGAGATCGCCCTTCCAAGAGACGCGCAGGCTTGTCTCCGCCCATTCGCCGCCCATCGCCGCCGGCGAACACCACGGTGACGAAGTCAGTCCTCATTGCCCGCCCTCGCGTGGCGGCGGGCCCTTGCGCGGGCCGCTGGCCATCGGGCGGGTGTGCGCACGACGCAAGCTGCGCCCTGGCGCCGGCTGCCCCCGGCCATCCGGCTCTCGTCTTTCCAGGGTAAGACCACGCCTCGCGGCTAAGCGGCCTGCAAGCCCGTCAAGGTCCTCGGGCGTAAGGCGCAGGCGAGCGATCGGCAGGACGACGGCGTTTTCCAACGCCAGATGTTGCCGCTCGTGGCTCGCAAAGCCCAGCAGGACCTGCGGGGTGCCTTCGCCGTCAGGCAGGCTCCCTTCAGCCAATGCCTGCTCAAGGATAGCCCTGGCTTCACCAGCACGATCGGCGTCCGCTCGATGGTCAGCCGACAGCAGGTCAAGGATGCCCTCCAACTCGTCTTCGGGAAGGCTCCGCCGGCGAAGGAGCGGAAACAGGTCTTCCTCCTCATCGAGGATGTGCAGCGGGCGTTCAAAACGCAGGAAGCGAACCACCCTGGCCACGCTTCTGGCCTCAAACTCCGCCGATTGCGCGACTTCATCTATCAAGCGGCAAAGCTGACGATGACGAAGGTGCTCGAAGAAGAACCAGTCGAGCGGCGCGCTCAGTAACTCGAGCGGCATGTCCTCGATTTGTAAGGCGTCACCCGAACTCATCGCGCTCCCCCATCTTGGTCCCTTCCGTCCCTCACCCGCCCCGACGATGAATGAGCGTGAAGGTCTGCGGAGCGGGCGCGAGCTGGGATCGCAGGATGTGACGGACCGCCGCCAGCGCGGGATTCTCGTCGCCCTGAGCCGCCGACAGGAGTTGCGTCCAGCGCTCATCCGAAGCGTCCGCGACGAAGGCGCCCACGCTTTGGCGAACAAACTCCTGGACGCTGATGCCGAGCGCTTGGGCCGCCTGGCTTGCGCGGCTGGCCAGCGTCGGGTCAGCGGCCGCCAGCCAGGCTTCGGCACGGGCGACCACCTGCGCGTCATCGAGCATGTCGCCCAGAGCCAGCGCCCCGTTTCCGATCTCGCCGTTCGGCGCAAGGGCAAGACTCACGCCTTTCAGGCGGGCGCGCTCGGCCAAGCTGGCGGCGTAGCGCGCTGCGGCCGCAGCCCAGGCCCGGCTCTCCAGGTGCAACAGGATCTTGTCTTCGACCTGTTCAAACGGAAGCTCGCGCGCTTCCACCCGTTGCTCCAGGCGCAAGACGTGCCAGCCGAACCGAGAACGCACGGGCTCTGCGCCGATTGTTCCGGGCTCCAAAGCCAGCAACGCACCTTCGACCTCCGGCGCCAGGTCGCCGATCTGCAGGAGGCCAAGTCGTCCTCCCTCGGCGGCCGACGGACAGTCGGACAGGGTCCGCGCCACTTCGTCGAAGCTCGCCGCGCCAGCCCTCAGTGACTCGATCGCCAGCCTCGCCCGCTCCTTGGCCTCGTCGGCCGCGGCCTCGCCCGCGTCGCGTGGCGCCACCACGATGTGCGACGCCTGATAGAGCAACGGCGACAAGAAGCGTTGCCGATTGGCTTCGTAGAGGCGCTGGCATTCCGCACGAGTGGGCGCCTGGATTTTGACTTCCAGGTCGAGCACCGCCCGGATCAGGGCTTCATCATCCGTTTCCTCTCGGCCGGCGCCGTCCAGTTGCGGCTCTGGACGCAGACCAAGTTCATGGGCGCGGCCGAGCAGCAACCCCTTGAGCGCCAAGGCTCTGGCGGAAGCTTCCCACGCCTCGGACGCCGAGAGGCTTGGATGGTTCTGGGCTTCGAGGGCGATCAGGGCCTCGGGTATCGCGACCCCGTCGACCGCCACGGTGCGTGAGGCGATCATTCGGCCAGGTCCAGATGCGCCTTCCCAGCGGGTCGGCCGGCGCGTTGAGGATAGACGGGCGCCGCCGCTTCGGGCTTCCGCGGCAAGACGCGGCGAGTGCGAACGAGCTGCCACCCACGACGGTTCAGATACCAGACCGGAGCCGAGAGCATGTGCACGAGGCGGGTGAACGGGAAGACCAGCAGGATCGTGAGGCCGAGCGTCAGGTGGGCCTTGAAGATCCAATGAGCGTCCGCGATGTAGTCGGCCACGCCCGGCCGCAGCGTGAAGATCCCCTGCGCCCAGTACATGAACTTGAGCATCTCGGAGCCGTCCCTATGGGTCAGCGAGATGGGGATCGTCGCCAATCCAAGGGTCAGCTGGGCCATCAGCATGATGAGGATCGCCGTGTCGGTGAAGCTGGAGTTGGCGCGCACGCGAGGGTCCATGAGCCGGCGATGCAGCAGCAGCAGGCCACCGACCATGGCGAACGCTCCAGCCACCCCGCCGGCCACGATGGCCAACATCTGCTTGGCGCCATGGGTGACTCCCAGCGTGTCCCAGACGATCACCGGCGTAAGCAGGCCCACGAAATGGCCGCCGAAGATGGCCAGGACGCCCAGGTGGAATAAGACCGAGCCCGCCATGAGCTGCTTGCGGCGCAGGAGTTGGGAGGAGCCCGTCCGCCAGGTGTACGGCTCGCGGTCAAATCGAATGACCGAGCCAAGAACGAGCACCGACAGGGCGACGTATGGATAGACGCCGAACAGGATCTGATTGAGGTCCATAGCTTGCTTCCTCTAGGCCGCCGTGCCGCGTTGTGTGGGGACGCTCCCGCGCGGCGGCGTCAGCTGCTCAAGGGCGCTACGACTGGGGCAACCCGCCTCGCCTGGCCCGAAGGTGACCGGGGTCTCGGCCCAAAGCCGATCCATGGTCTCCAGGTCGTTTGGATCGTCATCGGGCTCGGCCAGCATGGCCGCCAGAATGGCGCTGTCGGCTTCTTCCGAGGCGAGCGCGGCGAGAGCCCCGAATACGGCCCGATACGCGCTGCCCCGTCTGTGCAGCCGCTCACCGAGCGCGTGGAGCACATGGCCGGCCTCCGCCAGCAGCGAGGCGGCCTCCTCGGCCGGCTGGGTCGAGAGGAACTCCAGGAACACCGGCAGGTGGTCCGGAAGCTCATTGGCCGAGAGCTCGAGCCCCTTGTTCCTGTACAATTCCAGGAGGTCGACCATTGCCTGCCCGCGGTCACGGCTCTCGCCGTGAACATGCTCGTAGAGATTCAGCGAGAGCGAACGGGTCCTATCAAACAGCCAGACATAGGCTTCCTGCGCGTCGAACAGGTCGCCCAACTCCAGTTGCAAGGCGAGCTTGGCCAACGCGCCGCGGATCGGCGGCGGGATCTGCTCGTCCTCTCTCAGCACCGCCGCCGCAGCCGGCAGGAGTTCGCGATTGCTCTGGGTCGGGTAGCTGATGAGCAACGCCAGGGCTTTGTAGGTGAGAGACATTTAGGCCTCCATCACTGATGCGGGACGCGAGCGCCGGTTGGCGCCGAAGAGGCCGGACTCTGTGCGACCACCGGAGCAGTCGTTGCCGAAGGTGAAGCCGCAGGAGCCGCGCAGGTCATAGGCGTCTTCGGCGCTCTCGCGGTGCGCCGAGGGAATGACAAAGCGATCCTCGTAGTTGGCGATCGCCATGTAGCGGTACATCGCGTCGATCTGCTCGGCGATCAGGCCCACCCTCTCGGCCAGGCGGTGATCGATGACCCCCTCGACGGTCTTGGCGCGCATATAGGCCCGCATGGCCAGCATCCTCTCCAGGGCCAGCACGACGGGCGCTTCCTTGCCGGCCGTGAGCAGGTTGGCGAGATAGGCGACGGGGATGCGCAACGAGGTCACGTCGGGCATCTCGCCGTCCATCTCTAGCGCCCCGACGGAAGCCGCCGATTGGATCGGGGACAGCGGCGGCACGTACCAGACCATCGGAAGGGTGCGGTATTCGGGGTGCAGCGGGAACGCGACCTTCCACTCGATGGCCATCTTGTAGACCGGGCTGCGGCGCGCGGCCTCGAGCCAGGCTTCAGGCACGCCGTCCGCGCGCGCCTGAGCGATCACGTTGGGGTCTTCCGGATCAAGGAACACGCCGAGTTGGGCCTCGTAGAGGTCCTCCTCGTTGGGCGTCGAGGCGGCTTTCTCGATCGCGTCGGCGTCGTAGAGCAGCACACCAAGGTAGCGGATCCGCCCGACGCAGGTCTCAGAACAGACAGTCGGCTGGCCGACCTCGATCCGCGGGAAGCAGAACGTGCACTTCTCCGATTTCCCGGATTCCCAGTTGTAGTAGATCTTCTTGTAGGGGCAGGCCGACACGCACATGCGCCACCCGCGACACTTGTCCTGGTCGATCAGCACGATCCCGTCTTCCTCGCGCTTGTAGATCGCGCCCGAGGGACAGGCCGCCACGCAGGTAGGATTGAGGCAGTGCTCGCAGAGCCGCGGCAGGTACATCATGAAGGTGTTTTCGAACTGGCCGTAGATGTCCCGCTCGATGCCTTCGAAGTTGTAGTCCTGCGATCGCTTGGCGAACTCCCCGCCGAGAATTTCTTCCCAGTTGGGGCCCCACTCGATCTTCTCCATCCGCTTGCCGCTCACGGCCGATCTCGGCCTGGCGGTCGGGAAATGCTTCATCTCCGGCGCGGTCTGCAAGTGCGCATAGTCGAAGTCGAACGGCTCGTAGTAGTCGTCGATTTCGGGCAGATCGGGGTTTGCGAAGATCTTGGCCAGGATGCGCCACTTGGGGCCCATCTTCGGCTCGATCTTGCCATTGGCCTTGCGAACCCAACCACCGTTCCAGCGCTTCTGGTTTTCCCAATCTTTGGGGAAGCCGATGCCGGGCTTGGTTTCAACATTGTTGAACCAGGCGTACTCGACGCCTTTTCTGTTGGTCCAAACATTCTTGCAGGTCACTGAACAAGTATGGCAGCCGATACATTTGTCGAGATTCAAGACCATGCCAATTTGAGCGCGGATCTTCATTGGCCAAGCTCCCCGGGCACAAGCGTCTCTTCCAGCCAGTCGATCTTCTTCATCTTGCGGACGACAACGAATTCGTCGCGATTGGATCCCACGGTTCCGTAGTAGTTGAAGCCGTAGGCGAGTTGGGCGTAGCCGCCGATCATGTGAGTGG
Organism: Phenylobacterium sp. P4_E10; assembly: GCF_056401675.1. NCBI lineage: Bacteria > Pseudomonadati > Pseudomonadota > Alphaproteobacteria > Caulobacterales > Caulobacteraceae > Phenylobacterium > Phenylobacterium sp. P4_E10. The sequence continues at coordinate 242,823 of NZ_JBFUIW010000001.1, read as the reverse complement.
GTTTGAGCACCGTGCGCGTGCAGGAGTTGTGGATCCCGCCGCGAAGCCCGGTGATCTCCGAACCCGGCGTGTTCACGATCTTCTCCTGCGCGTGGTACATGAAGGTCGTCCCCTCGCGGATGCGCTGAGAGACCACCGCGCGTGCGGTGAGCGCTCCATTGGCGTTGAAGACTTCGATCCAGTCGTTGTCGACGATGCCCGCCGCGCGCGCGTCCACCTCTGAGATCCACACCACCGGGCCGCCGCGATTGAGGGTCAGCATCAGCAGGTTGTCTGAATAGGTCGAGTGGATGCCCCACTTCTGGTGCGGGGTTATGAAGTTGAGCGCGATCTCTCGTTCGCCGTTGGGCTTTAGGCCCTGAACATAGGTCGTCTTTAGATCGACGGGCGGCTTGTAGACGCACAGCGCCTCACCGAACGCCCGCATCCAAAGGTGATCCTGGTAGAGCTGCTGACGCCCCGTCAGGGTGCGCCAAGGGATGAGCTCATGGACGTTGGTGTAGCCGGCGGTGTAGCAGACGTGCTCGCTCTCGATACCGGACCAGGTCGGGGAAGAGATGATCTTCCGCGGCTGGGCCAGCAGGTCCCGGAAGCGGATCTTCTCGTCTTCCTTCGGCTCGGCCAGGTGGGTGTGTTCCCGCCCGGTCTGGCGCTCGAGCGCGGCCCACGCCTTGACCGCAACCTCGCCGTTGGTCTCTGGCGCGAGCGCCAGGATCGTTTCGCAGGCGTCGATGTCGCTGTCGATCTGCGGCATGCCCTTGGTTAGGCCTTCGTCCAGCACCGGACCGTTGAGGTCTCGCAGGAGATCGACCTCGTGGTTCGTCTGCCAGGCCAGTCCCTTCCCGCCGTTCCCAGCCTTTGACATCAGCGGGCCAAGCGCCGTGAAGCACTTGTAGAGATTGGGATAGTCACGCTCGACCAGGGTGATCTGAGGCATGGTCTTGCCTGGGATCGGCTCACACTCACCAAGGTACCAGTCCTTGACGTCAAAGGGCTGGGCCAGTTCCCCGGCGCTGTCGTGCTGGATTGGCGTCAGCACCACGTCCTGTTCCACGCCCAACACTTCGGGAGCGACGTCGGAGAAGCTCTTGGCGATCGCCTTGAAGATCTCCCAGTCGGACTTCGACTCCCAAGCGGGGTCCACCGCCGCGGAAAGCGGGTGGATGAAGGGGTGCATGTCGGAGGTATTGAGGTCGTTCTTCTCGTACCAGGTCGCCGTCGGAAGGACGATGTCGGAATAGACAGCCGTCGTGGACATCCGGAAGTCCAGCGTCACCAAGAGGTCGAGCTTGCCCTCCGGGGCGTCGTCTCTCCAGACCACCTCTTTGGGAGTCTGGCCGCCGCTTTGGCCCAGATCCTTGCCCTGGACGCCGTGGGCCGCCCCAAGCAGGTGCTTGAGGAAGTACTCGTGCCCCTTGCCCGACGAACCAAGCAGGTTCGAACGCCAGACAAACATGTTGCGTGGCCAGTTGGCCGGATCATCCGGGTCCATGCAGGACATTTCGAGCTCGCGCGTCTTGAGCTGGCGAACCGTGTAGGCCTTCGGATCTACGCCTTCCGCCGCCGCGGCCTTTGCGATGTCCAGGGAATTGGACTTCAGGGCGGGCGCCGAAGGCAGCCATCCCATTCGCTCAGCGCGCGCGTTGAAGTCGATCAGGGCGCCGTCCCAGGGACCGGCGGGAGCCGTCGGCGACAGGATCTCGTCGACGCCGACCGTTTCGTAGCGCCACTGATCGGTGTGGGCGTAGAAGAACGACGTGGAGTTCTGCTGGCGTGGCGGCCGGACCCAATCGAGGGCGAAGGCCAGCGGCGCCCAGCCGGTTTGCGGCCGCAGCTTTTCCTGGCCGACATAGTGCGACCAGCCGCCTCCGGACTGACCCACGCAGCCGCACATCACCAACATGTTGATGACGCCGCGATAGTTCATGTCCATGTGGAACCAGTGGTTCATCGCCGCGCCGATGATCACCATCGACTTGCCGTTGGTCTTCTCTGCGTTGGTCGCAAAGCCGCGGGCCACGGCGATGATCTGCTCGGCCGGGACGGAGGTGATCGCTTCGGCCCAACCCGGCGAATAGGGTTCCAGGTCGTCATAGCTGGCCGGCATGTGATCGCCGCCGAAGCCCTGATCGACGCCGTAGTTGGCCAGGAAGAGGTCATAGACGCTGGCGACCAGCGTCTCCCCTTCCGCCAGTTTCAAGCGCTTGACCGGGACGTTGCGGACGAGCACGTCGGGGTGCTCGGTGGAGGCGAAGCCGTTGGAAGCCCGGTTCGCAAAGTACGGGAAGCGCACGCCAACGACCTCGTCGTGCACGCCCTTCAGGCCCAGCCTCAGCGAGACCTCCTTGCCCTTGCCGTCGCGCTCCTCGAGGTTCCACTTCCCTTCCTCGCCCCAGCGGAAGCCGATCGAGCCATTCGGAACCACGACCTGACCCGTCTCAGAGTCGACCGAGACGGTCTTCCAATCGGGGTTGTTGGTCTCGTCGAGGGCTCCGTCGAAGTCCGCGGCGCGCAAGAGGCGCTCAGGCAGGTAGCCATCGCCCTGCGGCGTGAGCCGCACGAGCATGGGCAGGTCGCTGTATCGGCGCAGGTAGTCGCGGAAGTACGGAACCTCGCGGTCGACGTGGAACTCCTTGAGGATCACGTGCCCGAACGCCATGGCGAGCGCGGCGTCCGTGCCCTGCTTCACCGGGAGCCAGAGGTCCGAGAACTTGGAGGCCTCTGAGTAGTCCGGGCAGATGACCACCGACTTGGCGCCGCGATAGCGCGCCTCGGTGTAGAAGTGGGCGTCCGGGGTGCGTGTCTGAGGCACGTTCGAGCCCCAGAGCAGGAGGAAGCTCGAATTGTACCAGTCGGCGCTTTCGGCGACGTCGGTCTGCTCGCCCCAGGTCTGCGGCGAGGCCGGCGGAAGGTCGCAGTACCAGTCGTAGAACGACCCGCAGACGCCGCCCAGAAGCTGAAGGTATCGCGCCCCTGCCGCATAGGAGACCATGGACATGGCCGGGATCGGCGAGAAGCCGAACACGCGGTCGGGCCCGTAGGTCTTGACCGTGTAGGCGTTGGCCGCCGCAACGATCTCCGTGACCTCGTCCCAGGTTGCACGCACGAAGCCGCCCGATCCGCGCATCGATGTGTAGCTGGCGCGCTTTTCCGGGTTGTTCTGGATGGAGGCCCAGGCCGCCACCGGCGAGGCGACCGCGCGGGCCTGCCGCCAAAGCTTCAGCAGCCTAGAGCGCACAAGCGGGTACTTCACGCGATTTGCCGAGTAGAGGTACCAGCTGTAGCTGGCCCCACGCGCACAGCCGCGCGGCTCGTGATTGGGCAACTCTGGTCGGGTGCGGGGATAGTCGGTCTGCTGGGTCTCCCAGGTGACGATCCCGCCCTTGACGTAGATCTTCCAGGAACACGAACCGGTGCAGTTCACGCCGTGTGTGGAACGCACGATCTTGTCGTGGCGCCAGCGCGATCGATACGCCTCCTCCCAGGTGCGGTCATCATCGTTCATCACCCCATGGCCGTCTGAAAACAGCTCGGTCTTGCGGGTGAAGAAGGCGAGGCGATCAAGGGTATGGCTCATGCTGCGGCATCCGGCGTGAGGGAAGCTTGGGGAGCGTGCAGCAGCGAGGACTTGCGGCCGTAGAAGGCCCAGTTCGTCGCTACGCAGCTGATGTAGAAGGCGAAGAAGATCCAGAGCGCGGTCTGCGGGTCGCCGGTGGCTTTCAGCGAGTCGCCGAACGCCTTGGGAATGACGAACCCGCCATAGGCCGCGATGGCCGAGGTGAAGCCGACGATGGCCGCCGATTCCATCTCCGCGGCCTTGTGACGGACCGCCTCGTCAACCTTCGGCATCAGCCGCGGCATGTCTGACCGAACGATCGCGGGGATCATCTGGAAGGTCGAAGCGTTACCCACCCCGGTCCAGAAGAATAGCCACAGGAAGCTGGCGAAGAAGATTGGGAAGGAGGGTTCGGCTCCGAACGATCCGACCCCGTGCAGGACTGCGAGCACGCCTGCAGCCAGCGCCAGGAAGACGTAGTGCGTAACGTGCTGGCCGCCGAACCGGTCCGATAGCCATCCGGTGAGCGCGCGGGAGAGCGCTCCCACCAGCGGTCCGAGGAAGGCCAGCTGCAGCGCGTTCACAGCGGGGAACAGCGTCTTCATGAGCAGCGGAAAGGCCGCCGAGAAGCCGATGAACGACCCGAACGTTCCAAGATAGAGCCAGCACATGATCCAGTTGTGCTTGCGCTTGAAGACCACCGCCTGCTCTGCGAACGAAGCCCGGGCCGAGGCGATGTCGTTCATCCCGAACCACGCGGCCGCGGCGGCCGCGACGATGAAGGGCGCCCAGATAAAGCCGGCGTTCTGCAACCAGACCTGGCTGGCGACCCCGTTCTCCACGGCCGTCTGCGGCGCCCCGACGATCGGCGCGAACATGCCGACGGTGACCACCATTGGAACGATGAACTGCATCACGCTGACGCCGAGGTTTCCAAACCCGGCGTTCATGGCCAGCGCATTGCCCTTCTCGCTCTTGGGATAGAAGAACGAGACATTGGCCATCGACGAGGCGAAGTTGCCCCCGCCGAAGCCGCAGAGCAGAGCCAAGACGACGAACACGCTATAGGGAGTGCTCAGGTCCTGGACCGCAAAGCCGATCCCCAGGGCGGGAATAAGCAAGGATAGCGTCGACAGCGTCGTCCAGAGCCGGCCGCCGAGGATCGGCACCATGAAGCTGTAGAAGATGCGCAGGGTCGCGCCCGTGAGCGCAGGCAGGGCTGTGAGCCAGAAGAGCTGGTCGGTCGTAAACTTGAAGCCGATGAGCTTCAGCTTGGCGACGACCATCGACCAGACCATCCAGATGGCGAAGGCCAGCAGAAGGTTGGGAATGGAGATCCAGAGATTGCGGGTGGCGATGCGCTTGCCACCCCCCTGCCAGAAGGCGGGATCTTCGGGCGCCCATTGATCAAGCACGTGGCGTGGAGAGGATCGGGAAGACATTGCATTCGTCCTCAAGATTGCGCCCTGCCGCCACGCAGGGGCGTGACATTGGCGGACGCGGAATGATGAAAGCTGGCCATTTCAGGGAGCTCTGGAAGGCTGCGCAGGCCGGGCTCGCTCGCCCGCTCCATTCGCCGGATCGCAAGGTGCATCCACGCGAGCGCCCCGCCGACCAACGCGAAGAGCAGCATGAAGCAGCTGGTCCAGATGCCCGTGATGTCGTTGAGTACGCCGAACGCGATCGGCAGGATGAACCCGCCGATGCCGCCGATCATTCCCACCAACCCGCCGACGGAGCCGATGTGGTCGGGATAGTAGACCGGGATGTGCTTGAAGACCGCCGCCTTCCCAAGGCTCATAGAGAAGCCGAGGACGAAGATGATGATAGTGAAGGCGACCAGACCTGTGGCCATCCGGAATTCGATGGGTCCGTGGACCCCTTCGATGACGTAGCTAGTGGGCGGATATGAGAGCAGGAAGGTGCAGATGAGGCTGACCCCGAAGGTCAGATACATGACCTTGCGGGCGCCGATCCGATCGGAGAGCCAGCCTCCGAAGATGCGAAAGAGCGAAGCTGGGATGGAATAGGCCGCAGCGATGAAGCCCGCCGTCTTGATGTCCAGGCCATAGACGCCGACCAAATAGCGCGGCAGCCAGAGGGCCAGCGCCACGAAGGCGCCGAAGACAAAGAAGTAGTAGAGCGCAAAGCGCCAGACCTGCAGATTCTTCAGCGGCGCGAGCTGCAGAAAGGTCGCGGCGACCTTCACCCCGGCGGCGCGGCGGCGAACGATTTCGGGGTCATCGCGGGTCGCGGCGAACGCGAAAATCGCGATGCCGGCGAGAGCGAGGGACCAATATTGCGCTACGGCTTCCCAGCCGTAGGCCAACATCACGAATGGGGCGGCGAACTTGGTGACGGCCGCACCGACATTCCCGGCCCCGAATATGCCAAGCGCCGTGCCCTGGCGTTCCTTGGGAAAGAACTTGGACACATAGGCCACGCCAACGGCGAAGCAGCCGCCGGCAAGACCGACACCCGCCCCGGCCAGGAGGAACTGCGGGTAGGTCTGTGCGTAGGAGAGCAGCCAGGTCGCTAGCGCTGCGGCCAGCATGACCGCGAGATTTACGATGCGCCCTCCAAATTGGTCGGTCCAAACCCCGAGGAAGACGCGCGTCAGCGAGCCGACCAGGATCGGGGTCCCTACGAGGAGGCCAAATTGCGCTTCAGACAGCGCAAGATCCTGACGGATCTGGATGCCGATAATCGAAAAAATGGTCCACACCGCAAAGCATGCGGTGAAGGAGAAGGTGCTGACCCAAAGCGCTCTGCCCGCGCCAGGCGCGCCAGGCGCGCCAGGTATCGCAGCATGGTCCACGCGGACCCCCATTGCTCTCGCGGTCCTGAGTGGCCGCACGAGACTGGTAGCTTGGAGCGACGCCGGGTCACTTGACGCAGGTCAAGCGCGCGGAAGTCTTTGGGACGCTTTTTGCCTGCGCCGGGTTGCAAGGTCTGGAGCGAAGAATTGCAAGGCGGCCGCCGACTTGACGCATGTCAACGCGCCACCCCGGCCGCAGATCGAAACTCCGGGCGTACAGCTGGAGATTCCTATGCCGTTGAAATCCGCCGATCTGGAGCGTGTTCGATCGCTTTCGTTGTTCTCTGGGGTCAGCGACGAGACCTTTGCGCTGGTTACATCGGGCGCCTTCCTGCAGCGATTTCGCGCCGGCGCGACGCTGCTGACCGAGGGCGATCAGGTCGACTTTCTCTACGTCTTGTTGGACGGAATCGTGGAGCTCAGCGGGACCTGGAACGACAAGGAAACCACGCTGGCGGTTCTGCGTCCGGTCTCGACCTTCATTCTTGCCGCGGCAGTTCTCGACACCGAAGCGTTGATGAGCGCTCAGACCATCGAGAGCTCGGATGTCCTAATGCTGTCAGGTGAGGCCTTGAGGCGCGCCATGAGGTCCGACGCATGCTTCGCGACCGCTGTGGCTGAGGAGCTGTCAGGCTGCTATCGCGGCCTTGTCCGCGCCATCAAAAGCCAAAAGCTCAGGGGCGGGGCTGAGCGCCTCGCCAACTACCTGTTGTCCCAACAGGCACGACAGGGGGGGCATGAAACTTTCACTCTGCCTCATGAGAAGCGGGTGCTTGCGGCGCTCCTTGGCATGACCCCTGAAAACCTCTCACGGGCGTTCGCCAGTCTGACCACCAACTACGGCGTGATCGTGAACGGACCGACGGTCTCACTCACACGGCCGGCCGTCATCCGTCGCCTGGCCAAACCCTCCCCCCTCATCGATAACCACATGCCGCAAGGCGAGCGCGCCACCGGGAAGGCCGAGCGGGAACTCTGGCCCGCCGCGGGCTTGATGCGCGCTCAGATCTAGCCGCCGAGCTGGGCGAGGTTGCGCAGGTCCCCCGGCCGCCCCTCTGCCAGCTGGTGGGCGGCGGGCTTGCCAAGCAACGCCTCGGCGACCCTTTGCTCAAGCGCGGGCTGCGCGCCCTCAACGAGCAAGTCGCGCAGATCCATCCCGCCCTCCCCGAAGAGGCAAAGCCGCAGGGCGCCGCGCGATGTGACCCTCAGGCGATTGCAGCCATCGCAGAAGCCGGCCGAATAGGGCGCGATCAGGCCAAGCCGTCCGAGGTGGTCAGGATGCGTAAATTCCACGGCCGGGCCGCCATCGCCGTCACGCGCGCGAGCAGTCCATCCGTCGCGGGCGAGCCAGTCACGAAGCAGTTGGCCGCTAGCGTGGTGGGCGGCGAAATAGTCGGCGTTGTCGGCCGTTCGCATCAGCTCGATGAACCGCACCGCGATCGGTCGCTCGCGCACGAAGGCCGCAAACTCCGCGAAGCCGCGCTCAGCGGTTTCCCTCAGCAGCACCGCATTGACCTTCACCGATGGCAGACCAAGGTCGACGGCCTGATCCAAACCGCCCAGCACCGCCGCGAGACGATCATGGCCGGTGATCTGCCGGAACTGGTCGGCGTCCAGTGAGTCCAGACTTACGTTGAGATGGGTGAGGCCGGCCGCGCGCCAGTCGGCGATACGCCGAGAGAGGTTCCAGCCATTGGTCGTCATCGCGACCTTCTCGATCCCCGGGGTCTCAGCAACGCAGGCGATGATGTCGCCGATGTCGCGGCGAACCGTCGGCTCGCCGCCCGTCAGCCGCACCTTGCGCACGCCGAGGTGCGCGAAGGCCTCGGTCAGCCGTCCGATTTCCTCGACCGAAAGCAACTCCATCGGACCCGATTTCCGGTAGCCGTTGGGCAGGCAGTACGTGCAGCGAAAATTGCAGGCCTCAGTGACAGAGAGTCGCAAGTAATTGAAACGGCGACCAAACCCATCGACCAAGCGGTTCATCTGGCGATCCCCGTACTCACTCAAAACGCCATTACCAGCACAGGCTCGCCCGCGATCTTGGCGCGCTCGCCCGGAACTTGCCGAATGAGGGCGTCGCAGCGGGCCAGCGCGGCCTGTGCGGCCGCGTCCTGGTTGCCGACAGGCACAATCCCTTGAGGGGATCGAGCGGCCCGCACAAAGGTCTCGCGCTCGCCGCAGCATGGCAGGTCGCCCGCCAGCAATTCCCACTTCCAGTGGCTGGCCTGCGTCGCGCAAGGGCCGGCCATCTTGGCGATGAGGGGGGCCAGGAGCAGGCGTGCCGTGACCATGGCCGAGGTGGGATTGCCTGGCAGGCCGACGATGAGTTTGCCTTGGCAGCGCCCAACCCACACCGGCTTTCCAGGCTTGATCGCCACCTTGTCGACATCCAGGTGGAGGCCCAACGGGGCGAACATGGCGCGAGCCAGGTCATGCTCGCCGACGGACGCGCCGCCGCTCACGACCACGATATCGGCTTCGTCGAGCGCGCGGGACGCCGCCTGCTCCAGTGCGGCGAGATCATCAGCATGCCGCGATCGTCCCACGACCACGCCGCCCCACTGGCGCACCAGTGCTGCGACCCCGAAGGAAACGCTGTCCGGAATGCCCTCGCCCAGCCCACCCGGCTCGCGAATTTCATCGCCGGTCGCCATCAACCGCACGCGCGGGCGGGCCCAGACCATGACCTCGCCGACATCTGCCGCCGCCAGCGCCACCATGCGCGGCGCATCCAACACCGTTCCGGCCTCCAGCAGGATGGCGCCAGCGCGAAAATCAGATCCAGCCGAACGAATATGGGTTCGTCCGCGCCCGACGCCGCTAAACGTCACGAACTCGCCGGCGCGCTGGACATCTTCCTGGATGACGACGCGGCTTGCGCCGGATGGGGTCGGGGCCCCGGTAAAGACCCGGAGGCAAGTTCCCTGGGCGAGCGGACCGGGCGGCGCCTGGCCCGCGCGCGAGTCTCCCGCCAGCTTCAGGGTGACCTCGCCAGCGCGCAGATCGGCGTCTCGTACGGCGTAGCCGTCCATGGCCGATACATTGACGGGGGGCGAAGCGTTCCGTGCCGCTACAGGCACGGCCAATACGCGCTGGCAGGCGTCGTCAAGGCGCACCCTCTCGAGGGCGAGCGGCTCCCCTAGTCCCAGGACGACCTGCAGCGCTTCATCGAAACCCATCATGCGCAGACGCCTACATACCTGGGGATCTGTCCCACCAGCGAACAAGGCCGAAAGCGACTGTCGAGTTCCTGAGAGAGCACCAGATCCCAGGCATCGCGGCAGGCGCCTGTCGACCCTGGCACGCAGAAGATGAAGCGATCACCGATCTGTCCCGCCAGCGCCCGCGACTGGAGAGTCGAGACGCCGACCGTGCCAAGACTCGCCTGGTGGAAGACGACTGCGAACCCGTCCATCTCGCGGTCCAGCAGCGGCCGCACGGCTTCGGGCGTAACATCCCGCGGCGAAAACCCGGTTCCGCCTGTTGTGAGGATAACGTCGACCGCCGGGTTGGCCGCCCATGAGAGGATCTGGCCACGAATAGCGTCTACCTGGTCAGCGACGATCGCGCGTGCGCCGAGCTTGTGGCCGGCCGCCAGCAGGCGTTCGGCTAATAGGCCGCCAGAGGTATCGGTCTCCATTGTGCGGGTGTCGGAAATCGTCAGGACGGCGATGTTCAGCGCGTAGAATGGAAGGCCCTCGTCGATCCCGGACTTCATGAGTTCATATCCCTAGTCTGCAGAAATTAGAGGCAAAGCGGCACTGGTCAGCCGCCCGAGAACACCGGCAGGAAGGCGACTTCGGAGCCACGCTCCACCCTGGTCCGGTCGTGTGAAATGACCTGGTCAAGTGATGCGCGAACGTCGGGACGCAGCAGCGCCGCACGCCCTTCCGGACATGCTGCCGCCGCCAAACGTCGGCGAAGCTGTCCCAGAGTGCATCCTGCAGCCGGCAGGGCCACCGCCCGCTCGCGGCCGAGGATATCGGCCAAGTGTCCAAAGAAGAGCACTCGAACCGATCCAGCACCCTCAGACATGGTGGTGTCAGTCATTGACCATTCCCGTTCGGCCGATGCATAGGGCCGCGCCCCGGAACCTTCCTTGTCGAATATCAAGCCACGCGAAACGGGGGAGCATGGGGCTGCATCGACACGGACCTAGGCGGACGCGCGCTAAACGGGGGCTGCATTGGGGCCTGGGCCGCTCGCCAGGCCTGGGCGACCTCGGCCGCTACTCGCAGCAGTTCGCTATGCGTCAGCATGGGCGCTCCAGCCCGACAGGCCATGCCCTCGATCATGAGGTCCAGGACATCGGGGCCTGGCCCCTCCCCCAGGATATGGTCTGCTTCGGGCGACCCAAGCAGCACCGCGCATAGATGAGCGCGCCAGAGCCCGATTGCGCTAGCGCGAAGGCGCGCCAGCACATCATCGAGCGTCGCGGCCTGGCGGAGCGCGCCGACCAACGGCGCGTCCCCTTGGAGCGCCTCCAGGTGGCGAGCGATCAGCAGGACGCCGTTGTCGTCCCTGCCTTGAAGCCGGTCGAATAGGTATAGCCGACGGATCAGGCCCGAGAGGACCTCGCGCGCGGCCTCCTCACGGTCGGCGAAGTAGACGTAGAAGGCGCCGTTCGACATCCCGGCCTCAGCTGCGACGTCGCTAATTCGAAAGTCGACATAGCCCCGGGCAGACAGGACGCGCGCCGTCGCAGCCAGCAGGCGAGCGCGCGTTCTTTGGCGCTTGCGCGGCGCATCTGAGTGCTCGGCGCTCCAGCTCAGAGTTTGCAGATAAGAGGCCGGCGCGCTCGCAACCTTCAGCAACTCTTTTGAATTCTGCATCGGCCATCCAATTCGCCGGCGCCCCTTCGGGGTGAAGGGGGCGTTGGACGGGCAGGCGCCAACGCCCCCTGCCGGCGCCGCGCCGGCCGCCCTGCTCGCACTGCACGTCTGGGAGGACTGAGTTTGCAGGACAACTACATGCTAGGTTCGGGTAGACCGTCCTCCCATGACATCAATCATTTCATCGCGCCGACAGCGCCGGGCGCTTGGTGGCTAAAGACAATCTCAGGCTTGACTATCGTCATGCCTACGATCGCGGTTCAGGCCGTCCGGCTGGTCAAGGCGAGCGGCGCCTCAAGCGCCGACCAATCGATCATTCCGTCATGCTTGAGGTTCTCGAATTCAAGCACGCCGAGCTCTTCGAACTTGGGTCGAATCTTGTCGGTCAGCAGCCCGATCCGCTTGAGGTTCGGGATCATGCGTTCGAACAGGAAGGTGCGGAACGCCTGCCCCCCCTGGGTGGCGTTGTTGATCTCGATCGCCTCCTCATGGGTGAAGCCGAACTCCTCGGCCACATTGGTCGAAACCAAGCGATTGCGCATGACCACACAGGCCTCGTAGGCGAACTGCGCGCGCTCCTCGATCTGGTCTTCCGGAAGCGCACGGATCCAGTCTTCGAGATAGTTGACACCAAACGCCACGTGCCGACCCTCATCACGCATCACAAGGCCAACGACATCTCGCAGCAGCGGATCGTCGGTGGTCGAGTGGATGGTCTGGAACGCCGCCAGGGCCAGGCCCTCGATCAGGATCTGCATGCCGATGAACTTCAAATCCCAGCGGGAATCGGTGAGCACCTTGTCGAGCAGGTACTTCAGGCTCGGATTGATCGGATAGATCATGCGGCAGCGTTCCATCAGGTATCGGTGGAACACCTCGACATGGCGGGCTTCATCGAAGGTCTGCGACGCGGCATACAGTTTTGCGTCATGGGTCGGCGCGCAGCTCACCAATTGAGACGCCACCATCAGGGCGCCCTGCTCGCCATGCAGGAACTGGGAGAGTGTCTGGGCCACTGAGCGGCGGCCGAACTCGGCCTTTTGCTCTGCAGTCAGCGCCTGGAACTTCGGATGCGCAGCGAAACCTTCCGGCTCGCCGGCCGCGTTTGCCGGAGCAGGTCGCGGCTGGCTCCAGTCGATGTCGTACTCGACGTTCCAGTTGAAGCGCTTGCCCAGTTCGTAGAGCCGCCGGATCTTGCTGTTGGCCGTCTCATAGTCCCAGTTGAAGGAACCGGTCAGCGGGGTTTGGAAGATCTCGCGGATTGTCTCGACGTCACGATCGGTGAGACGGGCGGCGATATCCTCGTCGTCGAAATACTGAATCTCGGTCGGCGGTCCTGCGACCTCATTCACTTGAAGCATGGTGTTTTCCTCCCTCGCCGCTGATGCGGCTGAAGGACACCCTAAAAGATGACGCTGGCGTCATCTTTGATGCAGATCAAGCGTCGGGCTGCCGACAATCAAGCGGCGGCAGCCCGCGCAGGCCCTCAGGCTGGAGCGTGATCTGGTTGGATTTCACCATTTCGCCACGCGCGAAGGCGCTTGCCGTGCTGCGCGAACTCCAGCCGCGCGATCGCCCGCTTGTGCACTTCGTCCGGCCCGTCGGCGATCCGCAGCGCCCGCATGCCCGCATAGGCCCGTGCCAGTCCGAAGTCTTCGGAGACGCCTCCCCCGCCGTGCGCCTGTATGGCGTCGTCGATGACCTTCAGCGCCGTACGCGGGGCCGCCACCTTGATCAGGGCGATCTCCAACTGGGCCGACTTGGCGCCGCGCTTGTCCATCATGTCGGCCGCCTTCAGGCACAGCAGCCGGGTCATCTCGATGTCGAGCCTGGCCTCGGCGATCCGTTGCTCCCAGACCGATTGATCGGCCAGGCGCTTGCCGAAGGCGACGCGCGCCAGAAGGCGGTCCGTCATCTTCTCCAGCGCGACCTCGGCCACACCGAGCGTTCGCATGCAGTGATGGATTCTGCCCGGCCCCAGCCGACCCTGGGCGATCTCGAAGCCGCGCCCCTCCCCGAGAATGAGATTCTGCGCCGGCACCCTGACGTCGCGCAGCACCACCTCGCCGTGACCGTGGGGAGCGTCGTCGTATCCGAAGACCGGGAGCATTCGCTCGATATGGACGCCGGGCGTGTCGAGCGGCACGATGATCTGCGACTGCTGGGCGTGGCGAGCCGCCTCGGGGTCGGTCTTGCCCATGACGATCGCGACCTTGCAGCGGGGATCACCGACCCCCGAAGACCACCACTTCCGGCCGTTGATGACGTAACTGTCGCCATCACGCACGATGCGTGTCTCGATGTTGGTCGCATCCGAAGACGCGACGTCCGGCTCGGTCATCAGGAATGCAGAACGAATGTCGCCGCTCATCAGCGGCGCGAGCCAGGCAGCCTTCTGCGCCGCGGTCCCGTAGCGGTGAAGCACCTCCATGTTGCCGGTGTCCGGCGCAGAGCAGTTGAACACCTCGGAGGCGAAGCCAACCCTGCCCATTTCCTCGGCGCAGAGGGCGTACTCCAGATTGGTCAGGCCAGCACCGCGGAACTCACCCTCGTCGTGCTCGGAGGGCGGCAGGAAGAGGTTCCAGAGGCCGCTGACATAGGCTCGCGCCTTGAGTTCCTCGACGATCGGAATGACCTGCCAGCGCTCAGCGCCTTCCTTCCGGGTTTGGGCCTCATAGACGGGCACGGCAGGCAAAATGTGGTCGACCATGAAGGCGCGAACACGGTCGCGCCAGTACGACTGACGACCGCTCAGCGAGAAGTCCATGAATTCAAACCTTGATCTGGCCGCCAGGTGCTGGCGGCGCGTGGGTAGGCGCTGCTTAGCGAAGGCGGGGAGTAACGAGGTTCAAGAGCTCCAAACCTCCCCGGCGCGCTGCTGGCGTCGTTGACCGAGGAGCCAAGCGCAACCGGGAGACCTCCAAGCCGGGGTCAATTTGTCCAGGTAGGTCCAGCGGCGGGCGGCGGGCGAACTCGCGCAATATGAGGGTCACATCCGGCCACATAGTTTTCTCCTTCTGTGAGGAGACTAGGCCTTCTGAAGGGGATGAGTTTTGAGCCTGATCAATCAACCAATTGATCTTGGATAGGCGCCCGCCACCTGGGAACGCCCCCAACCGAAAATGCCGAAGACCTTAAGCGGGGTCTCCCGCATCCGCTGAGGCGCTAATGTGTAGCCTCAAGTCCCTGCCGGCGGCAGGCCTGCCTGCAATGCCGCGACGGCGAGTCTGGCCAGCAGCCGGTCGGCGCCGGAGGCCTGCAGTTCGGCGACAAGCCCCTCAGCACCACGCTCGTCGAGACGTTGCGCCAGAAACTCAGGTGACGTGGTTGTAGAGCCACGACACAGATCGACCGCACGTCCTGCGCGGCCATCACGCATGGGGATCATGCGGTCCCCAAGACGACCGGCCTCAGCCGAATCGTGGGTGACATAGACCACCGGAATGGCGAGTTCTTCGTGAAGGGCTTCCAGGTATGGCAGCACCTCGGACTTCCTTTGGCGGTCGAGGCTCGCGAGGGGTTCGTCCATGAGCAGCAGCCGCGGCTGCGCCAACAAGGCGCGACCTATGGCGACGCGCTGCCTCTCGCCTCCAGAAAGCTTTGCGACGCCGCGGTCCAACAAAGACTCCAGGCTCAGGAGAGCGACGATCTGATCGAATCCGATTGGCGCTTCGCCCTTGGCCCGATTGCGGCCGAACAGCAAGTTTTTGCGGACCGACAGATGGGCCAGCAGACTGGCCTCCTGGAAGACGAAGCCGATTGGCCTGCGGTGCGGAGGCAAGAAACCGGACGCGTCCTGCCAGACCTCGCCTGCGACCTGCAGGCGTCCGGGCAAGCGCTCAAGCCCCGCAAGACAGCGCAGAAGGGTCGTCTTGCCGCATCCGGAGGGACCAAAGAGCACCGTCACGCCGGCAGCTGGAACGGTGAGTTCGATGTCCAGGGCGAAATCCCCGACCTGCCCCCGGAAGCTCGCCTCGATGGTGTCGCACGCCATGGTCATGGACGCAGGCGACCGGTGCGCCGCTCGATCAGCAGCAGGCTAAGCATAACCGCGAAGGCAAAGGTCAGCAGCACCCCCGCCAATTGATGAGCCTTGTCCCATTCCAGCGCTTCCACCAGGCGATAGATCTCGATCGAGAGGACGTCGGTCTCGCCGGGGATGCCGCCCCCAAGCATCAGAACTACTCCGAACTCTCCGACGGTGTGGGCGAAGACCAGGATGGCGGCGACCACAAAACCTGGGCGGGCCAGGGGCAGTGCGACACTGAAGAACGCGTCCACAGGCGAGGCGCGCAAGGTGGCGGCCACTTCGAAGGGCCGCTCGCCAACAGCTTGGAACGCGTTGCGGATCGGCTGCACGGCGAAGGGCAGAGAATAGACCACGGAGCCGATCACCAACCCCTCGAAGGTGAACGCGAGGGTTCGGACGCCAAGAGCCTGGAGCGGCGCCATCAGCGGGCTGTTCGGCCCAAGCGCGATGAGCAGATAGAAGCCAAGAACCGTGGGGGGCAGCACGATCGGCAGGGAGACGAGAGCACCGACGATCTCTTTCCACCAGCGACGGCTGCGGGCGAGCCACCAGGCCAGCGGCGTCGCCAGGACAAGCAGCACGGCCGTCGTGACGCCAGCTAGCTTAACCGTGACCCACAGGATATCCAGCATGTCTCAGCGCACTTCGTAACCGTGCTGGAGGATGATAGCCTTGGCTTCTGGTCCCTTCAGAAACTGAAGGAAGGCGTTGGCGGCAGCGCTGTTGGCGCCCGGCTTGAGCAGCACGGCGTCTTGGTCGATAGGAGTATGGTTCGACGCTGGAACGAGCCAGCGCGATCCCTCCTTGTGCGCGATCACCTGGGAGAGCGCCACGAAGCCGAGTTCCGCGGCGCCGGTTTCCACGAACTGGTAGGCTTGGGTGATCGAGGAACCCATTACCGCCTTGGGCGACAGTTGCTGGTATGCTCCGAGCTTGCGCATGGTTTCCACCGCCGCAAGGCCGTATGGCGCGGCCTTCGGATCCGCGATCGCGATCTTCTCGAAACCACCCTTGCTGAGGATCATCCCCCGCCCATCAACGAGGCGGGGATCCTTGCTCCAAAGCACCAGCCTGCCGGTCGCGTAGGTGAATCGCGTCCCGGCGACGGCCAGACCCTCGACTTCCGCCTTTTGGGGCCGCTCCACATCCGCCGACAGGAAGACCTCGAACGGAGCGCCGTTGGCGATCTGGGCGAAGAATTGGCCCGATGACCCGAAACTCAGGGTCGCCTTGTGGCCTGTCTTGGTCTCGAAGCGGGCGGCGATCTCCTTAGCTGGCTGTGTGAAGTTCGCAGCCACGGCTACGCGTGTCTCAGCGGCCAGGGCGTCATGGGGAACGATCAAGACAAAGATAGCCGCATTGATCGCGGCAAGCACACGACGGCGGACTGGCATAGGCCCTGATGCTGCGCTGGTTATGTAGTTCAACTTGATAACGCCTTTGCCATGCTCGCCAATTGATTGCACCTCCAATCTCGCCGATTTGCTTGGGCTAAGGGAAATTACGGAAGGTGCCTCGACGCCGTCCGGCGAAGAGGATTCGGGTTACGCGCAGCAGGCTGATGGAGCGATACCCATCTAGAAAAGCGCTGAACCCCCGGGAAACAGAACTCGTCGCAAGTCGTGGGATCTTTGAGCTTCCAGGCATAAGCGATTGATTGTGCTCAGCGCTGACTGAGCGTCCCTCCCTCCCCCTTTTATCTTGCCCTCCAGCCTCTCCTGTCCATCCCGGTCCTTTCCTTCGCCCCCCACACTCAGGCAAACGCGGCGCCCAACCGGTCCATCCCCCCAGACCAAGGGAGCGCGAGAAAGCCCCAGCACCGTAGGCATGGCGCCGGGGCTAATTTGGCTAGTTGGGTTGCCGGCTGTGAAGGTAGTCGCAGGCCCGTTGGGCGTGCGCTGTGGCGCTGAACAGGAACCTGGGTTCGGCTTTCAGCACCCCAAGCCAGTGGCCGAGATAGGCCGCATGATCGGCCCGAGGCGTCAGTTCCAGGCCCAGATCGGCGCAAAGAAACGCCGCGCCAAGCTCTGCCACCAGTTCCTCACGCGCATAGCCTTCGTCGCCAAAGCGCTTGCGGCCGAAGTCCCGATCCAGTCGCGTCGGGTGGCGCGTCCAGTGCGTAAATTCGTGCGCCAAGGTGGCGTAGTAGCCCTCGGCGTCAGCAAAGCACTCGAAAGGCGGGACCTGCACAAAGTCCTCGTGCACCGCGTAGTAGGCCATATCGCCACCGTGACGCAGCTCACCGCCAACCGCGGTGAAGAACGCGTCGGCATGCCCGATCCGCGCGGCAGGAGAAATCGTCGGCTCTGAAAGGGCATAGAAGTGGACCGGAAGCCCCTCGACCTGCTCGACGTTGAAGACCGTATAGGCCTTGAGGAACGGGATCTGACGCTCGACATCCTGCCCGTGTTCGTCCGCTTCGCTGCGAACGAACTTGTCGGCGTAGACCACGCTGGCGCCCGTCTCGCCCTTTCGGACATGCCCACCAAGGGCGAGGGCCTGGCGGAAGGTGATCCAGATCGGCGCGAAGTAGCCGCGAGCGACCGCATCGCACCAGAGGAGCACCACATTGATCCCCTTGTAAGGCTCGCCCGTGGAGCGCAGCGGGCGGGTGATCTGGCCGGCCAAGTGTTCGGCCGACCAGGGCTTGGTCCAGGGACGAACGCCCCGCTCGAGGTCTGCGATGATCGTTGACGTGACGCGGGAATAGAGATCCTGGCGCGGCGTCTCACGCGCAGTGGTTTGGTGGCGCGACATTGCGGCCTCTTGGGTTCTGATTTTCGGAAAGAGCCGCCGGCCCGGCTCCCGCCGGGACGGCGGAAGAGGTCAGTCAGCGACGCGGCTGCGCGACCAGATCAGGGCGTAGCCTTCGTCCGCATCGACCAGCGAGGCGTAGATCGGAGCGACGAAGCTCGGATCGTCCAGCTTGACCGAGAGGTAATCGCGGCTGTCCCGCGAGACCTTCTTCCAGGCCGCGCCGAACTCTGTCTGACCGGCGAAGATGCGGAAGTCCGGCGCCCTGTCGTTGTCCTTCTCGGCCAACCGGAAATGAGCCGCTTTGACATCGAGCGTCAGGGTTTTGATGTCGCCTTGGATCGAGCCGTCCTCGAACTTGGCAAACGTGCCGATGGTGGCCATTGGTGATCTCCGTCCTTGCTTGGGCCGCGCCGATCGCGGCCTCGATGGCGGACGGACGCCGGGGGGACGGGCGGGCGCAGCCGAAGGCCCGAAGCGTCAGCGCAGGACGGCGCGCGGCGGCTTGTTTGCATCGCGAGGAATGACGCCGCAGGCGTCAGGGGAAGGAAGCCGCCGCGCGCCGTTGCGTCCGACCGCCCCCTCGGCCTGATCGCACGAAGAGGACGTGGCGGCGCGGAGCCTAGTGCGGAGTTCCATGTTCGCCGCCCGTCGCCCGATAGCGAGCGAGATGGCCCAGATACAATCGCAACATCCTCTGGAGCGCCGCTCAGCTCACCGCTTGCGGTAAGGCTCGCAGGCTATTCCGTCGCCGTCTCGATCAAGGTGCGGGCCATAACCTGGCTCTCCTCGCCGGATCGGGGCTGCGCCGGCTGCACGCGCTTCGGTGCAGTTGCGGAAGGCTCCTGATCCTACGCCCGCAAAGGACTGAACAGCCGGGGCCTGGCGGCCCTCGCCGCGGTGACAGTGATAGTCACCGGTCTTGCGGTTGTGATGGCAGCCCTCAGCATTCAGGCCACCCGGATGAGCGATAGCAGAGCCGGGAACGGCGACTGGGCCGGCCAGACCCAACGCAGCGACGCACGCCGTCGCCAGTCCAAATCGAGCCATGTCATCCTAATCGGCAGCCGCCGCCCCCTGCATTTTGCCCAGCAATTCAATCGCCAAGCGGGCAAGCTCTCTCATCAAGCTATACCATAAACTTGAACGCCGAGCGGCGGGACTAGGCTGGCAAGCTCAACCAAACCTGCAATAGGCCAAGTGCGGCGAGGATCACCAGGATCACGCCGATCACGAAGACGCCTGCGCCTGTGGCGTTGGCCTTGAACCAACCTCCGACCTCGACAGAGAGCGAGTCTTTGGCGGACGGGAGAGAAGGCTTGGAATGCGTCACCATGCGTTCACCGTATGTTTCATACATTCGATTGGCAAGCGCGTTATGTATGTTATATACGGATCATGGTAATCGATGACCGTGCAGCACGACTGAAGGTCGCCCGCCGCCAGGCGGGGTTCAAAACTGCCCGGGCGGCCGCAGACCACTTCCACTGGAACTACAACACCTACGCCTCCAACGAGAACGGCAACGCGCCTTTCTCCTATGCAATGGCTAAGCAGTATGCCGCCGCGTTCAGCGCTTCGGCCGCCTGGCTATATGACGGCGCCGGCACGCCAGATTCGGACGTGCCGCCCCCTGCTTCGCGAGAGGTCCTTGTCCCCGTGATCGGAAGGGTCGGCGCCGACACCGAGGGCCGGGTTCTCTTCGCAACCGGCCAGGAGACGGGCGACCTGGTCCCGCTCCCTCCGGGAGGAACGGAGAAGGCCGTGGCTCTGAGCGTTGTCGGCCATTCGATGCGAGGCGTCGCTGACGAAGGCGGGCTGATCTATTTTGAGGATCAGCGGACCCCGCCAACCCCGGACATGTATGGCCAGGTGGTGGTTATCGAGACGCTCGAGGGCGAGGTGCTGGTCAAGCGCCTGCTGCGCGGCTCGCGCAGAGGCCGGTACGATCTGGAAAGCGTGGTGGGCCCTGTTAGGGAGGACGCCAAGATCCGCTGGGCGGCCCACATCACCGCGATCATTCCCCCCCACCAGGCCAGGCGCGTCCTGCGGACCACTGGGGTCTAGCCGTGCAGGAAGCGCCGCGCAGGGCTGCGCAGTATCTGCGGGTCTCGTCGGACCAGCAGCGCTACTCTTTGGCCGGCCAGGCGGCGCAGATCGAGGCCTTCGCCGAGCGTCACGGCTTCAAGGTCGTCCGGAGCTACGTCGACGCCGGCGTCAGCGGCCTGTCGACGTCTGGCCGCAAGGGACTGCAGCAGATGCTGGCCGACGTCGTTGGCGGATCGGCCGACTACGAGACCATCCTCGTCTACGACGTCAGCCGATGGGGGCGCTTCCAGAATCCCGACGAGAGCGCGCACTACGAGTTCGTCTGCCGACAGGAAGGCGTCTTCGTCGTGTACTGCGCCGAGGAGTTTGGGGACGGCGGCGTCACTAGCGCCTTGCTCAAGCAGGTCAAGCGAGTGATGGCCGCCGAATACAGCCGCCACCTCTCGGTGACCGTCACTGGCGCTCAGCGCAGATATGCCGCCAAGGGCCTCTGGCAGGGCGGACCTCCAGGCTATGGCCTGCGGCGCGCATTGCTGGGCGCCGACGGCGAGATCGTCGCCATTCTGGAGCGCGGAGAGCAGAAGGCGATCGCCTCGGACAAGGTCGTGCTGGTGCTCGGCCCGCCCGAGGAACAGGCGGTTATCGCCAGGATCTACCAGCTATTTCTGGAGGACCACTTCAGCCGCACGGGGATCGTCAGGCTGCTCAACGTGGAGGACATCCCATACGGCGATGGCCGCCCCTGGACCTATCAGCGGGTCAGCAATGTGCTGACCAACCCGATCTATGCGGGTGTTCAGGCGTTCGGCCGGACGGTGACGCGGCTGGGCGCCCGTCCCCAGAAGCGCCCGCCCAAGGATTGGGTGACGGCGAGGACGCAGACGCAGGCGGTGAGCGCCGAGGCGCAAGGCCGGGCCGCGCGCATCATTGCGGCCAGGATGGTGATGCTGAGCGATGAAGAGATGCTGGCGCGGCTCAAGGCGCTGGCCAGGCGCAAGGGCCGCCTGTCGGGCCCGCTCATCAAGGCGGCGGAGGATCTCCCCTGCCCCGCCACTTACTCCAATCGGTTCGGCAGCCTGATGAAGGCCTACGAGCTGATCGGCTACGACTACGAAGCGACCCGCGCCAGACGCCGGCCCGCCGAGCTCGCCAGGGCCCACCGCACGCGCCGCCTCAAGGCCAAAACGCCGTGACGCGCACCAAGGCGAGCTCTCCCAAGCCTCCCAAGGTCCGCGCCGTGCAGTACCTGCGGATGTCGACGCCTCAACAGCCCAATTCCCTGACCCAGCAAGCCATTGCGCTCGATGCCTACGCGCAGAGCCAAGGCTACGAGATCATCCGAACCTACGAGGATGGGGCCCTAAGCGGCGTGGGCGCCAAGAACCGCCCCGCTTTTCGCGAGCTGCTCGCCACCGTCCTTGGCGGGAAGGCCGACTTTGAAGCGATCTTGGTCTACGACGTCAGCCGATGGGGCCGCTTCCAGGATCCCGACGAGGCGGCCCACTATGAGTTCCTCTGCGCCCAGGAAGGCGTGCGTATCGTCTACTGCGCCGAAGTTTTCGGGCAAGGAGCCGGAGCCCCTGACGCCCTGATGAAGGCGCTCAAACGCGCCATGGCGGCGGAGTTTTCACGCGAGCTTGGCGCCAAGGTAAGAACTGCTCAGCGACGATACGCCTCCCAAGGATATTGGCTGCACGGAGAGCCGGGCTTTGGCCTTGCCCGCCAGGTCATCCATGCGGACGGAAGGCTCGGCTCACGCCTGGCGCGAGGCGAGCGCAATGGCGATCGGGACTTGCGCACCATCGTCACCCCTGGCCCACCCGAGGAGGTCGAGGTCGTGCAGCGGATGTTCGCGCTCTGCGCTAAGGACGGCCTCACGGCCGGGGCCATCGCAAGAGCCCTGAACCAGGAAGGCGTCCCCTCCCCCAGCGGGGCCACCTGGTCGGGCGAGCGGGTGCGAGACATCCTCACCAACCCAAAGTACATGGGCGACCTCTCCACGCAGCGTAGAACGACACCGCTCGGGGGCCGGCGACGGACCACCCCGCAGGACGCCTGGATCACGGTCAAGGGTGCGGGCCCTTCGCTGATCTCTCGGGAAGCCTTCGGCGCCGCCCAAGTCGCGCTCCACGTCACCCCGCCCCCCGATGAGGCCGCACTGCTTGAGGCGCTAGGAGCGATCGCAGCAACCCACGGCATGGTCAGCGAAGCACGCTTGAAGGCAATGGGCGTGCCGTACTACCGCAGCTACCGCGCGCGCTTCGGCAGTCTGCGGGCCGCGTTCGCGCTGCTTGGCCATACGGCTCCCAAGCACTTCCCCAAGCGCAGTTTGAGCCAAGACGATCTCCTGCAAGGCCTCGCCAGGCTATTCCTGCGCAGCGGCGACCTCACGCCAAGGCTGATAGACGCCGATCCGGATCTCCCAAGTGCAGATTACTACCGCAAGCGCTTCGGCGGCCTGGCTGCAGCCTATGCCTATGTCGGATTTGTGCGCATCACGCCGGCGCAGGCGCGCTCGCCTGTCGGAAAGTCTCGACTGGCGGCGCGCCGACGACAGATTGAGGCCTGGGCCGCCGGAAAGCTGCAACATGCCGATCCCGCAGCCGAGCATTCCGATGTCCGATGATCCCAAGGCCCCCCGAGGTTTCGCATCGCTCTCGCCTGAGCGGCGGCGCGAGATCGCTCGCAAAGGTGGGCAGTCCGTCGAACCCCAGGAACGCGCCTTCTCGCGCGACCGCGCCCTTGCCGCCCGCGCCGGTCGCAAGGGCGGCGACGTCTCGCCCAGGGGCCCCCGCGACGACTGAGCTGCGCCCACCTGCCGCAGATTGTGCGTCGGCTTTCCAACAGTGGGCGTCACCGAGTCAGCTCATTCTTGATCCATGCTGATCGACATCGCCGCCCGGGCGCTGCGCACTCAAAGGCAGCTTGAGCTGCGCTACGCGACCTATTCGCGCCGCGTGGAGGTTCACGCCATTGGCTATTCCAGGACCGGGCGAGCGATCGTGCGCGCCTGGGTTCGAAGCGGGCGGCGCGGTGAGGCCAAGGGCTGGAAGGTGCTTGATCTGGCCGAGGTTCAGGAGGCGGCAATCGCGGACGAAGCTTCGGGGGCTCCCCGAAAGGGCTACCGTCGCAGCGATCGCGTCTTCGACCGGATCATCTGCGAGCTCTAGACGAGCGGGCTGCCCCCAGCCGCCGCCGTCAGTTCAGCGGGTGACAGCCCAAGCGTCGCACGTCATCGACCGCCAGAACACGCCGGGACGCGCCATCATCGGCACGACAGGCCTCAATCGTCCTCAGCGAGGGTCCGTAGGATCTTGAGCGCCTGCTTCTGTCGCCCCTCCGGAAGCTTGGAAATGAGATTGAGGGCCTCGACGACGGCCTTGGTCTGCAATGCCCCGCTCACGCCCTCGACCGGCCTGCCGCAATGCTCGGGCGGAAAGAGATCGGAGGGATTGATCTGCAGCTGTTCAGCGATCTTGCACATCATCGAGGCCGAGATCCGGTTCTTGCCCTGCCGTATTTCTGAATCTGCTGAAAGGTGATGCCGGCGGCGCGGGCCAGGGAAGTCTGCGACGCGCCCTTAGCCAGACGAAAGGCGCGAAGGCGCTGCCCCACCTGGATATCGATCGGATCGATGGAAGGCTGCTCTGCCATGCCTGGCTTATACGCGCGGCGCGCAAGCGTGGCGACGCGTCAGACCCGGTCGGAGAACCGGTCGTGCGCATCGATACGCCGGACGGTCAGGTCGATCTCTCGTTGATAGATTTCGCGCCGCAGGAATTCGAGTTCGGACTCGCGCTCAGCTTCCGACACATCGACGTACCAGGCCTTGAGCGAACCGTTCCCCTCCCCGTTCCATCGATAGCCACGCGCCTTCAGGAGGTCCTTCAGCTCGAAAGGTGAATTCTCCGCCCAGATCCGCCAACTGGGGCGGCGCGCCTCGTCTAGCAGGTGGGCGAGCGCCGGCTGACCGCTATGGCGCATCGGCCGCGCCAGCAGTTCGACGCTGGCCAGGCAGTCATTGAGCGCGCGGTGCTTGTCGTAGAAAAACCCGGCGCCGGCGGCCAAATGCACCAGGCGCGCGCCTTCATGGCCATCGCGGGCCCAGTCCACCTGGGACATCGAACAGGCCCAGGGCTTGGTGGTGAAGGTCTGGCAAAAGCGCTCGAGGAAACGTCGATCGAAGGCGGCGTTGTGGGCGATCACCAGGGCCGCGGGCGCAGCGAACCTCGCCACTGCGGCTGGTTCGATCGAGCGCCCCGCCACCATCTCGTCGGTGATGCCCGTCAAGGCCGAGATCTCGGCAGTGATGCTCATCGAGGGCTGTCGCAACTCATCGAAGGCCTCGCCGACCTCGAGCACTTGCCCTGTTAGATCGTAGAGGAATGGGACCATCGCCAGTTCGATGATCTCATCGCGCGCCGGGTCGAGCCCGGTCGTCTCGACATCGACAAACAGTCCAGTCCTAACGGCCCCTCGCTCCGCGAGGGGCCGTGCGACCTCCTCGGCTCGAGCTTGCGCAGCACGCGATAGCTGCCGCTCGCCTCAAGGGCTGCGGCCATGGCTTCAAGATCGTCAGTTGCGCGATCCACTCATCGACTCTGCAGTTAGCGCTCCAGCCATGGTGAAGCGTTGACGGCGCACCGCAAGGCCGCACTACAGGCGCCTTGCTAGCCTCGATCATCGCTCTTCGCTCTCGCCCGCATCTCCTTGGCCATCAGCGCCAGGCCAATGGTCGCCATACGGTCTACCGACGGTGCAGCTTCGAGCGGAGCCGTCATGCGCTGCGTGACGATCCACTCCCCCAGATCTATGAGCGCGATGCGCTCATAGAATTTGCGTCCCTCC
Organism: Phenylobacterium sp. P4_E10; assembly: GCF_056401675.1. NCBI lineage: Bacteria > Pseudomonadati > Pseudomonadota > Alphaproteobacteria > Caulobacterales > Caulobacteraceae > Phenylobacterium > Phenylobacterium sp. P4_E10. The sequence continues at coordinate 217,933 of NZ_JBFUIW010000001.1, read as the reverse complement.
ATCTCGATGACGCGGCGATGAACGCGCGTCGGCGGCATGGTCGCAGCCTCAAGCTCAAATATTTCGCCGGTATAGGGCGCGGAGGCCCCGACTCTTTCGTCGAAGGCCTGGATCGCCGCATCGGCGAAGCTTTCAAAACTGCCGACCAAGCTCGCCCGGCTTGCAAAGTGTGAGGTCAGAACGCCCGCCACGATCGCGTTGCAGCCGACGTCGTCGCCGCGACCGGGCGCAGGATCAAAGACGGTGATGCTGTTGGCGGGCTCGTTCAGCAGGAAGCGGCAGGACATGCCGCTGCGGACGTGACGGACGACCGGCCCGTAGTCCCATGAGCCCGACGAAAAGATACCTTCGGCCTTCGCCTGGGAGATCATGGCCTTGGCCGCACCCTCGGCGGCGGATGAATCGACCTTCTGCTGCGCGGTGGCAGCCGAAGCGAACGAGAGTGCGATGGCGGCAATCGCCGCGAGAAGGCGGAACATTTGGGCTCTCGAGGATCGGCGCGGTGGGCGCTAGCCTAGGATCGGGCGGGCTAAACCGACAATCACATGTCGGACGGCCGCAGCGAAACTGACCTGACCTCCGCAGCGGCACGGCAATGCACTCTGCGTGCCGACCCGTAGCTCTCAGGCGAGACCTGTACACGCCATGGCGGCTTTTGGTGAGCGCCGGCCTTCGACCGGCCATCGCCGCGCGTCGTCCGGAGTCGCCGCGGATCTGGAACGCCACTTCACCAGTAACCCCGGTGCTCATCTATGGATTTGGTGGCCGATCGATGCAGAACCTCCACCCAATTCGCCAAATAATTCCGGTCTCCTGCACTTATAGATGTGATGACATGCTGAAGGCATATCTTCGCCGAAGGAACCCTCCACAAGACGTGAGGGTTCCTCCTTTGCCGCTATACGCGCCCCGCCCTCAAAAAACTCTTGCTCACCCCTCGTCGAAGCCGAGCGTCGAGGCGTCCGTGGGCGTCCTTCCGCAGGTACCTACGTCATGCCTCTCCTCATACTATTGCGAATTCTACTTGGTCTGATGTCCCTCGCTGTCCTGGCGTCAGGCTCCTATTTCCTCTGGAGCTGGTGGCACGGCCACGCCTTCGTCGACCTCGCTGGCGTCGAACACCGCATTCGCGATGACGATTGGAGACTTTGGTTGGGTCTGGGGCTGCTGGCCTGGTCGGCCTTCGGTCGCCTGCTGGTGTCGCCGCTGATCACGCACAGTGACGAAACGCCGACCCGCCCTGAACGACAGGGCGGCGAGGCGCGCACCCTTCCCGCCGCGGGCGGCGGCTCGCTCTATGTAGAACTTCTGGGTCCTCCGGACGCCCCGCCGATCGTGCTTACCCACGGCTGGGGCCTGGACTCCACGATCTGGTACTACGCCAAGCGCGACCTTGCCCGCCGCTTCCGGGTCATCGTCTGGGACCTGCCTGGCCTCGGCAAGTCCAAGGCCGGAAAGGGCGCCGTCGACCTCGCCAACTTCGCCGCCGACCTGCAGGCCGTTCTAGCCTTGGCCGAACGCCCGCCAGTGCTGGTGGGTCACAGCATCGGCGGCATGACCATCCAGACGCTCGCTCGCGATCGGCCGGAGGCTTTCCAGCAGGTGGCCGGCGTGATCTTGCTCAACACGACCTACACCAATCCCCTCCGAACCATGGTCTTCAGCTCGCTTGCCCGTGCGCTTCAGCGCCCGTTGATCGAGCCCATGATGCACCTAGCCATCTGGCTGGCGCCATTTGCCTGGCTTGGCGCCTGGCAGAGCTACTTCAGCGGTTCGGCCCACATGGCAAATCGCCTGGGCTTTGGCCGCTACGTCACGCGCAGCCAACTGGAGCACACGACCCTGCTGGCCACCCGCAACTCCCCCGCAGCCCAGGCGCGAGGCAACCTCGCCATGTTTCACTGGGACGCCAGCGGCGCGCTCTCAAACCTCAAGCTTCCGATCCTCGTGATTGGCGGCGAGCTCGACATCGTCACCCTGATGGATGCGAGCACCGCCATCGCTGACAGCTCCCGAGACGCTCGACTGGAGCGCGTCGACGGCGTCAACCACATGGGGTTTCTCGAACGGGCTGAGATCTACAACTCCGCCATCGCGAACTTCACGGACTCCCTTCAGCCCCGAGCGGCGCCAGGCGAGCGCCCGCCTCCCGGCCTCTCCAAGGCCTGGCGCTAAAGGCGCCGTGTTAGCGGCGGCTCCTTGTCTTAAGGGGCCCGCGGCAGCGATGCGGCTGAGAGGCGGAAGCTGACCTAAGCTCCGCCAAGCCCCCTCAAAGGGCCGCTTAACGGCAATTCAATCGTAACGGTCGTGAATTGGCGACAGATCATAGAAGCGCTCGACCGAGCGCACTTTCCCCCTTGAGCGAAGAAAATAAACCGCTTCAAGACCCCCTGATGCCGGGCATAATTCAGTCTTCCCTAGCCGAATTTTTAGGAGAGCCAGTTTGTTTCAGCCGTGGATATGCGTGGGCCATTGGGGAGCATCCGACAACGCATTGAACGGGCGGCGCCTAATGGTCGTCGGGGAGTCCCACTATTCCTCCGATCACTCAGTTGGGTCCGTTGTGCCCGACATGACCCAATGGGCAGTTGAGCACTATCTGAACGGCGGCCTTGCTCCGCAGGCGAAGGGCTTTTTCACCCGTGTGGGTGGGCTGCTTGCGGCACGGAGGGGTCCGTCATCGGACACCGAAGAGGCCCCGCCGCATGGGAACGAGATCGACGACCGAGTGGCCATTTGGTCCTCCATCGTCTTCTACAACTATGTTCCCGTCGTCGTGGCCGACGGCCCCCGTATTCGACCAACCCAAGCGATGTGGGACGCGGGGCGGGAGCCCTTCTTCGAAGTGATGCGTCGGTCTCAGGCCGAGGCCGTCCTCGTGCTGGGAGAGGCGCTCTGGAATAATATGCCCGCCAGCGACGAGCCTGCCTACACGTTCGATTTCGAGGGCCAGCCCAAATGGGCCCGCCGCTACAGTCTCAGCGGGTCGGGCGACGTGCCTAACCGTGTGACGGCGACCTATATCAATCACCCGAGCTCGCATGGGTGGTCTGGCACGCGCTGGCGTCCAGTCGTGGATTTCCTCTTCTTAGCGATAGAAGCGGAAAGAGCTCGAACGGGCCGATGATGGCGCAACCGTCCACGAACTCGGAATCCCTAGGTATCGCACGGTGCTCTCCAGCTTTCGGTATCCCAGGAGGAACTGAAAGGCTCTGAAGTTGACTGCCTTCTTGTAGCCGAACTCCACCTTGGTGCGTCTTTGCCAGCAGGAGACATTGGCCAAGTCGCCAAAAACGTACGTCCAAGAAAGTCGCGGCCCGATGCTGGGCGAAAAGGTGACGCTCGCGTCATGTTAAGCCTTGTCGAAGGCTGCTCAAGGGGCGAAACCTAGGGACAACAGGCCTTCAGAGGCTTGACCCAAGGAGGAACAGGACAATGAGCGAGAGCGCCATTCGGGACGCCTCCACCGTCAAGCAAGGGCTTGACCAGGTCTATTCCCAGCCGATCGAGACCCTCAACGCGGCGCAGTCGGCGCTCTTCCAGGCCGACGCGATGTGGCCGTACTTCGACCGCCTGCGGGCTGAGGATCCCGTCCACTGGACGCCCGCCAGCGACTTCGAACCCCATTGGGCGATTACCCGGTACAACGACATCATGGAGGTCGACACCAATCATGCGGTGTTCTCCTCTGAAGGGGGCATTAGCCTCGGCCCCAGCGAGGAGATGATCGCCAAGCTGGTGGCCAGCGGCGCACAAATGACCGGCGGCCCCTTTGGCGGACCGACCGGCGGTCCGACTATGTTCATCGCCATGGACCCACCCAAGCATGATGAGCAGCGCAAGACCGTCAGCCCCGCGGTCTCGCCGCACAACCTGAAGGTCATGGAACCCCTCATCCGCGAGCGCGCTGGAGCCATTTTGGACAGCTTGCCGATCGGCGAGCTGTTCGACTGGGTCGACAAGGTTTCGATGGAACTGACGGCCATGACGCTGGCCACTCTGTTCGGCATGCCGCAGGAAGATCGCCGCAAGCTGACCCGCTGGTCGGATACGGTGATGTCTCGCCCGGGGGACGGCATTGTCGACACGTGGGAAGAAAAGCGCGCCGAGATGGGCGCCTACGCCGGCTATTTCCTGAACCTCTGGGCCGAGCGAAAGGTCAACCCGATCGACGGCGATATGGTCTCGATGCTGGCCCACGGCGAAGCCACCAAGGACATGGACCAGTTCGAGTACCTCGGGAACATCATCCTGCTGACCATCGGCGGCAACGACACCACCCGAAACACGATCTCCGGTTCGATCTACGCCCTCAACAAGTTCCCCGACCAGTACGACAAACTGCGCGCCAATCCAGATCTCATCCCGTCGATGGTGTCCGAGACCATTCGCTGGCAGACCCCCCTCGCCCACATGAAGCGCGTGGCGACGCAGGACTACGAACTGGGCGGCAAGATCATCAAGAAGGGCGACAACGTCGTCATGTGGTACGTCTCGGGCAACCGCGACGACACGGTCATCGACCGGCCCAACGACTTCATCATCGACCGCGAACGGCCGCGCCAGCACCTGTCCTTCGGCTTCGGCGTCCACCGCTGCGTGGGCAACCGCTTGGCCGAGCTGCAGCTGAAGATCATCTGGGAAGAAATCCTAAAGCGCTTTCCCGACATCCAGGTGCTCGAAGAGCCGCAGCGGGTGCCGTCGACCTTCGTCAAGGGCTACAAGAGCATGCAGGTTCTGATCCCGCGCAAGCTTTAGGCGCGCCGACCGAAGCGGCCCGTACGCACGAGCCGGTCGGTCTTTGGGGCCTCGACGGGCTGGCGACCATCAGCAGCGTCGCAATGTGGTACCGATCGGCGCGGTTCCTCCTCGAACGCCTCAAGGGAAAGTAAGGGTGACGGCCGGTGCCTGCGTTGCGCATCCACCCGTCTGCGACGTTCGCCGGGTCGGCTCCTCGGCAAATTGACCTGACGGCGCTCAGCGCCATAAGCGGAAGTGTGGTCGCAGCCGAGAAGTGGACACTGGTGAGGTCCGCTGGCGGGCGCTTCAGGCTCGACCGCTTCTGACCCCATGCAGAAGTGAGGGGCGTCACCTTCCCTGCGCTCAGGCCCGCTTCCCTAGTGCGTATGACGGTGGTTTGATCCGCCTCACGGCGGGAGGACGGTCATCTGCACTAAGTTGTTTTCTTCACCGAGCGGAGGCCCCGCAGATGGGTGACGAGGAGCACTCTACGGCGCGAGTTTTTCGCTTCTTTGCCTGGGTGCTGGCGCTCTCGATCCCGTTCTACGTCTGGGGAGCCTTTTGGCCCGTTCGCCATCTGCTCTTCGGCTTGCCAGCGACCGTTCTGATGATCGTTGTCCCGGCTGCCGTCGCGACTTTAGCGACCCATCACGAGCTCGGCGCTGCGGCGGCGCGGGCTCTTTGGCGCCGAACCGGCGACATCATGTGCATCCGGAGCGTTCGGTGGTTGGCGATTGCAGTGCTCTGCATGCCGGCGGGCGCCGTAATGGCATATGGGGTTATGAGAGGGCTCGGGTCGCCCCTCCCTGGCGTTGTGTCGGTCCCCTTGGTTCAGGCGCCGCTGATCTTCGCGGTGTACTTCTTCGCAGCGATCTTCGAAGAGATCGGCTGGACGGGCTACGCCACCGAACCGCTTCAGCGCCGATACGGCGTCTTAGGCGCTGGTCTGGCCGTCGGCGCCGTCTGGGCGCTATGGCACGTTCCGCCCTGGTGGCTCGGCCAAGGTCACGCGCCCACGTGGGTGATCGGCCAGTTCGTGGCGACCGTGGCCATGCGCGTGATCATGGGCTGGATTTACGCCTACGGTGGGCAAAGCCTGTTTTCGGCGATCCTTTTCCACGCGATGATTAATACCTCATACAGCCTCTTCCCAAACCACGGGTCGCACTACGACCCGATCATAGCCGCGGTGATCTTGGCGGCTGTGGCGGGGGTGGTCGCACTGAGCTCGTTCAACTACGAGCGGCGCAACGGCAACGCAGGCCGCCCCATCCGGTGAGCTTCCATGCGGTGGCGAAGCGCAAAGATCCACTTACGGGCAAGAGGGCGATGACGGCCCCGTGCTTTCCAGAACCGCGTCCCTTTCGGAACGCTTGAGCTTGAGCCGAGCCGGAGAAGCACTGTTGACTCAACGATCGTCTGCGACGCCGAACGGGCGAGTCATCCTCACCTACGGGCACAGCTTAACGACAATTCAATCGTCGCGGTTATTGGCTCGCGTCTCTGCGAGCCAGGAACCCGAGCGTGCTCCCGCGCCTTCACTGCGCATGAAGTACTGGCTGCGAGACAACGGCCTAACAATCGCGCTCCTAGGCCTTTTTTCGGCGAGCCTCGTAGGGCAGGCCATCAGCGGCTGGGCCAGCCAGAACCAGTACCTGCTGGATCACGGCCGGGCCCCGCTTCTCCTCTTCCCCTATCTCGCAAGCGGAGCCTTTCTCTCGGCGCTGTTCGAGAACTGGGAGAGCGAGTTCCTACAGATGTGGGTGTTCGTCATGCTCACGGCGTATCTCTTCCAGCGAGGTTCTCCGGAATCCAAGGATCCCGACAAGTCGGCCCGGCAGGACCGGGACCCCAAACGCGACTCCGACGCCCCAGAGGCGCCTCTCCCGGTACGGGTTGGAGGATGGGTTCGCACGATCTACTCCCATTCTCTGGGGTTGACGCTGTTGGCCCTCTTCCTGGCGAGCTTCTTCCTCCACTGGCTCAACAGCGCCCGACGCGCTGCAGGTGAAGCGCTCGCCCACGGCCACCCAGCGCCCAGTCCCATGGAATTCGTCCAAGGGCCCGAGTTCTGGTTTGAAAGCTTCCAGAACTGGCAGAGCGAATTTCTGTCAACGGCTGTGTTGATCGTGCTGGCGATATTCCTGCGCGAGCGCGGCTCGCCGGAAAGCAAGCCGGTCGGGGCGCCACATGATCAGACCGGGACCGATTAGATTGGGCCGAGCGCGGGGTTGGATACGATCCAGTCCTCAAGGGAAATTCGGTGGTCGGTGGGATTTCTGCGGTTGCATGATCTCCAGCTCCCAAGCGGTGCTTTCCTTGGTCTCACTTGCGACGGCGTTGCTCGCCCCCCGAGATCATATTCGGGCATGTGCGCTTCGGCGGCCGTGAAGGGCACGCAGATGTCCGCGGCGATGCCGGTGAGCATCAACTTGCTGACGCCCAACCTTGGAAGGAGCGTCCAGCGACCGAGGTCAAGGCGCTGATTTCAGCAGGTTGCAGCCTTTTAGACGTTACGGCGTTCAGCGCCGTGACTCGACATATGGAGGCGACAATGGCCGTGCAACGCCCCCTCGATGATGAATTCACAGCTCAGCTGACGGCTCTCATTCCTCAGATGCGCGCCTTCGCGCGTGCGCTCTGTCGCGACCACGCGGAAGGGGACGATGTCGCGCAGGAGGCCCTGCTGAAGGCGTGGAACGGACGAGACCGGTACGAGCCCGGAAGCAATCTGAAAGCCTGGACCTTCATGATCATCCGCAATCAGTTCTATTCCCTGAGGCGCAGGTCTTGGCGCGCCACGCAGCTCGATCCCGAAATCGCGGAACGTACTCTCACCTCCCCGACAAATCCTTTAGCTGCAATCGAACTGGAAGAGGTCCGGCAGGCCTTGGCTTTGCTGGAAGACGACCAGCGGGTGGCGCTTGTTCTGATTGGGGCGGGCGGCCTCTCCTATGAAGAGGCCAGCGAAATCTGCGGCTGTCCGATCGGAACCATCAAGAGCCGCGTCAGTCGCGCGCGCCAGCGGTTGCAAGCGATCTTGAACGGCGGTGAGCTTGGGCCTCAACGCCAGCCCGCTGACGCAGCAATGAGACAGATCCTTCAGGAGCTTGACGCACTTCGCGGGGGCCCCTCAGCGGCCTAACGATGGATGGATCTCGCCTGGCCACGTCCGCCGCGTTCGTCGGGGGCGCGGGCGCTCCTGGCGAGCCCGGTTCTGATACTGGAACGGACCCAGGATCGTGCACTTTGACGTTGCCCGCCAACCTCCGAGACAGAAGCCCGCTGAGGGGGCTAACGGCGCCCGCCGAGGCCTGAAGACCTAACAGCCGCGGCCACAATCAGCGCGGCGCCTTCGCGGACGCCGCTGGAGAACTCTGGTCCGCATCGGCTGGGGGATAGTCCGGAATTTGGACTTGGTTGACCGTCGCCGCGGCATCGACGTTCGCGGACGCAGTTGAGTCAGCTCCCTTCAGGGCCTCAACCCTCCGGTCACCGCCGGTCTCGTCGTCTCGTGCGCTACGGGTCGGCCCCTCACAAGCGGCAAGCGTTGAACCAAGGGCTAGCGTAATCGCCAAAACTCGAAGTTGCATCGCCTCACTCCTCTGTCCTGAGCACCTAGAACGTTCGGATGAGAGATTTGGACGCCTCGCGGCGGTAATCGAAGCCACCGCCGTGGGCGAAGTATTCAGGGGCGCTTGGCCCGCCGATCGATCCACGCCTCGAGTGAAAACTCGTGGGTGGGGCGGGTTTCGGCGCCCATGCTGTCCCGCATGATCTCAAGCGCCCAGGCGGCCTTTTCTTTGGTCTCGCTGGCTACTGCGTTGCAGGGGACCCAGAGATCATACTCCCGCATGTGGGCGTCGGCCGCCGTGAAGAGCACGCAGATGTCTGCAGCGATGCCGGTGAGCACCAGCCTGCTGACGCCCAACTGCGGCAACAGCACCGGCAGGTTGGTGGCGTAGAAGCCCGAGAACTGAGGCTTGATGACGAAGTAGTCGTCGGGCCGGGGCGCAATCCGTTGAACCATTTCGCGTCCGGGGCTCTCAACAGCTGCGCAGGCCTCGACGATCCGCGTCTTTTCGGAATGCCACTGGCCGTAGTTGTCATTGACGTAGACGACTGGAACCCCGAGCTGATCGGCCTTCTCGCGCAGACCTGCAGCCGTGACAGCCGCTGCTTCAGCGTCGGCGCGGTAAGCTTCCGCCCCAGGAAAGCTCATATCATTGATCAGGTCGATGATGAGCAGGCCCACCCCGCCAGGGCTGCTCCTTCCCACGATTGCGTCATCCTCACTGTGGGGCGGCATTTTCACCCTCTCCCGGGGTCGACGAAGTTCTCTGGCGGCTCCGCCCGCAAGCAGGCGATTGCGCAATCCATCCAACAGTTCCCAAATTTGAAAACTCGCGGTTCAAATCCAACGCCGTCGCCGGGCCCACCACCAAGCCGCCATGGCGATGATCAGGAGGCCGCCGGTCACAGCGAAGAACCCTTTTGCGCCGGTGCTAAAGAACGGCGGATCGAAATTCATCCCGAACAGGCCGGCGATCGCCGCTACGCTGCCGATGATGACCGTAAAAAACGTGAGAGCCTTCACCAGCTCGTTCGTTTCTTGCCCTGTTCGGGAGGTGAAGAGTTCGAAGCTGCCCAGCAAGTGGTCGCGGAGGTTTTCGATCGTATCGACGGAGCGTTCGAACCGGGCCGAAAGGGCCGCCCACGGCGCGCCTTCCGTGTGTAGACCGGCCAGGATGTCGGGGCGGGCCAAACCATAGAATACTGGGCGCTGAGCACTTAGCGCCCGGCGAAGGCTGGAGATCCGCTGGCGGATGGCCAGCATGCGTGTGAGCAGAGAACGAGCGGAGGGCTCGGCCAACACTTTGGTGTCGATCCGATCGATCGCGGCCTCGATAGCTGCCGCTTCAGCGAAGTACGATTCAAGGTGCCAGTCGAGCAGGCTGGCGGCGAGGTCCTGAGCACGCAATTCACCGATCGCCGTGTCCGCCTTATCCTGCCCTCGAAACGCCGCAAGAAATTCGATCCCCTTGTCGCGTACGGTCAGCAACCAGTTGTCCCCCACCAGGAAATCCAGCCGTGCAGCGCTGGTGTGCGCGCCATTCGGGGCCGCCTGAACGCTGAACTGATAGTAGGTTCCGTAGTTGTCCACGCGGGGCAGCTCGGGACGTTTCAGCTGCCGTAACGACTTTTCGGTAAGCTCTAAAAGGACGGCCGCGTCCTCCAGGTTCTCGGAGTCCTCCCGCTCGAGGTCGAGCCACAGCAGGCTGGTGCTGCCGAGCTCACGCAGGCTTTGCGCGGTCACCTCCACTGAAGCGTCCCCGCCTCTCGCGTCGTAGAGGTAGCCCTTCACTGTGTTCACCTGCCCGGGTCAAACCAGAATCTGGGCCTAACGCGCATGAAGCGGCAAAAGTTCTGAAGCGCCTCCTCGCAGTGGCGAACGATCACGCCGTGCGGCGAACCGGCGCCTATCTAGCCGGTATTGGCGTGGCCGACGTTTCGCCAGTCGCGCTCGGGCTTATATTCGACGCTGGGCCGGGCGCGCGGGAACTCCGGCGGAAAGGTCCGGATCTCGGGCGGATAAGAATTCCTCAGGATCCGAACGGCGCCCTTGTCGCCCTTCGCCGCGGCCGCTTTTGCCAGGGTTTCGGCGGCCCGCACCGCCGCATCGAAATCGAGATAGGTCAGAGCCCCCGTGAAGCCCCGCTGCACTCGCCAGCGCCCGGCAACTTCGGCAACCGTAAATTCCACTCGCATGCAAAGCCTCCCTATCGGCCCCCGAGAACGCCAACATTCAAGTTTGGTTTCCGAGGCCCGCCTCCCCTTCACATGTGACGATTGGTGCGCACCGAGCGACAGATGCAAAGGCTGAGAATTCCTGCATCTCCGCCTTCGCGGGGAGCCTGGCCCAGCCCTAGCTGCATTTCGCCGGCCCCTAGCGCGCAGGCCGGCTTAAACGCGAGTTCGGGCCATGCCCGGGCATGATCGCTGGCCGTTCCCGCCCGCGAACGTCGCTGTCCCCTTGAGGAACCCGAAATCCGCCCTAAGTGGTGGCCTCGATTGAGCTTGGAGGGATCAATGAAAGCCATTGAGATCATCCCGGCCGAAGGCGGCTGGATGGTTCGCAGCAACGCCATCGAGAACCAACTCTTCTTCAGGAGCGGCGCCTCAGCGGAGAGCGCGGCTCTTCGGCTTGCGCAAGGCCTGGCCGAGGCGGGAGAGGAAAGCCAGGTCGAAATCTACATTAGGGACGGGACGGTGCGTCGTTTCACCGTGCCACCGACGGTTCCGCTCCCTGACTGACCAAGCGGTTGATCGGCTGCGGTTCGCCAATCACGAATCTGGAGCGCAAGGAGGCTGGAGGGGCTTCACCTACCGCCGCCTCCATGGATCGCCCCGCATGTACTATTCGTCCTATGACGAGGCGTGGCTTCGCCGTCTCACGGACAATATGCAACGCTCCCCGGACGGCAGCTGGTGCATCTTCGACAATACAGCTTCCGGCGCCCCGGCGGCGAACACGCTGGACTTACAGAACGAGATACCCGGCCTCTAGCCGCGAGCGATGCTTCTGAGAATTCCCCAAGCCTTGCCTTAAAGCTTAGCCGCGTCCGACCGCTTGAGGCATTGGGGCCACTTAGGCTTCCACCACGCCGGCTTCCTCCAGTGCGTGCCGCACAGCGATCGCCAGGTCGCTGACCTTGAACGGCTTACGCAGAACCTCCTCGGAAGTAACGAGATCCTTTATGGCGCGGGCGTCCGCATAGCCGGTCACGAGGAGCACGGCCAAGTCTGGGGCCCCCAGCCGGGCTTGAGCGGCCACCTGTGCGCCGTTCATACCGGGCATGGCGAAGTCCACCACCAATAGATCCGGCCGATCGGCGTCGAGGCGATTGAGGGCTTCCTTGCCGCTGGCCGCCTCGGTGACGGCGTACCCGAGGGACTTCAGGCATTGGACGATGAAGTGTCGAACCCCAGGATCGTCATCGACCACGAGGACCCGTTCGCCCTGGCTGAGCGGGGTCTCGTTCACCGGGATTTCGCTTGGCCGCAGCCGCTCGGCCGCATCGCTAACCGGCAGCCATATCTCGATCACCGTGCCGACCCCGACGGTGCTGTCGATGCGCACCGTACCGCCCGACTGGGTGGCGATGCCATAGACCTGGCTCAGCCCCAGACCCGTGCCTTTGCCGACGCTCTTTGTGGTGAAGAATGGATCAAATACCTTGTGGATCACGTCCGCCGGGATGCCATGACCAGTGTCGCTGACCGAGATGACGACGTGCCGACCTGGCTGCAAGCCCTCGTGCCAGTCATCGGCCAGGCGGCTGCCGAGCGCTACCACGCCCCCCTCCCCCATGGCGTCGCGGGCGTTGATCGCCAGGTTGAGGATCGCCAGTTCCAACTGGTTGGGATCGGCGGTGGCGCGCATCGTGCCTGCGCGCAGATCGGTTCGCACCTCCACCGTATGTCCCAAGGTTCGCGTCAGCAGATCATCCATCCCGGCGATCAGGGCGTCGACCTCAACGGCCTGCAGGTCGAGCTGCTGGCTGCGCGAGAAGGCCAGCAGCTGGGCCGTTAATTTGGTGGCGCGCTCGACGCCTTCACGGGCGTTGGCCGCCATGCGCGCGATGCGGGGGTCGTCGCTGCGCCGCTCGATCATGTCGACATTGCCGACGATCGCGGTCAGCAGGTTGTTGAAGTCGTGAGCGATGCCGCCGGTCAGCTGGCCGATCGCATCCATTTTTTGGGCTTGGATCAGGGCGGCCTGGGCTTGCTCGCGTGCACCGATCTCGTTGACCAGGCGCGCATTGGAGCGCTTGAGCTCGCGAATGCTCTGCGCGATCCGCCGCTCGAGGGTTTCGTTCATTGAAATCAGCGCCGCTTCGGCGGCCTTGCGCGCCGTCACGTCCAGCGTCACGCCCGACATCCGCCGCGGCTCACCCAGCTCCGGGTCACTGGGGCGGCCTCGCACCTGAAGCCAGTGAATAGACCCATCGGGCCAGATCACGCGATATTCGACCTGATAGTCGCCACCTTCTGTGAGGGAAGTATCGAGGTTGGCGCGGCGCCGAGAGGCGTCTTCAGGGTGCACGGCGGCCACGGCGTCTGCCAAGGTCATGGCCTCATCGGCCGCGCGGCCAAAATGGGCCCTGGCCGTGGGGGAGGTGGTCAGGAAGCGACTTTCCAGGTCCAAATCCCAAGCGCCCAGGTGGCCGGCCTCGAGGGCAAAGCGCAACTGCTCTTCAGCCTTGGTTCGATTTTCAAGATCGTCCCGCGCCAGATACTGGCGCCGGCGGGCGCGAACAGCCGATCGCGCCGCGCTGACCAAGGTCTCGGCGTTGATGGGCCGTTCCAGCAGCACAACGTTTCCCATGCCCAGCAGCCGCTCCGCGTCGGCTTGGGTCCGCCGTCCAGGTTGCTTGGTGACCAGGACGATGAAGGGAAAATCCGACCATGGCGGCTGAGCCGACAACCAATCCGTCAATACCGAGCTCCCCTGCTCGGCAAGCGCCTCCTCTGTAAGGATGGCGGCGCCGGCTTTGCCTTGGAGCGCCACGGTCAAGGCGTTCACGTCAGAGCAGATCAGCGTCTTATGGCCAAGAATAGCTAGGGTCTCGGCGATCACAGGTGCGTCGCGGCCCCGCGGGGCGAGGATCAGGATCCGCTCATCCATTCGCGGCAGGCGCCTCCGCGCCAAGCATCGCGACCTTGCCCTCGTAGGACGGCAGGCCAGACATCACCCCCTGGAAGTCGGTCAGAGCTTCGCCGACTTCGATCCCTTCACTCGTCAGGCGGATTTCGCGGATGGTCTTCTCGTGCGCGGTCGTTCGGCTCTTGACCGCGGAGATCGCGGTGCGCACCGACCCGGCCGCCTCGAAAAACCTGAACAGCAATATGCTGTCGCTGAGATAGCTTAGGTCAATGTCGCTGCGGACCTCGCCGATGAACCCGTGCTGCCCGAGGATGAGCAGGGTGACCACCCCCTGCTGGTTCAAATAGGTCAGGAGCTCGTGCATCTGCAGAAGCAGGAACTTCTGGCCCGGCATGGCCTGCAGGTAGGCGTTGAGGCTATCGATCACGACCGTGCCCACGCGGGCGCGCTCAACCGCGTCGCGGACATGGAAGGCAAATTCGCCCGGCGAGAGCTCGGCCGGATCGATGGCGCGTATCGCCAGTTGGCCCGTATCCAAATAGGGCTGCAGTTCCATGCCCAGGGCCTTCGAGCGCGCCAACAAGGTCGGCAGACCTTCGTCGAACAGGTAGTAAGCCACCTTCTCTCCGCGCTCGAGGGCGCTCAGCGCGCAGCGCACGGCCGTGGTTGTCTTGCCCACGCCGGAAGGCCCGCTGATCAGGGTGTTGGTGCCACGCGAAAGCCCGCCGCCGATGAGCTCATCGAGCCTGGGCGCGCCCGTGGAGACCACCTCTTCCTTGAAGACCGCGGCATGGTGGGCGGCCACTAGACGCTCGAAGACCCTGATGCCTCCGGTGTCGAGCTCGAAGTCATGAAAGCCGCCGCGGTACTTGATGCCGCGCATCTTCACGACCTCCATGCGCCGGCGTTGAGAGCCGTACTCCTGAGCCGTCCGCTCCAGACTGACTACACCATGGGCGATGCTGTGCAGCTGCAGATCCCCATCCTCGGAGGTCTGGTCGTCGAGCAGGAGGACCGTGCACTTGCGCGTTGAGAAGAAGTGCTTGAGGGCCAGGATCTGGCGACGGTGACGTAGGGGGTTCTGGGCCAGCAGACGCATTTCAGACAGACTGTCGAACACCACACGCATGGGCCTGGTCTTTTCCACCTGGGCCATCACGCCGCGCGTCGTCTCGCCGAGCTCGACATCGGAAGGATGCAGGACGGACTGTTCGCTGTCGGGATCGAGGCCTTCTTCGCTAACCAGTTCGAAGAGATCGATGCCGTCCAGCGACCAGCCATGACTGGCGGCGGCGGCGCGAAGCTCGGCCTCGGTCTCCGACAGCGTGATGTAGAGCCCGCTCTCTTTGAGCTCTCGGCCCTTCAGCAGGAACTGCAGGGCCAGGGTCGTCTTGCCCGAGCCAGGCGTGCCTTCGACCAGGTAGATGCGGTCGCGCGTCAATCCGCCGCCCAGGATCTCGTCTAGACCTGGAACACCGGTGGCGACACGGTCGGCATTGGGGGTCGTGGCGTCGAGCGGCATGCGGTCTCCTGGCGGCGGGTCTCGCGACCCCGGAACCAGCGTCCTCAGGGCCGCCGGCTCGGTGATAACCCGGAGCTAAGGCTAAGGTTTCTCATCCCGCTGTTGTCTTGGCCCGGTGACGCGATGCCCGAGCGGCGGACGCCGAGACTGTCGGGCCCGCCGCCAAGCCTGCAACTGACCCGACGAGCGGCCGAACGAATTGACGGGATTGGGGCGGTGGATTCCTCCACGAAAGGCGCGCTGCAGCATGGACGGCCGCGGGCAGGTCGATCTGCTACAAGGCAGCGCGTTTTTGGCGGTCGCAAAGCCAGCCTGAAACTTCGCAGACCCGCCAGCCTGCCCGGACCGGCAGGAGGTCGCCTAGCCCAGAAGCGGACAGGCCATCTTAGACCGCGTTCGCGGTGCAATCGCCGGCCCACTGCAGATAGAGCAAGTTGAGCAGCCGATCCCGCGAGCCGGCCCGGCTTCCTGGCCGTACGGAGCGCGATGAGTCGTGGAGTCGGCTTACCGCCCTACACTGGCCCAATGACAATATTCGCGCGCGCCACGACCCTTTTCAACTCCCGCTCTAAGTGTCTGGTTGCCGACACTACGACGGCTCCAGGTACAGTCCTCATTCTTTTTAGATCCCGACAAGCTTTACTGGGGAACCCACCCAATCCGGCGCCGTTCTGTGCTGCGTTCAAGGAGGATGTCATGACCCAGCAAGAACAGACCGGCGACCAAAACCCGAACCAACCGGGGCAGCAATCGGCCGGGCAGGACCAGCGTCCGGATCAGCAACAGGGCGGCCAAGGCCAACAGGGCGCCCAGCCGGATGTGAATCCCGACCCCGAACGCCGCTCCTTCCAGCAGGAAGAGCAGCAGCCTCGCCAGACCCAAGGCGAAGGGGTCGATCGCGAGAGCGAAGGCGTCGAGCGCGAGGATGAGACCCTCGACGACGACCGCGAAGGCGACGCCGGCGAAGCCGGCGTCCGCTGACGCCGAAGGGCCGGGAGGGAGAGTCCCGGCCCTTCCATTTCCGCATCACATTTAGTCAGGAGACAACCGTGGCCACGAGCGCAAAGACGTCCCCGAAAGCCAAGTCTGGAACCGCAACCAAGACGGCTCCGCGCCGCACGCGCCGGACAGGACGCCGAGATCCTCTGGCCGTCAGTCTGCTCAAGCAGGATCACCGCCAAGTGGAGGCTTGGTTCGACGAGTACGAACAGTTGGAGAAGGAAGCCGACAAGCTGGCCCTATTCAACCAAATCGCCCTCGCCCTGAAGGTTCACACCCAGATCGAGGAAGAGATTTTCTACCCAGCAGAACGCGGCGAGGTTGAAGACGACATGCTCGACGAGGCCTATGTCGAGCATGACGGCGCCAAGAAGCTGATCGCCGAGATCGAGACGATGAAGCCCAGCGCCGAATTTTACGACGCCAAGGTCAAGGTGCTCGGCGAGTACATCAAGCACCACGTAAAGGAAGAGGAACAGCCCGGCGGGATTTTCGCCCAGGCCAAGCGCGGCGACGAGGACCTCGACGCGATGGGCGAGCGGCTGAAAGCCCGCAAGGAAGAACTGATGGCGCAGCTTGCTCCGGCCAAGCCGAACTAGCCAACAATACCAACTTTCCCCGGAATGCAGCCCGTCTTCCGGCTGAGAGCGCCCACCGCGCTCTCAGCCATGGCTGCGTCCGATCTGCACTGCACTGGGCGGAGTTCACAGCGCGATCGGCGCTCACCGTTCGATGAACCAACCCGCGACCTTGGGTCACGCGCGCGCTTAACTTCTCAGTAGGCGCGGCGCACCCACATGGTTCGGACGTCTCCAACGGGCGACCTGTGCATGAGTAAAGCCCCTTTAGCGTCGATCGCCTCCTCCCGGCCGGTAATGCGCCCGGATGCAAGCGCGCAGTTGGAGCGCGTCGGGATCAATGACCTTGTCCTCCAGGGCAGCGTTCAGGTGATCGGGCTGCAGCCCATTCGCGCGAGGCTGGGTGACCGCTGGCCAAAGAAGTGCGAGCACATCTGGGCGCACTTTGAAGCGGTGCTGCTGAGGCAACTGCCGCAGCACGACCTTGTGGTGCGCGTTGATGACCTTCACTTCCTGATCGCTCAGACCCAAGAGCGCGGCGCCTCGGCCCAGGCGATATGTCTGAGGCTGGCGGGAGAGTTGATGCAATTCTTCCTGGGCTCGGCCAGCGACAGCGATATCGACGTTCGGAACGTCACCTCAGCGGAAGGCGACGCACTCGTCTGCGAACCTATCGACATAGGGCGGTTCCGCGCGGAGCACGCGCGGGCCGCCGCGGCCGCCGTGCCCGCTTCGAGCAGCCCGCCAGGGCCGCAAATAATGCGCAAGCGCTTCGCTGTGCCCACACGGCTTGGTCGTGACCTTGCCGTCGCCCTCAGCCTGGAACCCATGTGGGACCTTCAGAATGGCCTGCGGATGGTCGGTCGCTACGCGCGGGTGACCATCTACGACCCGGCGGCCAATCGCGAAATATCCGCCGCGCGGCGGGCGGAGCTACAACCGGCCGATCATCTGGACGTGGACCTCGCGGCGCTGACTGAAGCGATCGCGTTGCGAGCTCGTTCCCCGCGTTCGGCCGGCGGCCTCCTCGTGCCGGTATCCTACAAGGTGGTTTCCAATTCCAGCAGTCGCTACGCCTTGATTCACGCTGTTCAGGGTCTGGAGCCGGGCGCGCGTAATTCCTTAGCCTGGGAACTGATCGATCTCGAGGCTGGAATTCCTCCAGACCGTCTGGCCGAAATTGTCGCTCTCCTGCGACCCCATTGCCGCGGAGTGGTTTGCCGCCTCGCCCTCACGTCCACGGCCGCCGAGCAACTCCGGCGCGCCGGCACGACCGGATCGCTCATGCCTGAAGCGGGGCAGCCGTTCACGGAGAAGTCTCTGCGGCGGCTGGCGGCGCCGCTCGCCGCGGTCCGCAGGGTGGTCCCCGCCTTCCTACTGCACGACGTGCCTGAGGAGCTTTTGGCCGAAGCGATCCGCACCGGGGCCAGTCATTGCACCCTCAGCTCATCCCATGAGGACGCTGCACATGCATGATCGTTTTGCGGCGCTGGACCTTTCGCCCAACTGGTACGCAGTCGTTTCGGCGGATCTGACCCTGGTGTGGGTCAACACGGCCTTGGCTGAGGGCTTTGGCCACCCACGCTCGGACCTGATCTCCAAGGGCGTGTTTGAGGCGTTTCCGCGCGCCCGCGGGTTGCTGGAGGCGCAAGGGGACGAGGTCGTTCGCCGCTCAGTGGCCGCGGTCTTTCGCTCGGGCCAGTCCGACCGCATCGCCCTGCATTTTTATGGCGGCTCAATGGAAGAGGCCCTGGATGAAGGCGCCTTCTTTACAATCTGCCATTCTCCGATCTTCGACGAAGCCGGGGCGGTTCATCTGGTGTTGGCGCATCTGACCAACGCCACCGAGTTCGCGCGGCTGGCGCCGGACGGCCCACCGCCGGCGGATATCTCCCAGGTCGCATCGCAGATTCTGTCGGGCGCCTTGGAACTGGTGGAGACCAACCGAGCGCTCTATGTGGACCGGGATCGACTGCGCCAAATGTTCGACCAGGCGCCCGGCTTCATCGCCTTGCTGACCGGCGAGGATCAAATCTTCGAACTCGTCAATGCAGCGTACCAGCGGCTAGTAGGCGACCGGCCGCTGGTGGGGCTCCCCGCGCGAGATGCCGTACCCGAGATTTATCGGGACTATGGCCCGGTGCTTGAACGCGCCTATGCGACGGGTGAGGCCTTTGTCGGCCATGGATTGGCCGCGACGGTAGTCGATGAGGTCGGGGATCCGCAGCAACGCTACCTGGACTTTGTCTTTCAGCCGCTGACCGACGGCGCGGGAAAGGTGTTCGGCGTCTTTCTGGAGGGCGCCGACGTCACCGAACGCATCCGCGCCGAGCAAACTCAGCGGCTTTTGATGCGCGAGCTACAGCACCGCATCAAAAATACCCTTGCCACCGTCCGGGCCATTGCCGCCCGCAGCGCCCGCACGAGCCCCGATCCGCAGGTGTTCATCAAGGCGTTTGAAGACCGGCTGATCGCGCTCGCCACGTCCCACGAGTTGCTGACGCAGGGCGGTTGGGAGGGCGCCGACGTGCGCGACTTGATCGAACGCGAACTGCGTCCCTACGACGTCACTCGGTTGCGGCTGGCGGGTGACCGCCGTCAGGTCCCGCCGCAAGCCGCAGTGCCGCTAAGTCTGGCGATTCATGAGCTCGCCACCAATGCGGCGAAGTATGGTGCGCTCTCCGCCGACAGCGGGCGCGTCGACGTCGAATGGTGGACCGAAGAGAAGATGGGCCAGCATCGTTTGCGCGTCCATTGGCGGGAAAGCGGCGGCCCCCCAGTGGAGGGCCCCTCGCGCCGGGGATTCGGCACCGAGCTGCTCGACGGCATGATGCGCCGGGGCGCAGATCCCGTGCTGGATTTCGCCCGCACCGGCCTGCGTTGCACCTTTGAACTGCCACTGGGCCGTCCCGCCCCAATCCACAGCCAAGGGGGCGCTACGCCCAACGTCCATGTCTAGTTCTCTCCTTCCTCCAGTTCTCAAAGTGCTCCTCGTCGAGGACGAGATGTTTGTCAGTTGGGGGCTTGAGGCCGCGCTTGTCGAACAGGGCCACATCGTCTGTGGGATCGCCCAATCTGCGGAGGAGGCGCTTCAAATGGCCAAAATCCACCGCCCCGACCTGATCTTCATGGATATCGGACTATTTGGACCAGGCGACGGTCTGGAAGTCGCGCGTCAGATCCTGGCCGATCGGCCGACTCGCATCGCGTTTTCCTCAGCATGGAACGATCCTCAAACCCTGGCGGCGATCGAGGGACTTGGCGCCTACGCCAACATTCCGAAACCTTGTCGGGAAGCCGAACTTGTTGCGGTCGCCGACCGGGCATGGCGCGAAGTGTGCTTGGAAAGGCCATCGTAGCCAGCCCTGGTCGGTGCGGCCATGTCTTCGATCTGTGGTGCAGCGCGTAGGCTGCTGGAGGTGACGCTCTCCGCCACCCGCGGAGCTGGGTCCGGACCAATAGCCTGCGCTCGAAGGCGCATTGCGCTTTGGGTTTTCCCCGCGGGCGGCTTCTTACATGGCTTCAGGCTCCCGGCCGCGGTTGCTCGTCGGCGGATCGCGATGGCGATGGCTCATCCCTACCGTTCTGCCCGTCGCCGCGCCTTGCTCCGCCGGAACCTGCGGGCTTGCGCGAAACCTTGCCGCCGGCGGCCTCGCGCTGGGTCTCCAACATCAAGCGCTGCGACGCCTCATCCCAACGGGCCCGGACACGGTCGCCATCGGCGACCTCGCCACTGAGCATGCTTCGGGCAAGTTCGGTTTCGAGGGTCGAGCGGATCAGCCGCCGCAGCTCTCGGGCTCCGAACTCGGGCCGGTAGCCTGCGTTCGACAGGTGCTCAACCAAGCTCTTGTCGGTCTCCAGCTCCACACCCTGCGCGTGGGCCGTGCGACGGACGCGTTCCAGGTGCATCTCCACAATCTGGCGGATCTGCTCGCGGGTCAGCGAGTGGAAGACGATGACCTCGTCCAACCGGTTGATGAACTCCGGACGGAAGTGGGCGCGCAATGGCTCCATCAGTTCCTCGCGCATCCGCGCGGGATCGGCTGTTTCGTCCCCGCTCTGGCGCAGCCGCCGCTGGATGATGTCCGCGCCAATATTGCTGGTGGCGATGATGATGGTGTTGGTGAAGTCCACCACGCGGCCCTTGCCATCCGTAAGGCGGCCATCGTCAAAGACCTGCAGCAGGACGTTGTGCACGTCCGGATGGGCCTTTTCGATCTCGTCTAGCAACACCACGCTGAAGGGCCGCCGGCGCACCCGCTCGGTGAGCTGGCCGCCCTCCTCGTAGCCGACATAGCCTGGAGGCGCGCCGATCAGCCGGGCCACGGTGTGACGCTCCATGTACTCGCTCATGTCGAGCCGGATCATCGCGTCCTCGGAGCCGAACACATTCTCGGCCAGGGCCTTGGCGAGCTCGGTCTTGCCGACCCCCGTGGGGCCTAGGAACAAGAAGTTGGCGATCGGTCCGCGGCCTTCGCGCAGGCCGGCGCGAGCCAGCCGCACAGCGTCCGAGACCGACTTCACCGCCTCTTCCTGGCCGACCACCCGCTTGTGCAGCTGCTGCTCGAGCTGAGTCAGTCGCTGGCGTTCCTCGACAGTGAGCTCGGACACCGGCACGCCGGTAAGCTTGGAGACGATCTGGGCGATGTGCTCGACCCGCACCTCCGCAGCTCCGGTGCCCACCGTGCGCCGCCAGCGCTCGGAGGCCTCTTCAAAAGCCTTGTCCTTCTCTTCGCAGCGGAGCTTCAGGTCGGCGACCCGGTCCTCCTGTTTGCGAGCCCGGGCGCTGTCGAGCTCGCGCTTAATTTGGCGGACTTCGGCCTCTAGCTCCTGCACTTCGGGGGGTCTGGCGGTCGCCGAAATCTTCACCCGCGCTGCCGCCTGGTCGACCAGGTCGATGGCCTTGTCCGGGAGGAAGCGGTTGGTGATGTAGCGCTCTGAGAGCTCGGCCGCGGCGATGATCGCTTCGTCGGTGATGGTCGCCTTGTGGTGCGCCTCGAACGTGTCGCGCAGGCCGCGCAGGATCATGATGGTCTGAGCGATCGTCGGTTCGGATACGAACACCGGCTGGAACCTGCGCTCCAGAGCCGCGTCCTTCTCGATGTGCTTTTGGTACTCGTTGAGGGTCGTCGCCCCGATCAGGTTCAGCTCCCCCCTCGCCAGGGCGGGCTTGAACACATTGGCGATGTCGAGCCCTCCCTCGCCACCGCCCTGCCCGGCGCCGACGATGGTGTGAAGTTCGTCGATGAACAGGATCAGTTCATCCTTGTGCTCGGCGACCTCATTGAGGATCTCCTGCGCCCGCTCCTCAAATTCGCCGCGATATTTCGAGCCGGCGACCATGGCGTTGATCGAGAGCTCGACCAGGCGCTTGTTGCGTAGCGCCTCGGGCGCCTCCCCCGCGATGATACGCTGAGCCAGGCCCTCGACGATGGCGGTCTTGCCGACGCCCGGCTCGCCGATCAGCACCGGGTTGTTCTTCTTGCGCCGCGCCAGCACCTCGATTGCGGTCTCGATCTCATTGGCGCGGCCAATCACCGGGTCCAGCTTGCCGTCTCGGGCGAGCTGGGTGAGGTCTCGGCCGTACTTATCGAGGTTGGGAGTGTTGGTCGGCGTATCGACGCTGCCGCCCTCGGCGCCCTGGCCCACTACCTTTACGATCTGCTGGCGCAGCGCCTGGGGCGTCAGCCCATATCGGCGCAGCACGTCGTTGGCGATGCCCTCGCCTTCCTCCGCCAGGCCGATCAGAAGGTGTTCTGGCCCTACATAGGAATGTCCCAGTTCGTGCGAGGCGGCGAAGGCGCGTCCAAGCGCGCTCTTCACCCGCGGCGTCACCCCGATCTCGCCGCCCTTGTCGCCAGCGTCGCCGCGAGGCGAGTCCTGGTCGAGTTGCTGGCGCAACGCATCGATCGAGACCTTGAACTGCTCCAGCACCGTGCGGACCACGTCGCTGTTGGTGAGCGCGTAGAGAAGGTGCTCGGTATCGACTTCGCGGCGGCCGAACTGCACAGCCCGCTCAGCGGCGGCCTGCAGGAGATCCTTGGCGTGGTCGCTGAGACGGTCCTCCGGCTCGCCGATCTGCCGGGCCGCGGCGCGCGCTGGCGTCTGGCCGAAAGAGCGGTCCTCGCCTTCTGCGCCCGGCCCGCCGAAGAAGCCGCTGCCCCCAAAGAAGTCATTGAACAGGCTGCCACCGCCGCCGAACAGCGATTCCATCGGGGAGGCGGAGCGCTGACGCGCCGCCAGCCGCCGATAATCCACATCGCACAGGCTGAGGACCTCGCTTTCCCCGTCCCGGGTCACCCGCGCACGCACCGTCGCCGGGCGCACTCCACAAATGTCGCAAAGCTCGGCCATGGGTTCTTCCTCCAATTGCAGGCGTCGCGGCCGGAGGCCGGCGCCTAGGGCATTGTCATTGTCGTGGCCAGTGCGGGCGTGCTTCCTCGCAAAGGCCTTCGCTCAGGCGCAGGAGCGCATCGCTGAGCAGCCGCACTTCGCGTCCTTTGGTGGAAATGAATCCGCGCTCCCGGAACGCGGTGAAGGTCCGGCTCACGGTCTCACTCGATAGGCCCAGGTAGTCGGCGATATCGTAGCGAGACATCGGAAGCTCGATCGGCTCCGACTGCGTGCGCCCCGCCAGGTCGATCAGGAAATAGGCCAGCTTCTCGAAAGCCGATCCATGCATGACGTACATAAAGCGCTCGGCGCTGCGGTCGCGGCTGAGCAACAGGCTCGTCCAGAGTTCCCGAGCGGCGGCTTTGTCAGTGTCAGACAGAAGGTTCAGACGGCCGACAGGGCATTGAATGAGGCACGTGTCGCGGACGGCCTCGGCCGAGCAGTGATGCAGCTTCTCGTGCTCCAGGCCAAAGATCTCGCCGGGAAGGTGGAACCCGTGCACGATCCGGCGGCCGTCTCGATGCAGAGTGACCGTGCGCACGACGCCAGAGATCATCTGATAGATGAACTCGGCGCGCTCGCTTTGAGCGTAGATCGTCGAGCTGGCCGCTTGGAATTTCTCAAAGCCCTCCAGCACCCGGCGAGGCGCCGGCCGCGGCTGCGGCTCTAACCACGTTTGAAGCGGGGCGGCGCCTGCCGAAGTCCCCGGGCTGGCGGCGGCTATGGCCTCGAACATCGGGCTCTCCCTCAGTTCCCGCGTGAACGTGGGCCAAGGGCGCGGTGGCCGCCATTACGGACGATCCCTAAGGATGAATCCCCGGAACCGCGCCGGGGGACCTGCCAGGGCGAGATCTGTGCTCTCGGAGGCCAGGGGATGGCTGCACGAGCGTCGAAGCCGCAGTCATGAGGGCCACGAAAACCGACGCCGAGAGGCCGAGCGCCGCCTGGCGGCCAAGACGAGGAACTGAGCGGCGGCCGGCGTCCTGCAGCGCCAAAGGCTGGTCGGCCGCCGAGGGGCCCGCGCTGACGCAGGTCAGTGCGGGCGGATGGCCGCCGCGGGCATCCTGAGCCGGCAGAGCACGATTGTGGTCTGGGGCAAACGCCAGACCGAGGAATCGCGCCCTTAGAATCAAAAGCTTGAGCGCGTTCCGACGTCGGATCTGCCTTCGCGGCACGCGCTTCGGGAGAGGGCCAATGCGGGCTGACCGCGACATCCGACCCGAGGTTGAACTTCAGATCCGACACCATCCGATCCTCCGATCCAGCGACATCGGGGTCGGTGCCGGGGTTGTGACCCTGACGGCCGCTTTTGTGCGCACCTATCCTGAGCGCTTCGAGGCGGAGTGCGACGCAAAGCGCGCCGTTGATATCCCGGCCATCGCCAAAGAACTCGAGGTGAGGCTGCCGTCCGCCGTTCAGCGACTGGATTTGGAGCTGGCTGAGGACATCGGCCCAGCGCTGGCGAGCCACGCCCTCTTCCTCAGCGGCGTCACACAGATATTCCACCATGGCGCCGCGCCCCTCGAAGGCCAGGTCCAGCGGCGCTTCCAGAAAGAGGAGGCTGAGCACGCTGCCTGGCATGGTCCGGGCGTCACGGCGGTCGGCCACAGGTCGCTGGTCGGCGCCCTCACCCTCATCTGGTAAGTGGTGACCGTCTTGGGCGAGCCGCTGCTGGTCAAGACCCTGGTCTTCATAGCGGCCTCGGTCGCCGCAGTGGCGCTACTGCGGCCGCTCCGCCTTCCGGCGATTCTGGGCTATCTCGCGGCAGGCTTGATCATCGGGCCGCAAGGCCTTGGTCTCGTCGCGCCTGACGGGGCGACCCGCTTTCTGGCGGAGCTTGGCCTGATCTTCCTTATGTTCACCGGCGGCCTGGAGTTCTCGCTGCCGGTCATGTTCTCCGCACGAGGCGATGTCTTCGGGGCGGGCGCCCTGCAGGTCGGCCTGACAACCGCCCTCGCCGCCGGCCTCGCGGCCCTGCTGGGGGCGGACGCCACCGCAGCCGTTCTCACCGGCGGCGCAGTGGCGATGTCTTCCACCGCCGTCGTGCTGAAGCAGCTCTCAGACCAAGGTGACCTGGGGTCCTCGTTCGGCCGGCGCACTGTTGGCCTGCTGCTCTTCCAGGACCTAGCCAGCCTGCCCTTCCTAGTCGTGGTCGGCGCCTACGCCGGCGGCCCGCACGTCGAGCCGCTTGCGGTCATGCGGCACGTGGCGCTCGGCGCAATCGTCCTGGTCGGCGCCGCAGTGATCGGACGGCCGCTGTTCCGCGGCGCGCTGGTCTGGGTCGCGCAAAGCCGATCGGCCGAGCTGCTGCTGCTCACCGTCCTGCTCACCGCCCTCGGCGCGGCCTGGGTCGCGGGCCTCGCCGGCCTTGCGGCGCCTTTGGGCGCCTTCATGGCCGGCGTCCTGGTCGGCGAGAGCGAGATCCGCCACCACGCTGAGGGGGAGATCCGACCGTTCCGCGACGTGCTGGTGGGATTGTTCTTCGTCACCGTCGGCATGACCCTTGACCTGGCCGCCGCGGCGGCCCGGCCGCTGGCCGTGGCCGCTTGGCTTGCGGTGTTCCTACTCGTCAAGCCCGCCGTCCTGCTGCTGGTGGGCCGCGTCCGCCGTTGGCCGGGTGAGGAGGCGTTGCGCGTCGCACTGGCGCTCGCCAACGGCGGAGAGTTCGGTCTGCTGCTGCTGACCCAGGCGCAAGCGGCAGGCCTGACGCCGCCCAGCCTGGCCGGCCCGCTCCTGCCGGCGCTGGCGGCGAGCATGGGATTGACGCCGGTGTTGATGCCGCGCTGGGCCGCCCTGGCGCGCCGGATCCGCTGGCTCGCCCCTGTTCCAGCGACGACGGCAGTTCAGGATGCGGTCCACGATCTCGACGGCCACGTCATCCTCTGCGGCTGCGGGAGGATCGGCCGGCTGGTAGCCGCGGCGCTCCAGGCCGCCAGCGTCCCTTATGTGGCGCTGGAGAAGGACTTCCGACGCTACCGGGAGGCCCGCGAGCGCGGGGTGCGAGTGGTGTTCGCCGATGCGGCCCGCACCGGCGCGTTGGCCGCCGCCGGACTTGAGCGTAGCCGGCTGCTGGTGCTCACTTTCGACGCCGAGCCGGAGGCCGCGCGTATCCTGCATTGGGCCAAGGACGGGGCGCCGCGCTCGCGATGGCTGGTCAGCGCTTCCGACGAGACCGCGGCGGCCGAACTGAGGGCGCAAGGCGCCGACGTAGTCTTCCCCGAGAACCTCGCCGCGGGCCTGGGACTGGCCGATCAGGCCCTGCTCCTTTGGGGCCTTGATCAGCAGGAGGCCGCGCGCGTCGTGACGGCTCTGCGCGCCACGCTCAACCCGGAACTCGCAGGCTCCGGCGGCTTATAGCGGGCCTCAGCCGCCGCCCGAGTTCCGGCGCAAAGGCTTCAGACCAGCCGAGGCGGCGGTCATCACCGCTTCTGACCCTGTGTGGGCGCCCAAGCGCTCCATAACTCGAGCGCGGTGGATCTCGACGGTGCGCGGACTGATCCCGAGCTCGCGCGCTATGGTCTTGTTGGTGCCACCACCCAGCAGTCCGTCGAGCACTTCGCGTTCGCGCGGGGACATAAGCGCGATTTGGGTGCGGGCGATCATGACCTCGTGCTCATCGCGCTCCTGCTCGCGCACATTTGCCATGGCGCAGGCCACGGCAGCGAGCATAGCCCCGGGATCTGCGGGCGCCTGCAGCACGTCGGCGGCCCCGGTTTTCATCGCCGCGATCGCCAGCTCCACGTCGCCGCCCAGCGCCGACTCGAAGATCACCGGCAGGTTGATGCGTCGCGATTTTAGCGCCCGGCCCAGGCTAAAGGGCTCGGGACTGCTGTCGTCGGTCCGCACCAGCACGCAGCCGCAGGTCAGCGCCGCGGCCACGTCGAGGAAGGCGGACTGCGAGGGGAAGGTGGTGACGCGTTGACCAGCTCCGCGCAGCAGCGCTCCCTTGATCTCGCGCTCGTGAGGGTCAGGTTCGACGACATAAACGCTGACCGCCTCACGGCGGCTGATGTCATGGGCGATCCCGCCCAACTGTGTCATTCGCCCCTCGGCGTTGCGGATCGGAAAGGTCGTGTCGCGGATCCAGCGCACCGATCCGTCAGGCCGCACAATGCGGTATTCATGGGTGACGGCTTCCACCTGGGCGCTCACGTATTCCAGGGTCTGGGCCCGGACGGCTCGATCCTCGGGATGAATGCTGTCGCGCCAGACCGCGATGTCGCGGAGGGCTTCGTCGGACCGCATGCCCCAGGTCGGCAAGAACGCGGGGCTCAAATACTCGAGCCGTTGCTGTTTGGGTTCGAGGATCCAGATCACGTCGCTGGAGTTTTCCGCGAACCGGCGGAAGCGTTCCTCGGTCTCGCGAAGACGCGCCTCGGCCTGCTTCTGGCTTGTTATGTCCAATACCGCGCCAGTGACGGACACCGGCTTGCATCCTTCGAACTGAGTTTGGCCGAAGGTGGAGATCCAGCGCTCCGATGCGCCCTGCAACCCAATGACACGATATTCTATAGCGTAGGTCCCATCGCCCTCCGGGTTTATCGCCTGGTCGACGGCCGCTTGCACGCGCGCTCGATCGTCGGGATGGATCCCCTGCATCCACAGCAACTGGTCGGGCTCGGTGTCGGCGGGGAGGTCCCACAGCGCCTTGAGCCGCTCATCCCACCGCAAGGCGCCCGTTTGGGGCTCCCAGATGTAGGAGCCCAGCCCCACGAGCTCGACGGCCGCCTTCAGCCGGGCGCTCTCCATGAGCCGAGCTTCGAAATCAAAGCGCTGGTTCAGGTCCGTGGTGAAGCAACATGCTCCGGTCATCTGGCCTGCGCCATCGCGCAACATGAAGGCCCTGCAATTCACTTTCGCGCCCTTCCCGCCGCCGAAGCGCCAGAGCCGGTACACGCCCTCGCACTCACCTTCGCGCAGCAGCGTGGGCAGCATCTCGTCGCGGACGCCGGGCGCGAAGAAGCTGGCCAGCGAGAAGGCGGCGAGGTCCTCGCCGTCGAGCAGCCCGACCATCTTGCGGCCGTAGGCGTTCAGGAATACAGGCCGGAAATCCGGATCGAAGATTCCGACGAAGCACGGGGCGTCGAGCGCGAGGCGCTCAAGCAGCTCGATAAGCGGGTGCGGTCGCGTGGCGGGTACGGTCACCTCCCTCGGACGGTCGACTCCAGCGCCATATTTCCCCTGGAGAGAGAACTCCGCAGCTATCAGGAAGGTCCCCCGCCCCAACCGGAAATCCCTGCATAGGCCCCGAAGCGGGGCGATCTGCGCAACCCTGGCTCCACCGGCCATCCTGTCCACGTACTGGTCGGCAGGCGTTCGGCAGGCGTGGAGGTAATGCCTGGGTGCGCGAGGTCCTCGGCAGCGTCGAGGGCCTCGTCGATATCGAGCGCTGCCCGCGAATGGAGGCGGACGACGGACGCAAACCCGACGTCGTCGAGCTGGACGTGTCGCGGCGTCTGGGCGCGTGGCGCGAACTTGGCGCCTGACTGACGTGCGTCAGTTCGCAGGTCCTGGGGCGCCGCTAGCCTGCTTTAGGACAATACAGGAGGCCGCATGAACCAAATTTTGCCAGCCGGCAGCGTGGCTCCGGACTTCCACCTTCGGGTGACGCCCGATCAGTCGTTGTCCCTCAGCGAAATGCGCGGGCGGCGCGTCATCCTGGCCTTCTATCCCGCCGACTGGAGCCCAGTCTGCGGCGATCAAGTCACGCTCTACAACCAAGTACTATCCGAGTTTCACAGTCGCGGCGCAGACCTGCTGGGCCTCTCGGTCGACGGTCCCTGGTGCCATCGCGCCTTCGCCAAGGACCGTAACCTGAGCTTCCCGCTGCTCTCGGACTTTGAGCCCAAGGGCGAGGTAGCGCGGGCCTATGGCGCCTATCGTGCCTCAGACGGTGTCGCCGAGCGCGCCTTATTCGTGATTCGAGCGGACGGCGTGATCGCCTGGAGCCACCTCTCCCCCATCGCGGTGAATCCAGGCGCGGACGGAATACTCGACGCTCTGGACCGCCTCTCAGCCCAGGACGCCTCCAATGTCTCTGCTCCAAACGCCTCCGACGCCGCTTGATCACCGACGTGGCGACGCCGACGCCGCCGTCGTCCTCGTCGAATACGGCGACTACCAGTGCCCGTACTGCGCGGCGGCCGAGCCAGTGGTCGAGAGCCTGCTTCAGACCTTCGACACGGAACTCCAACTCGTCTTCCGCCACTTCCCGCTATCGACGGTCCACCCTTACGCGGAGATCGCCGCGCAGGCCGCGGAGTTCGCGGGCGCCCACAACGCCTTCTGGATCATGCATGAGGCGCTGTTCGCCAACCAGTCTCAGCTGAGCTTGCCAACAATCTTCGCCATTGCCGAGGCCTTGAACCTGCCCGAGCCGGAACTGCGCGGGGCGTTGGACGCCGGAACCTATGTCGAAAAAATACGCGCCGATTTTATCGGGGGCGTCCGCAGCGGCGTGAACGGAACGCCGTGCTTCTTTGTCAACGGCCTGCGCCACAACGGCGACTACAGCTTCGAGTCGCTCTCCTCGGCAGTCTTAGAAGCGCGCGCAGCCGCGGGCGGGCGGCGTCCGCCCTCGCCTTCACCTCGCCCGGCTCTTTGATCTACCGAGCCTGAACGAGAATTCACCCAAGATGCGCTTTCCCCCTCCGGGGGCGATACCCCAACGAAACGAGTCTGCGCCAGCAGCGGACGTCAGGTTGACGGCGACTTGCGGACATTGCGGGCCGCCAACGTCGAACGCCATTGCCCCGTCTGCACTAGGTCGGCAACCAGATGATGACCCCGCACTCACTCCCCGAGATGGTGATCTTGCTAGGCCCTCACCACCTCTTCTCTGCGGCCCACGCGACGCTCATGCCGGTCGGCGATTGTGCTCTGCATTTGAATGTGGCCCCTCCCCTCCATTGTCCCAGGGCTTGGGTCCCCGCTACCGCACTTGCATCCGGGCGGGTGTGTGACGCCGCGCTGCGCACCTGCTCAAGCCGAGCTCAACGCCAGAGCTGAGCGAACAGTTACTCCCGCGGCAGCGAGAAACCTACGTAGCGGACCATAAAGGCGCCCTACAGGAGTGTCCTGACGGCTCCACAGCCGGCATGGAGTATGATCCCGTCCATGAACCCTGAATGGATTTCCGCGGCGGGCGGGCTTCTTACCGGATTGGCGGCGCTCGTCGGCGGCTGGGCGGCGCTGCGGGGTTTGGGCACCTGGCGTTCCGAGCTTGTCGGCCGGCGGAAGACCGAATTGGCCGAGGAAGTCTTGGCCCAATTCTACCGCGCCAGGGACGTGCTCACGTGGGCGCGTACGCCGGCCGTGGGCGAAGAGGCCGGCCCCGAAAGGACCGCGCGCAGCGTCAGCTGGAACCAAGCGCTTTCAGCCCCGATCGAACGCATCACTGAGGAGAGCGAACTGTTTTCGCAGCTCCACGCTAATCGCTACCGGTTCATCGCCTACTTTGGGGAGGCGGCGTCATCGGCCTTCGAGCAAATCCGCTCGGTACACGCCGAAATCGTCGTCGCCGCAGGCGAGCTCGTGAGGGACAGTTCGGATCTGGCCGGGGATGGTGAGGCCCGACGCGAGATTTGGGAAGGCGCGATTGGGTGGGGCCAACGCAAGGACGACCGGATCCCGGCGCGCCTCGACAACGCCGTCCGGCAGATCGAGCAAATCTGTCTACCGCTGATACAGGGCGGGCACGGATCCCAAAGTTGAAGCACCGGGCGTTTCACCGAGGCGCACCTCGTCACGTCCGCGGCGGCGGCCAGCCGTCGACTGACGCCGCCCGCTGCAGCCGCTGGAGCCTACTTCGTCCGGCCGTGCCGCAGGAGGCGCTGAACCGCCGCAATGCGCTCCCCAAGGCCGAGCGCATGACCGCTCGAGGCCAGGTCAGGTGCTCGGTCGGGGCCGCAGCGCGCCCGCACCACTCCCTGACCCGACGCCTGAAATCATGCCTTCGACAGGGCCGGTCCGCGCCATCCGGCTGGAGGCCGCGTCCATATCCCGGGCATATCCCGGGCTTCATAGGCAGCGCTTGGATAGGGCCGAGCGCGTCTTATTTACGCCTGGAGTAAGAGGAATTCGAACGACATGGCGACGGGTTGGGCGCAAGAAGGCGCTGTTCTGGATCAGATCCACGACACCATCAGCGATGGAGTCCAAGGTGCGCGCGCGCGCCTCCCCCAAGGCGAAGGAACACTGGAGTGCGTTGAATGCGGTGAGGAAATCCCGCCGCGGCGACGTGAGGCCTTACCCGGCGTGACCACCTGCATCGCCTGTCAATCTGCGCGAGATCGCCACGTCGTGCACTCCATGATCAATCGGCGTGGAAGCAAGGATAGCCAGCTCAGATAGTGCTTGCTGGAGATCGAGCGTCAGAACGTGTCTCACAACGTCATCCAGACGACCGCCAGTGCCGCAATATCTGGTTCGCCTGGGCGATTAAGCGTTCCTCTGCCAGGAATCTCTGGCTGAATTTCCGGACTGAGTGCGCCATCCGCGATGGACTGCGGCCGCTGGCTGCATCGTCGCTTCTGCGCCAGTTGCGGACTCTTGGAAAGATCCGGAAAGCAGACATTTGATACTAGCAGGTCCAGGACGACACGCTCTCTTGCGGCATCGCCGCTTGAGCATAGGTTCAGTCCCGCCCCAAGAGATGGCGCCACGCCGCGCGCGGTGGCGGCTGAAGCATGGCGTCGTCGCCGCTTCCGTCGGCGCGCCCCGGGCCCGGTCCGGCGCGGCCGTCCCGCACCGACACTGTGGGGAGTCTGGGCAGCCCTCCTCCGGCGCCGATGCTATTGCGTCGGCCGGAATGTCCGTCTGAACTGCGACAGAGCTACCACGGAGGCCTGCCCATGCGTGTCCGCCCGGTCCGTGTCCTTGCGCTCCTGGCGCTGATCGCACCATTTGCGCCGGCTGCAACAGCCCAGGGTTTCAACCCGCCTCCGCCCCGAGAACATGCTGGCATCCTCGATGAAATGGGTGGGCTATATGAGGGGCCGATCGCGCCCTACGTGGCGCAGGTCGGCGGAAGGGTTGCAACGGCGGCCGGTCGCGGCGATTGCGGCTTCCACATCGTCGACACCGATGTCGTCAACGCCTTCACCAGCCCGCCCGGCTGCCACATCTACATCACCCGCGGCATGCTGGGCCTGATCACCAGCGAAGACGAACTGGCCGGCGTCTTGGGACACGAGATCGGCCACGTCACCGCCAACCACGCCGGCAAGCGCGAGCAAAGCGAGCAATTGGCGAACATCGGCGCGGCGCTTCTGGGCGTGGTCACCGGGTCAGACCTTGTCGGCAGCCTCGCGGGCCAGGCTGCGCAGCTTGGCGTGCTCAGCTATTCGCGCAACCAGGAACGTGAATCTGACCTGCTCTCAGTGCGCTACGCCGCCGGATCCGGTTATTCGCCCTACGGCATGGTGGGCGTGCTCGAGGCGCTGGAGGACCAGGACAGCCTGATGCGGACGCTGACCGGTGGGAGGCCCGAGAAGTCGGCTCCCAACTGGGCTCAGACGCACCCGTTGCACGCCGACAGGATCACGGGCGCCAGCGCGGCGGCTGCGGCGACCGGAGTCGCCCCCGAGGATGTCGCCGAGAAACACGACGAGTTCCTCGCGCGCTCCTCCGGACTTGTCTGGGGCGACAGCGCCAAACAGGGTTTCGTGGACGGCCGCCGGTTCGTCCATCCGGGTCTGGGCATCGCCTTTGAAGTGCCGGCGGGGTTCACGCTCACCAATGGCGTGCGCGCTGTGAGGGTGGCGGGACCCGGGGGCGCCAAGGCTCAGTTCTCCGGAGCGCCCTTGCAGGGCGATCTGTCGTCCCACGCCAACGCGGTGCTGAAGGCCGTGGTGGGTCGCTCGCCGGTGCGGGCGGGCCAACCGAGCCTTCAGGATGTCAATGGGATCGCCGCCGTCGTGCTGCCGGCCCAGGCGCAGTCGCGCAACGGCGTGGTCGACCTCACCATAGCGGCGTACGACGCCGGCCAAGGCCAAGCCTACCAGTTCATCGCCCTGACACCGGCTGGCCAGGCGGCGACCTTCACCCCGCTGATCGAGTCCTTCCACAGGCCAGACGCCCGGGAGATGGCGGCGGTCCAGGGGCGGGTGATCCAGGTCGTTACGGTGTCGCCGGCCGACACGGCAGCGTCGCTGGCTGCGCAGATGGCCGTCCCGCAGGCGCAGGAGCAGGTTTTTCGGCTCATCAACGGCCTGCGCCCGGACGAACAGGTCCGCCCGGGTCAGAAGGTGAAGCTTGTGGGCTTTGCCGGCGCGACGCCCAAGGTCCCCTAGTCGGCGTCCCTAGTCGGCGCGCGCGCAAGCGGCTGCTGAAACGCGGCCAGAGGTTCGATGGCCTCGCCGTGGAGACCGTCGGGTCCGCCCGGCAGGTGGCGCGCCATTTCGCCGATCGCGGCAGCGACAGCGCCCCCCTGCTGGTCTGGGTGCTCCACGTCGTCGTGACCGAGATGGACGCGGCCGCCGACGTCCTGGATGGTCACCCTCTGGCGACGAGCGCCGACCTCGCCGCGCTCGAAGCCGCGCCCAGGCTCTCCGCGAAATCCTGGATGAGTGAAGCCGGCATCCACGAGGTGTGACGCCTATTGCAAAGGCGCGATCTGCAGCGACTGACGTCCGGCCGGGCAAGGGCGCGTGTGCGCCGGAACGGACGTCAGAATCGGGGATGAAGGTCCGCTTCCAACCATTGCGGACGATGGGAGGGCTTAGCTCCTGACGGCGGGGGTGCCCTACATTTAACCCCTGGCCAACGCGCTGGCTGCCTTGCCGTCATACTGGCCGCCGAAGCTAGTCTTCAGGTGGGCCATGATGGTCCCGACATTGGCGTCGGGGTTCTTGGCCCGGAAATCGTTGATGGCCTCGCGCAGTTCCGATTCCGTCATCTGCTTTGGGCCATACGAGGAAAGGATTGCTAGTTCGGTTTCAGCGGCCTTGGTGCGCTGGTCGACCTTCGACGCATCGCTACCGGCTTCGATCAGGCGCGCGCGCTCGCTCGCGAGGTTCTCCAGCGTCAGTTTCGTATTCTTTAGGAACTTCCCGACGCTTGCGGCAACCTTTTCATCAGTGACTTCCGTCACCCCGCGCTTGAACTCTTCGGTCGTGATCTGCGTAGCTTCGCCGATCAGTGTGGTGAGCAGGTCAGCCTTCAGACGGTCGTTCAACTTACGTGCCGCTAGTTGGTCAGCTTTGAGCTCGTCAAGCAAAGCCATGTCGCCGTCCTTTCAATTCACTCTGTTCGGCAGTTCTGTAGTGGGGGGAAGGAGACCGCCGTTCACGCGCGGTCGCGCCGTAGGGCCACCGTAGCAGGCTCCCAGCAATATCCCTGTCCGCATTCCGTCAGCCATGCGCCAATTGGAGACATTGGTGCCGATGCCGAAAGCGGACGTCAGCAGGCCTAATTCTTCGGCCGGACGAACTGCTCGAAAGCGGCCTTGTCGATTTCACCGGGCGTAGAAAGGGGCTTCTCCGGCCACACACGACTCAGCAACTTGAACGAGTAGAAACCTGCGCAGCTGACATAGAGCAACACCTTAGCAAGTCCAGCGGGAGCAGCCGAGATATACATCACTTTGACTGGCGGCTGACCTGGGGCGGGCCGGCGCCCACATCCCAGCTGTAGAGCTTTCCGGCAACCAATCCCGCGCTCATAGAATTTGCCCGTGTTGATCTGCACGCCCCCTCCCCAGCGCGACTAATCGAAGGTCATGGTCAAGGTAGGTTCGGGAGCGTCCCGATCCAAGATTCGGTAGAGAACCGGCTTCTTGGGCTGGATGTGTTCCTGCGCCATCGCGAAGGCGTTGTCCCACGCCTCGATCGCCTCGTCGGTCAGGTCCTGATCGATCATCCGCTGGCGGAACATTTCCCTGACACTCGGGCCGCCCATGCGGATCGCGCACTCGATCACCGCGGCGCCAACGTGAGCGTCCTTGTGCTTGATCGCCATGGCCAGAGCGTTGATCCAGGCTTCCGTATCGCCGGATCGACGAAAGGCGCAGGCCAGGAAGTGCCAGAGCGCTAAGTCGTGCTCGTCGGATGCAGCGTGCAGGATTCCGAGGTTGAAGTTCGCCAAGGGATGAAACCGGTCCTGGAGCCAAGCTGTGCGTAGCAGCCTGTGCTCAAGCGCCTGATCTTGCGCTAGCTCGGCCAGAATCGCCGAGGCGGCGGCGGTCCGGATCGGAACGCTATCCGCTCCGATCTCGGAATGGAGTTGCGCGCAAAGCGCCTCCTTCAGCGCCACCTCCGAAGTTCGGTGATCCAACCGCCCGACCAGCGCCCCGTACAGGGCCTGGGCCTCCGCGATCCTGCCGCTAAACATGAGGGTGTCGGCCAGGAACAGGGAGACTTCGTCGTCCGGGGCGATCTCCAGTGCTGCGCGGTAGAGCTTGGATGCGAGGCGATATCGTTGGTCCAAGAACAGAACGCTGCCAAGGGCGACGAGGAAATAGTCGACCTTCACATAGGTCGGTCTGAGCTTGCGGGCCCGGTTGAGATGGAGGAGCGCCGCCAGTCCCTGGTGGAGACTGAGGCAGGTGTTGGCCATATTGTAGTGCATCGCCGCCTCGGCGGTGGGGTCGCCGAAGGCGCGTGCCTGTGCCAGGGCAGCGGAGGTGAACCGGTCGACCGCCGACTGCCAGGCGTCATGCTTCACGGGGGTGGTGAGCAGCTGGTGATAGGCGACAAGAAAGACGGGGTCCTGTTGCTTGTGGAGGCCGTTGGCGATCGCCAGCTCGGCGGCCGCTTGCGCGTCGGACAAGAGAGCCGCCATCGCCATGATCGCAGCCATGGGATTCTTGGTTCGTACGTCGATCCGTAAGGCCGAGCGCGCGGCGATGTGCGCCTGGTTGGGGAGGCCGACCCGCCGGAGGATGCCGATGACTGCGTAGAGCAACTCGGCCGCCAGGGTCTCGGTCGCCCCGGCCGGAAAGGTCGCAAGGGCGAGGCGATCGAGCGCGACAGTGCCGGTGTCGCTGTCAGCATGCACGCGCAGAACCAACCCGCTCGTCCCGCCGGACTCGGTGGCGAGGCAGCTGACCTCCTGGACGATCTGACCGATCGCGCTTTCGATCTCGAACTGCCGCCGTTTGGAGATTGTCCCTGGCGCGCAGACCAGGGCCAGCTGCCCACGCGGCGAGAGAGTTCTCACGCCGCGCAGGGTCTCTAGGGTGGCGACCATGGCGAGCGAAGCCTCGGCGTTCCAAGCTTGGTCGGGTCTGAAGCGCACCGTGAGGCTCGCGTTGTCGTCCCGCGTCTCTCCGCGGTCGATTTCCGGGATCCAGCACCAGCGCCAGCTGTCGTCGGCGCTGCAGTAGCGGAACAACGCGACGGGCAGGCCCAGATTGGCCAGATAGTTGAGCTGGTCGGTCTTCATGCGGACATGGCCGGCCGAGCCACGGTGGTCGGTGGCCTTTAGCTGCGCCCAGAAGATCAATCCGGTGGCATCGCCGGCCAGGGTGAACACCTCGACCTCAAAATCGATGCCGTAGTCATGGGTGCGGTCGCGCACGACCCAATGGCCCGGGACCAGCTCGCGGAAGCGATTGCGGGATTGGTCTTCCAATTGATGTGAGCGAGCGCGGCGCGGCATGGCGCAAGGCTAGTCGATGGGACGGTTCGCCCCAAGACCACGGAAGGTGTCGGCCGCCGTTTTGAGTCGATCGAGCGCGCCTCATAGCTCGCGCACGATCGACCACGCCGGTCTTAGTCGGCTAGCTCCCCCCCGGCGATGACTATCGCAGCAGCCGCGCGCGCTGCGCCACAGCCGAGTAGAACCTCCCGGGCCCGGGAGCAATGACACCTTCACGGATGGGCGAGCTAGGCGGTCTCGACAACGACCGCAAACCGCGCCTCGATAGGCTAGGCATCCGGCCGATCGCCGGTGAAGACCAACGGAACCGGAGACGACAGGATGCTGTATGCCCGAATGCTTGCAGGCTTGGGGGCGCTGCTCGCCATCGCTGGCTGCTCCCAGTCGCCGCCAAGCAAGAGCTTCGAAGGCGCCCCGCTTCCCTCGATGGTCGCGCTCATCTGCGATCTCGAGGCCAGGCACGTTGGGGTGCTGAATCCTGGCTATGCAAGCGACAAAGCCGGCGAGAGACTGGTCCTCACTTTCACCAATCTTGATCAAGGCGCAGGCACGGCCCAGCTGGTCGGAAACAGTGGCGCTTCGACCGTTGAGTTTCGGAATTCAGGCGGACAACTCCAGTTCATCGAGAAGACGCCGTTGGGAAGTGTGACTGTCACCAGCGTTTTCGCTCCACCTGCGCACGGCGAGCCCCTACCGGCGGTCCACTCTCGGCACATCGCGATCGCGCCCGCCGATATAGCGATTTCGCAGTTTGCCGGCGCTTGCAAACCAAAGG
The DNA here is from genome assembly GCF_056401675.1 of Phenylobacterium sp. P4_E10. Classification (NCBI taxonomy): domain Bacteria; kingdom Pseudomonadati; phylum Pseudomonadota; class Alphaproteobacteria; order Caulobacterales; family Caulobacteraceae; genus Phenylobacterium; species Phenylobacterium sp. P4_E10. The sequence continues at coordinate 180,659 of NZ_JBFUIW010000001.1, read as the reverse complement.
TCTAGTTCGCCGCGCAGAAAACGCCGCTGTCAGTCTTGCGGCCCCAGCCCTCTGGCGTCCGAATCCTCGCCTCCTTCGCTGTCTGTGACGCCGCTTCGAGCGTCGGTGATCTTCGGCGGTGCGGTTTCTCAGCCGTGGACCGGCAGCGTATCAGAGACTGGGGCCGTTGCTACGTCAGCCTCGTCATTGGCGGCTTGCGGTTCAGAGAGGGGCGTAACCGTAGTCTTGTGCAGGTCGATGAACATGACCGGCTCGGGGCGGGCGAGGTTCTCTTCGGTGTTGATCGCGGTGAAGCCCTGCTTCTCGTAGAACTTCACCGACTCCTGTTTGGCATCAACCACAACAAACCTGCACCCGATCGCGGGGCAAATCTCCTGGCGAGCGATGCCGAGCGAAAAGTCGACGAGCATTCGTCCAAAGCCGCGACCGTCACGATAGCGCGCGTCGACCAAGAGGCGCGCGATTTTGACCGCTGGATAGTGCTCGTAGGGATACCCTTCGCCCTCCAGCAGATCGTTTTTGGAGGCGACGTCGCTGCAAACTAATGTCACGAACGCGGCAACGCGCTCGGCGGCAGCGTCCCACAAGACGTAGGTCCGGGCGAGATTGGCCTTTTCGTACTTCTGGGCGTGTTTGCGGGCGAACGTCTTTAGCGGGCCGAACGCGGCGTCACCCGTTTTGAGGGAAGTGAAGGAGTCCCCAGGCGAAAGCGGGCGCAGCTGAAATTCATCCGCGCCCTCCACCGGGTTTAGCGGGCCTTGCCCGGAACCTTTATGGTCAGCGTTCGACCGCTGCTACGGAACTGATCGGCGAGCTCAACGCCGCGGGAGACGCTCGCGTTGGCAGCCGCCTTCGGCTTTCCGAACGTGATCTGACGCTTGAACTTCTTCGCGTCTTCCTCAGTGAGAGTGACGCTGCTGAACGAGCTGGAATTAACTGCCATTTGCGCCTCCTTCATCGATAAACGCGCAGGTGGAGATGACGGAACCGTCAACGTCCCGAATTCTAACGACCTAGTAGCTAAGTGGTGTCAACTGGCGACACCCTTGACGGGCAAGCCGAACCGTGGCACGAGCAACCGCTCTGTTGCGGATGATCGCTTGCCCGCGCCGGGCCGCGGACGAGATTTAATAATTCCCTCGTCATTTTTATAGGCCGACGGCTTACATTTTGAGCGTTACGGAATCGCGCGCTTCTCGCCCATGCCGCGAGCTAGACCCGCCAAATCTCAAGGACACGACAGGGCTGCAAGCCTTCTTGAAGGGGAGCGTCCTGCGAGGATTTCCTCCGCATTCTCATTCCGAAGCGCCAGCAATGGCCAGGTGGAGCGACCTATGGCCAAGGGTTCTGGAGCGCCACGTTGTCGGAAGCGCGTGTCAACGAGCCCGCCAACCAGATGCGCAAGGCTGGCTCGATCCAAGCCGAAAACTGGAAAGTCCGTCAGCGTTCGCCGGGCGACACGGATCGGGTCAGACGCCGGAGCTAATCTGCGCCAAGCTGACGCTCCGGATGACTGGAAGCAAACTACCCCAAGCGGACGCTGCCATAGGCCGCTATGAGCCCATTGCTGAAATCAGCGCTTCACTAGTTCCGCTTCGCTAAGGCCGAGCGCCCTAGCTAGCCGCTCAAGCACATTGAGGGTGATGTTGCGATGGCCATTTTCCACGCCCGACAAGTAGGTCACGTGAATGTCGGCTCGATGCGCCAGCTCATCCTGAGGGATGCCCCGCCGCTCTCGCTCCCGCCGTATGTTCTGGCCAACCACGGCCTTGAGTTCCATGGCCGCACTAGGCGGCTCCCCCCTTGGCAGCGGAATAGACTATGAGTAAAGTCTACACGTGCTCGTTGCGTCTCTGACATCAACTCGAACGCGGTCCAAGACACATGCGGCTGCTGAAAATCATGATCGAGTGGGCCGCGACTTCGCGACGCCAGAAGGCGTCCGAAGCCGAAGACATCGCCCAGGAGAGTCTAGCCCGCGCTCTCGCATCTGGTGAGGTGGCACGCCACCCCCGCGCCTTCCTCCAGCGTATCGCGCGCAACATCGCGATCGACGAGGCCAGGAAGTTCAAGGTTCGCGGCGGCGTCGCGCTCCAGGTCGACGCCCTGCCAGACCACTTGGCTCCGTTCACTGACGCCGATCAGGAAGTGACCCTGCTGCTGAAGCAGATCATCCTGGGGCTTCCCGAACTCTACCGGGACGTGTTTATATTGAATCGCTTCCACGGGATGAGCTATTCCGAAATCGCCGTGGAGCGCGGCCTCAGCGTGAAGGCTGTAGAATATCGTATGTCCCGCGCGCTGGCCCTATGCGAAGAGGCCTTGCGCGACTAGGCAAGGCTGGACCCATGAGCGACCGGGACCTCATCGCCAAAGAGACCCGCGATGAGGCGGCCCGCTGGTATGCGAAGCTCAATAACACCACCATCACGACCGACTGCCTTCGGCAGTTCCGCGAATGGCGGGACATCGGGGACAATCGCCAAGCCTATGCGGACATCGACGCCTTCTGGAAGCGCATCGAGGCTCTGAAAGCCGACGAAGAGATCAAGGCCGCCGGCCAGGAGGCGCTCGACCGCAAGAAGCCCGGTCGCCCTGGGCCGGTGACCAAGGGGGTCATCGCCTTCCTGCTCGCTTCGAGCGGCGCGGGGCTGGCCTACGGCTATCGCACCTATCTCGGTCACTCCTACTCGACCGAAGTTGGCGAGCAGCGCCTGGTGCGCCTGACCGACGGCTCTCGAGTTAGGATCGATACCGACAGCCAGCTGCGTGTGCGCATGCGGCGTGACCAACGCTTGATCGAACTCGTCCGCGGCCAGGCCTTCTTCGAGGTAGCCCACGATCCTGCGCGCCCCTTCATCGTTAACGCGAACGGGACCTCCGTCCGCGCCATCGGAACCCGCTTCGACGTCCGACAAGGTAGCGACGGAGTTCAGGTCATCCTGCTGGACGGCAAGGTCAGGGTGGAATCCGCTGCCAGCGGCAAGGGGTGGACGCTCTCCCCCGGCCAGGAGATCCGTCCCTCAGCGCCGGCCCCGGCCCCCCGGCCGATCGACGCCGCCGCCGCGACCAGCTGGACGAGCGGGCGGCTGGTCTTCCAGAACCAACCGCTTCAATCAGCCATCGATCAGGTCAACCGCTACAGCGACACCAAGGTCATCCTTGGCGAACCTAGCCTGGCCAAGACGACCGTCTCCGGCTCGTTCGAGACCGGCGACACCGAAGCTTTCGTGGGCGCCGTAAAGGACCTCTATGGCCTAAAGGTCGCCAGCCGATCCCCGAAAGAGATCCGCCTCGAACCCGCAGTCTGACCGAGGCGCGCCCTTCCAGCAGAAAATCTTCGCCACCAGTCAGGGTAGAGGCCGTCGTGAGCCGTCTATTCCCGCAAGGCCCGCAAACCGGGGCCGTCCGCCATGACGGCGGGCGCCGGAAAACGATCGGGCCCTTAGAGGGGGAAACGCGTGCATCCGATCAGCTCTTACCTTGTTGGCGTATCTGCGCTGGCGATCCTCAGCCAGCCGGCGAGCGCCGCGCCTGCCCAGACAACCTTCGCAATTGAGGCAGGGCCGCTGCAGGCCTCGCTGCTGACCTACGCCGCCCAATCGCGCCGCCAGATCCTCTTCTCCCCCCAACAGGTCGCCGGGCGCAGCGCGCCGGCGCTGAAGGGCGCCTACTCGCCCGACGCCGCGCTCGCCCGGCTCCTGGAAGGCACAGGCCTCACCGTCCAGCAAAGCGGCCCCAACGCCTTTGTCCTAAGGGCGACTTCGAAGCCCGCCAGGGCAAGCCAGCCTCGCGACCCAGGCGACCCACACGCCAAGGGACGCGAGGCTGGCGAGGCGGCTGATCCGCCGAGCGGGACGCCCGCCGCCTACGCCGCCGTCGAACGTGCTGAGCCTGCGCTTCTCGATGAGGTGGTGATCACCGGCACCCTAATTCGGGGGGCGGACGCCCCAACCTCCCCGGTCCTGCTACTCGGGCGCGATGACGTCGATCGCATGGGCGCGCCCACCGTCGCCGACATGCTGGCCGCCCTGCCCCAGAACTTCGGCGGGGCAGGCTCGGCCGACGCCGCCATCCTCGGGACGGATGGGAGAAACACCAACGATCTGGCGGCGACGGGCGTCAACCTGCGCGGACTAGGCGCCGGCGCGACCCTCGTCCTCGTCAATGGGCGCAGGATGGGCGGCACCGGCTCCAAGGCCGACTTCGCCGACGTCTCGGCGGTGCCGACGGCGGCAGTCGATCGCATCGACGTACTTTTGGATGGGGCCAGCGCGCTCTACGGTTCCGACGCCGTAGGCGGCGTGGTCAACATCAACCTCAAGCGCCGGTTCGAGGGTCAGGAGACGCGGCTGAGGCTCGGGACCTCGACCCAGGGCGGCGGCGAAGAAATCCAGGCCGCCCACACCCTGGGGCATAGCTGGGCGAGCGGCGATTTCGTCTTCTCCTACGAGTACGGCCGGCGCTGGGGGCTAAAGGGCTCAGACCGGCCGTTTACGGCCACGTCGGACCTGCGCGGCCTTGGCGGGACTGATCACCGGGTTATCTACAGCCACCCGGCCAACATCCTGGTCGTCAATGCAGCCCTGGCTTCGTACGTGGTGGGCTGGTCAGTGCCGCCCGGTCAGAGCGGCGTAGGCCTGCGCCCCTCGGACTTCATCGCCGGCGTCGCCAATCTGGAGAACCAGCGCCTGGGCGGTGACGTCCTGCCCAAGGACGAGCGCCAGGGCCTCTACGCCAGCCTGACGCAAGACGTGACCGACGCCGTCCGATTTGTGGGCGATGTTCGCTACAACCATCGCCGCAACGAGATCTCGCGGCCGAGCCCCATCTCGGCCTTTACGATCACCCGAGCCAATCCGTTCTTCGTCTCCCCGAACGGCTCGGCCTCTCACGTCATCGGCTATTCGTTCTCCGACGAGATCGGCGCGCAATCGAGCTATGGCAGTTCCGAGAGCCTCGGCGTATCGGCCGGGTTTGAGATCGACCTGCCGCATGATTGGCGCGGCGATGTCTATGCGGCGATGGCCAGCGAGCTTGGCGAGCGCGACAGCCGCAACATCGTCAATTCGCGCTTCCTGAACGAAGCCCTGGGCGCGATCCCCGACGATCCGGCGACGCCATACGTCGCGGCCCGTGACGGCTTCTTCAACCCCTATGGCGACTACTCGGTCGCCAACAGCCGCCAGCTGCTCGGCTTCCTGGCCAGCGGTTACAGCTTCGCGCGCAATCTCTCCATCGTGCAGACCTTCGACGCCAAGGCCGATGGCCCGGTTTGGCGGCTGCCGGCCGGCGATCTGAAGGCGGCGATCGGGGTGCAAGCGCGGCGCGAGCGCTTCAAGCCCCAGACCACCAACCTGGTGGCCACAACCCGTCCAGTGAAGGCCGGCGGCGAGACCTACAAACGGAGTATCGAAGCGGCTTTCCTGGAATTGCGGGTTCCGCTGGTGGGCGAGGCGATGGACGTTCCGTGGGTGAACCGCCTTGAGGCCTCACTGGCGGCCCGCATCGAGAACTACGGCGACTTTGGCCAGACCACCAATCCCAAGATCGGCCTCTTCTGGGAGCCGAATGACGCCCTGAAACTGAGGGCGTCCTACGGGACCTCGTTCCGGGCGCCGAACATGCCCGAGCTCTATCAGCTCGCGAACAACTCACCCGTCCTCAACCAGAGCCCCACGGGCCAGGTGGTAGGCATGCTGATGAGCGGCGGCAACCGCGAGCTTGAACCCGAGACGGCCACCACCTGGTCAGCAGGGTTCGACTACGGCTCCGAAGCGTTGCCGGGCCTGCAGCTCTCGGCCACCTGGTTCGATGTGGAGTTCACCAACCAGATCGGCACCCCGGTGCTCACCAGTCCGGCCAGCGCCCTGACCAACCCGGCCTTTGCGCCCTTCGTCACCTATGTCGATCCGCTCGGCAATCCTGCAGACCTCGCTCGCATCCGCGCCCTCATGGCCGCCTCGACCTCGGCCAATATCGGTCTCTTTCCGGCCGAGGCGTACCGGGCGATCATCGACGCGCGCTTCGTCAACACCGGGAGCGTGACGGTCCGGGGGATCGACGTTTCGGCCAGCTACAGTTTCACCGCCGGCGACGACGCCTTCGACCTGGCCCTGTCGCTGAGCTACCTCGCCGACTTCGAACGTCAATTCACGCCAACGGCGCCGAAGGTCGATAGCCTCAATCTACCTGGCCAGCCGGTGGACCTGCGCGGACGGGTAAGCGCCCAATGGAGCCGCGGAGACTACGGCGCGAGCCTGGCGCTCAACTACGTAGACGCCTACCACACCGAAGCTGGCCGCAAGATCGACGCCTGGGCGACCAGCGACCTTCAGCTGCGCTGGGCGCCTGATGAGACAAGCGGCGCGCTTGAGGGCCTCACGCTCGCCCTCAACGTCCAGAACCTCTTCGACATCGATCCGCCGTTCTATGACGGGCCGACCGGCATCGGCTACGACCCGGCCAACGCCGACCCGCTCGGCCGCTTTGTCTCGATGCAACTGACCAAGCGCTGGTAGGCCTAAGGGCCGATCCTTCCAAAATCCGAGGTCCTATCCCATGCGACTTTCTTCGCAGGTCGCGGCCCTGTGCCTGGCTGCGATCGCCGCTCCCGTCTGCGCCCGCTCCTTCACGGTCGAGGATCTGCTGGCGGCCGAGGAGTTCGGGCAGATGGCGTTCACGCCAGATGGTCGGCGGCTCGTCTTCGAACGGCTGGTCCCCTTCAAGGAGGCCGGACCGTTCGAATACGACGCTTACCCGCCGCTGCGACGCGGCCAGATCTATGTCGCGGAGGTCGCTTCCGATGCGCCTGCACGGTTGCTCCTGAAGGTTGGAGCCGCTGAAGGCCATACAGCCGGCCCGATCTCACCAAGCGGCAAATCCATGGTCGTGCTCCGCCTGAAGGGACGGAACTGGGAGGCCGGCGTCGTCACCCTGGCCAGCGGCGAGGTCCGCTGGCTGGGGGTGATCCCCGAGCTCGCCCAGCTTGGCCGGACCATGGCTTGGGCGTCGGACACTCAACTGGTCATCGCCGCGCGGCAGGACACGCCCCTGAGGCTTCGATCCGGCTGGCAGGCCCGCGAGGCGCTACAAGCCCTCTGGGCAGCGGCGGCCAGGGGCGAGGCGGCCCTCAGCGAAGTCAGTTCCAAGGGCGCCTTTGCCGGCGACACCACCCCGCGCGGGAGCTTGCTCCTTGTCGATGCCGCGAGCGGCAAAATCCATACCCTCGCCAGGGGCGACTTCTACGACCTGGAGATTTCCCCGGACGGCAAGCTGGTCGCGGCCATGGCCAGCCTTGAGGCCATCAAGCCCGACTCCGCGCCGCGAGTCGTCGCCACGCCCAATCGCCGGCGAAACCTCATCGTGGTCGATCTCAGTAACGGCGTCTCGACCACGCCCTGCAGCGACTGTGATCTCTCGCCCCACCTGATCGCCTGGTCGGCTGACGCCCGCGAGGTGCTGGTCCATGGCCGCCATCGGGGCCAGACCTGGCCGCAGGCGCGCCTATTGAGACTGACCTCGACCTCCGCCCTGCCGGTGGAGACAGGCGGCCTTGAGCTGGAGCTGGGCCAAACCACCGAAGGCCATGTCATCGCGCCGGCCGGCTGGCTCGCGGGCGCGCCGATCGCGCTCATGGCGCCGCCGGGCGCGCGGGCCGACTGGTATCAATTGACCCCCGACGGGCCGATCAACCTGACTGCGGCCATGCCCGCCCCTCCAAGCCCGCGGCTGCTGGCCAACGACGGCCGGGCGCTGTTCGCCGCCAGCGCCGGCCAGGTCTGGTGCGTCACGCCCTCCGGCGCCGCCGCCGTGGCGAACGATGCAGCGCCGCTCGGCGTCCAGGGGCTGTCCCTGAGCAGCCGTGAACGCCAGAACCTCGCCCCAAGCGTCGGCTGGTTTCGAACGCAGGCCAATGGGCGCTCGGTCCTGATCTCAACACGCGGCGACGTCGCCCCACTCTCTGGCGACCTGCGCGCCCGCCAGATCATCGCCGCGAAGGGCGCGTCCGCCTCCGTCCTCGCCCAGGCCTCGGGCGACCTCGACCTGCAGCTCTCATCGTCCAAGCAGAGGATCGTCATGAACCTCAACCGCGACTTCCGTGACATCGACTTTGCAAGCGTACGCGAGATCAAGAATGAGGGCCCGGACGGCGAGCTGCTCACGCACTATCTGCTGCTTCCGCCAAAGCCGCGCTCGGCCCTGCCGCCGCTGATTGTCGTTCCCTATCCCGGCCTGGAAGCCTATCCGCCGCCAAGACCCTACGGCGGCGGACCTGGCCGTTTCCCTGCCAACGCAGAGCTGATGGCGGCGGCTGGCTACGCCGTCCTGGTCCCGGCCCTTCCCCGACCCAAGGGCGCTGAGCCAGGCGAAGGGCTCGCAGACCAGATCCTGGAGGCGGTGGATCTGGCCGGTGCCCAGGCGGGCGGGTTCGATGGATCCCACCCGATCCTCTGGGGCCAGAGCTTTGGCGGCTACAGCGTGCTGATGGCCGCGACGCAGAGCGACCGGTTCGCCGCAATCATCGCCTCGGCCGCGCCCACCAATCTTTCCAGCGTCCGTGGGGCCTTCGACCCCCATGGGGAGGCACGGCCCCAGGATGCTCTTAGCGCCTATCTGCTGGGTTGGTCGGAGGACGGTCAGGCCGGCCTGCGGGCGAGCCCTTGGGAAGCCCCAGACCTCTATGTACGCAACAGCCCGGTCTTCCTGTCTGGGCAGATCACGACCCCGGTGCTGCTGATCCACGGCGACATCGACTTCGTGCGGCTCAGCCAGGCCCAGGAGATGTTCATGGCGCTGGCCAGGCAGGCCAAGGACGTCACCTTGATCACCGCGCACGGCGAGGGCCACGTCATCTCCTCGCCGGGCAATGTTCGCGAAATCTACGCGCGCGCATTCCGGTGGCTTGCTCATCGCTCCGCCTCGCGCCAAGCGGAGCCTTAGGGGCGATTGCGCGTTGGGGTAGTTGGCGCGGTGGAGGTTGCCGTGGCCGCCCTTCGCGTGGTCCGGAGAGCCCAATGGACGTGCCCTGCGCCATCATGATCGCGGTGTTTTGCCTGCCGCAGGCTAGCCTGAAGCTGGAGGTGAAGGACGACGACTCCGGATCGATGGCGTTGATCAGCTTTGCCGGCGTGCGGGCCTCGATCGTTCTGCCAACCGATGAAGAAGCCCCTCCGCGCGGCGAACTCGGGCAGCAGCTCTGCGTCGAGCAGTCACTTTGCATCCCCTACGCGGCGCGCGTGCGCGACGACGTCAGCTCCGTGGAATTGCTCGTCGCGGGCGCGGACGGGCGCGAGCACTTCATCCAGTTCAAGGGCCCGCTCGAACAGATCGCCGCGCTCTCTGGCCGCATTCTCCTGGCTTACGAGCACCAGGGTCGTCGCTCGCTTGTCCCTTTGAGCGACTTCACCGTCGCTCGCGCCCCGGCGGAGCCCTCTGAGGGCGTGCAGGAGGCTCCGCCCGGCGACGCGCAAGAGGGCATGCCCGACGGGCCTCGCGACGCCTTGACCGGTGATAGAACCGTAGTGCTGCCGGACGAGCCGCCCGAAGAGACGCCCTGGCCGCGCCCCTAGGGTTTACTCGAAGCGGAGATTGACCGCGGCCATCTTGCCCGTGCGCCGATCAGCTTCCAGATCGAAGGCGAGCTCCTGACCATCGTTGAGGGTTCCAAGGCCCGCGCGCTCGACCGCCGAGATGTGCACGAAGATGTCGCCGCCGCCTTCGCTGGGCTGAATGAAGCCAAACCCCTTTGTGGGGTTGAACCACTTCACGACGCCGCTTCCCGAGCCGGCCGACGCCCGCCCGCCGGAGGCGCCGCCCTGCGGCTGCCTCGGCGGACTGCGATCGTCCCGACGCGGGCCCCCGCCGCCACGGGAAGGCGTGCCTCGCGCAAGCACCCGCAGAGAGACGGCGGTCTCCTTGCCCGAACGCCGGTCACGTTCGATCTCGAAGGCCACTTCGTCGTTTTCGCCCAGATCATCCATGCCGCTGTCATGCAGGGCGGAAATGTGGACGAAGATGTCTCCCCCGCCGTCATTGCGTGAAATGAACCCAAACCCCTTGGCCTGGTTGAAAAATTTGACGACGCCGTCCGCCATCTGACCCTCCGAAAACGCTCCAAACCCTCTAGCGGGCGAGCGCTCGGTTAGAAAGCTTGGTCTCAATGGAAGGATCTTAGGCTCGCGGGACCCCCCAATGCAGCCGGCGCTAGTCGGCCACGCCCCCACGCAGCGGATCGGCGCCATCAAGCAGCATGATGTGCTGACGTTGGCGGCGCACGCCCTCGGCGATCTCCTCGCGGCTCCGACGAACCTGGGACGATGTCGAAGGGCTCTTGGACCGATCGCGAGCGGGCATCTGGCTGGCGTTTCGGGACTTCATATCCTCTCCATGGCGTCTACGCCGACGGCCATTTGCCCCTCGGCAAAATGCGGAACACCTTCACCGCAAATAGGTTCAGCCGAAGGCTGGCGTCTCACTCGACGGGCAACGCTCATTCAGCTGCGCAACTCCCTCCCAGGCGCGCACCCAAAGCTCGACGGCCGTCAGCCCCATGATGGCGCCATAGCCCCCGCGCCAGGCGAGGTGCTCGCGGGTCAGCATGCGGTCCAACACCTCCACATTCAGCAGTCCTTCCTGAGCGAGCCGCCCCTCAATCAGGAGAGCCCGAAGGCTGGGCAGCCCCGAGGCGATCGCGCGGCCATAGTGGGAGGTCAGCCTTCCCTTTCCCTGTCGGGTCGCCACGGAGGCTGGCAATCGCGAAGCAAAGGCGGTCCGCGCCAGGGCGCGGTCGTGGCCGCCGCAGGTGAGGTCCTTCACCCGGATCGGCAGGCAGTATTCCATGACCGGTTGGCTAAGCAGCGGATGGCGCAGGCGAGCGGCCGCGCCCCTGCGGCTGGCGCCCGAAAGCGAGAGCGCGGCGGCAAGACACCGCGCCTGCAGGGCCTTAGCGGGCGGCAGGCCGCCCAGGTCCTCGAGCCAGGGATGAATTGGCGCGCCCGACGCCAGCTTCCAGGCCTTGGCGGAGAGATGAGCGGGCTTGTCCCTTTCCGGCGCCCGGCCCAAGCGAGCGCCGAGCGCCTCGCCCAGGACGCGCCAGACCGAGCAGCCCAGTCGCCTGGCGAGCACCGCGAGCATCCCTGCGTTCGGGCCCTGCCCCATGGCGTCGGCCGCGATGAGCGCGGTCGGCGCCTGGAAGAAGACGTGGTCGCCGCCTTGGCCCGTGAGCAGCGTATCTGCGCCCATGCTGATGCATCGCGCGGCCACGTCCAGGTCGTGCTCAAAATCCAGCGCGTTGAACCCTGGCCGGGCGCCGCCTGCCGCAGACGCCAGCGCAGCCAGATCAAGGCTCGGCGCCGGCTTCTCGATCTCGGCGAGCTTAAGACCGTTGAGGTCAGCGACGGCCCGGGCGTAAGTGCGCTCGTCACCGCCAAGTTCGGCGCTGAAATAGTTGAGGCCTTCCGCCGCCTTGCCTGTCGCCCGCAGCGCGCTGGCGACGATGGCCGAGTCCAGCCCGCCCGAGAGCTCGATCAGGCTCTTCTCGCCGGCAAGCGCTCCGACGACCTCATCGACCAGATCAGGCAACTCGGCCATGGCCTGTAGCCTCGATGGCGCGCGCGCGCCTGCGGCCAGCGCCGGCGTCCAGATCGCCTGTCGCGGGCTCGTCGGTGACCAAAGGACGCCGGGCGCTAGTCCCTCGACGCCTTTGAGAGCGACGCCAGCTGAGGCAAGGACCGGGTCGCAGAGCATCGCGGCGACCAGGCCCCAGTCTATCGCGAGCTCCAAGGGCATCCAGGGCCTGAGCCAGGCCGGCAAGTCGTCTGAAATCAGGAGCGCCTCGTCTGCGCGCCAGACCAGGCCGTCGAGGCCGCCGCCAGGATCACGAAGGATGCAAGGCAGGCCCGCCCTCTCGCCCGCCAGGAGGGCGACATAGGATCCCCAGATCTGATTGCTTAGCCTGCGCGCCTGCTCAGCAACATTCGAGGTCTTCCGTTCGAGGGCGCCGGCCCTCCCGACAGCTTCCCCGATAAGAACGCCACCGCCCAAGACGCGAATGGGCGGCGCAAATCGTCCCCCGCACGCCACGAAGATGTTGGACGTGGCCATCTGCGAAGACCAATCCCTGGGCAGGGCTCCGACGAGCGCGCCGACCCATGTGGGCGGGGACTGCTCGCCAGGCCAGGCGACTGCGAGGTAGCTCACGGCTCGAGCGCCAGAATGGGCGCAAAGCCGCGGACATGCTCGACGTGGTCGCCCAGAACCAGATCGCCGGCCTGAAGCCAGCAATGGGCTTCGAAGGTGTAGGTCTGCACGCCGAACACCCAGCTGGCCGAGAGGCCGCGCCGGCGCAGAAAGGCTAGCAGATAGAAGCTGCGGTAGAGGCAAACGCCTTGCGCCGGAACCCAGGGCAGCATCCGCCCGAAGGCTCGCGCGGCGGGGATGAGCCAAGGCTCCTCCGAGCAAATGCCCGTTCCCCTCGCCTCCACGCCTTCGATCATCTGTCCGAACGGGACGCGCCAATAGGTAACGGCCATGCCGGCGAGGGCCGCCAGCATGGCGCCCACGTCGGAGATGCGTAGGGATGTGCTGCCCGCGAAAGTCAGGTCCCGCTCGGCGGGCGCGACCGCATGCCTTGGCGCGCCCTCACCCTCCTCCACCGCGCCGATCTGCATGAGCCCCTCGGCCAAGTCCTTGTCGAAGATCGCAACGGAGGAGTTCCCAGGACTTAGGCCAACCAGAGGCGCGCAGCCTGGCAGGCAGGCGTACGAACCGGCCTTGGTGTCGAGCAGGATGAGGTCTTCGCCGCAGCAGGCGGCGAAGGTGCGGGACGAGAATCGAAGGCTCATGGGGAGGTCCTGCCGAGGACGCGAGCGCCGTCCCGGGACGGCGCTCGCTTAGTCGACTTACGGATGGGGCTGGTAATCCAGCTCGAAATCGGCCCCGACAATGCCGCGGGTCAGAGCCTTGGCGTCGCCGAAGGTAATGAGCAGGAACTTCGAGGACATGATCGCCTCCTGGTTAGGGTTCGTCGCGTCAATGCGACGGCCCAAGGAAGCGTTCGCGACCACGTTGATTCAAACTATATATCGCCTATAGCGAGACTATATTTTCCGCAGCTTCGGATGTCAGGTTCCGCAGGGCTGCGATGATCGCCTGACTCCTGGCCAGACGGCGAAGGTGATAGGCGGCCAGGGCTGGTTTGAGGGCCTCCGGATGGCGCAGGGACACCAGCTCCTTAAGTTCCTGGTCGAGGTCGCAGAGGACTCGCGCCTCAGCCAATCTCGGCGCGGCGAGCCGGTCCGCCAGGAGACGATTGGCCCGAACCAACGCAGCGTTATCGCTCTGACGGACGATCTGGGCGAACAGAGCTTCGGCGTCCTCGAGCGCCTCCTCGTGCACCGGGACAAGGCCGCCGGGCCTGACGCCGGCGCGCTCGAGCGCGAAATTGAGATGCTCGCCTTGCAGCTCGTAGAGTTCGGCGAGATCGACCACATCCAGTCGCCAGGCGAAGTACCCTTGCCCGCGCCGCTCCTCGATCAAGCCCTCGCCTGCGAGGCGCGAGAGGGCCTCGCGCACAGGCGTCGCGCTAAGATCCAGGTCCTGGGCGAAATCGGTGATCGCCAGACGCTCGCCATGCACATAGCGGCCCGCGCGCACCCTGCTCCGGATAGCGGCCAGGGCCTCGCCGAAAGGATCACGAACTCTCTGCATCTCGTCGCTTAACGGCCCCCGCGCTGCCTCGCCCGATGGTTGTCGCCTGTCGCGCAGGGTGGGTAGAGATGGAAGCGCGGAAAATACCGTAGGCGGACGGAATCGCCCCCCGACCCGCTCGGCGGCCGAATATACGCAAACTTCTTTCGTAACCCGAAGTCCCTGCCCGCAAGGATTTTCGACCAATGGGATCGCCGACTTCACGGCGCCCCGCCCCCACGCAATTGCAGGGGCGCGCGTCTTGGCGAAATCGGCTATCGATGGGGAGTCGACAGCCGGAGGTTGCGAACGCATGGGCAGAGGCCTTGGCGAACGCGAAATCCTATCGAGCGCTTTGGAGCAGATCCGCCTTCGCCGCGGACTGCGCCGGCGCGATATCGCACGCGCGATGGGTATGACGCTCCGGACCTACGAGAACTTCGAAAGCGGACGCGGACCGATGACCTACGATCGGCTCGCCGCGTTCTCGAGCGCCACCGACAGCGACGTGGTCGCCTTGCTGCTCTGCCGCCACCTGGGCGATCCGGGCATTGCGCTGGCCTGCGCCGATAACAAGGCCGCCGCTATCGCGCTGTCCGCCCTGGAGGAGATCGACGCTGGCCTTCCCGCCGGCCTGGCAGGGCTGACTGCGGCCAGTCTCGTCAGCGCCTTCGAACTGGCCCGTATTGGAGCGCTCGCCGGGCCTGGGGCCGATGGCGACCTAGACCCCATGCTCGCACCGCGCCAGGTGGAGTGCCTGAGGTGGGTACAGGCCGGCAAGAGCTCCTACGCCATCGGCGCGATCCTGGGCATATCTCAGCACACGGTCGACGACTACATCCGCAAAGCCTGTACGCGGCTGGGCGTCAGCACCCGTATTCAGGCGGTCTCCCGGGCCATTGGCCTGGGCCTGCTCTCTCCTTGAGGTCGCTCAAAGGCCGCCCCCAAGACTTGAGGGGTCGCCGATCAAGCGACCTCTCCCCGACATTCTTACCATGGGTTGAGAAACCTGGGTGGGACACGCCATGTCGAGGGCAAGGAACGTGTGGTCATGAGCGCAGCGCTTCGGCTGACCTGCGCCGCCGCGGGGCTCGTGGCTGGGCTTCAGGGCGCCAGCCAGTTCATCGGCTGGTCCTTCGACTGGTCTGCGGGCTTGGGGCCGGGCCTTCCCGTGGGCGGCGAAGCTCGGCTCTACCCGCCTTGGGCGGCGCTCGCCTGGCGAGGTCTGATCGAACATGAGCACCCCAAGGTCTGGCGCGCGAGCGCCTGGCTGGTGGTGCTGGGCGGCGCGGCGGGCCTTGGCCTGGGTTTTGCGATGGAGACTCCCCACGCGCGACGGCCCGCCAGCTGGGGCGGCCTTCGTGAAGCACGTCGCTCAGGCCTGCGCCATCTCGATGGCTGCATCCTGGGCGAACTGAGGGGAAGGCTCCTAGCGACCCAGGACATGCGTCCCAGTCTGGTTACCGGCGGCACGCGCTCGGGCAAGGGTCGCGGCCATGTTGTGCCGACGCTGCTGAGTTGGCGACAAAGCGTCCTGGTCCACGATCCCAAGGGCGAGCTTTGGTCGCTGACCTCAGGATTTCGTGCACGGCTGTCGCACACCTTCTTCTTCGATCCGCGCTCAGCGGGCACGGCGCGCTGGAACCCGCTCGCCGAGATCGCGCCAGGCGAAGGCGAGATCGCCCAGGTCCAGCGCCTTGTGGCCATCCTCTCTGATCCTGGCGGCGTTCGAGACGACGAGGCGATCTGGGACAAGGCCGCCTGCGAAATCCTCGAGGCCGTCGTCCTGCACGTCCTCTATGTGAGCGAAGACGGCGCCAAGACCCTGATCACCGTGCGCGGGATGCTGGCCGATCTCGACGCCAGCGCCGAACGCATGCTGCGCACCGGGCACCTTAAGGGCACGGACGGCGAGCCCTGCTGCCATCCCTTCATCGCCATCGCAGTGAAGGGTTACGTCGCCATGCACGATCGCTTCCGCACTTCGGTCCAGGGTACCGCGCGCTCCTATCTGAAATGGCTGGCGGGGACAGACGTCGACCGCGCGCTTGGCGCCTCCGACTTTTCGCTATCGGACCTCATGTGCGCCGATCGGGCGGTCTCGCTCTACGTCCAGCTGGCCCCGGCCGATGCAGCCGCCCTTCGCCCGCTGGTCCGCCTTATCTTCCATACAGCGACGCAGGCTCTGACGACGAAACCCGACGCCGACGCCCTTGGCCGGGCCAAGCGCCATCGCCTGCTGCTGGTGATGGACGAGTTTCCACTGCTGGGCCGGTTGGAGTTCTTCGAAAAGAGCCTGCGCCTGATGAGCGGCTATGGCCTCAAGGCCATGTTCGTCGCCCAAAGCCTGAACGACATCGTCGAGACCTATGGCCCCAACAACTCGATCCTGGATAACTGCCACACGTTCTGCGCCTTCTCCGCACTCGATCCCCTGACGCAGGAAAAGGTGAGCCGCCTGTCTGGAACCGACCTGCGCGGCCAGGTCAGCCAGAGCAGCCCGCAGTTCCCCGACGCAGGGCGGCGCACGATCAGCATCGCGCAGGTCGAGCGCGCACGGCTTGCGCCTGGCGAAATCGGCTCACTCCCAGACAGGGATCAGATCATCTTCACGCCAGGCGCCAGACCGATCCTGGCGCGCAAGCTCCGCTATGATCAGCGCCAACCCTTCAAGCAGCGCTCCCAGCAGCCTGCGCCTGATCAGGGGGACAGCGCCCCCGACGTCCCGCCAAGGCGTCCCCATCCCTGGCTTGGACGGCGCGCCGTCGGCTTATCGGCCGCGCAAAACCTGCCGCTCTTCAAAGAAGCCGAAGCTGCGATTGCCGACAAGCGCACCGTCGCGAGGGTCGCCGAAGTATTTGACCATCTGGCGCGGGACTATGCGGCCCAGGAAGCGGCCCTCGATCACCTGAAAGGAATGGGAAGTGGCAAGGATTGAGCCTCGCACCGCACGCGTCCAGGTCTATCTCACCGATCCGAAGCTGTTCTCGGCGCTTAATCGAGAAGCCCGCCAAGGCAGGCTGCCACTCAGCCAGGCCGCAGGGCGGGCGATCGCCAGGGGACTTAATCGCAGCGCCATGCCGGACGCCGACGACCGCCTCCTGCAGCTTGAACGCTCCTTGCGCGATCACATGCGCTCCACCGCCCGCGACGTTGTGATCATTCAAGAGCTGCTGGTCGAGCTCGCGCGGGCCTTCTTCCTGCGCTTGCCCGATGCGGCCATCGACAATGATCCGACGGTTAGGGCAGCTGTTGAACGGCGCATCGAGCGTCTGCTTGAGGCGACTCTTGCGCGCATTGTCGCCGGCGGCTCCTATTCGGTCCGCGCGGGAGATGAGGCCCAGTCTCAGTCGGCGGCGCCCTAGTGCAGGCCCACCCGATCGTCCTTGAGCGCAAGCTTGAGGCCCTGCGCCATGCACTGGGTGAAAGGGTGCTGGCCGCCCTCGTCGATCCTTGCGTCGTTGAGATCCTGGTCAATCCAGATGGAAGGTTGATCCTGGACATCGTCGGCGAAGGTCGCTGCGACACCGGAGAGGTCATTTCCGCCGAGGCTCGGGAGCGCACCGTTCGCCTCATCGGCGACCATGTCGGCGAGAGCGTTGGCCCGCACGCCCCGCGCCTTAGCGGCGCGCTGCCGACGGGCGAGCGTTTTCAAGGCGTGCTCGCACCAGTCTGCCGCCAGCCGGCCTACGCCATTCGTAAGCGCCCCGCCCTGATCTTCGGACTGGACCATTATCTGGCGGAAGGCTCGATCACGCCGGCCCAGGCGGCGGTCCTGCGCGAAGCCGCCAGCCAGCGCTGCAACATCCTGATCAGCGGCGGGGCCGGATCTGGCAAGACCACGCTCGCCAACGCGATCCTGGCTGAACCGGCCTATGCGCAGGATCGGATCATCCTGATCGAGGACGTTCCGGAGCTGCAGTGTTCGTCATGGGATGTCCTTGCCCTGCTGACCCGACGCCCACCCCATCCGGTCACGATCGGCGACCTGGTGCGCGATGCATTGCGCCTACGGCCCGACCGCATCGTCGTCGGCGAACTGCGTGATGGCGCTGCGGCTCTCGAGGCGCTCAAGGCCTGGAACACCGGCCATCCCGGCGGCCTTGCGACTCTGCACGCCAACTCAGCCCACGAGGCGATCGCCCGGATGGAGGACCTGCTCGGCGAGGTCCTCGCTGCGCCCGCGAACTCGCTCGTGACCGGGGCCATCGACCGCATCGTTCATATCGCGCGAACCCGGCAAGGCCGCAGAGTTGAGGAAATCCTCGCCGTGTCGAAGACAGGTCGCGGTCACGGCGCGGTCAAACTGGCTTAGAAGCCTTCCATGGGTGTGAATTCCATCGAATTGTTAAAGCCAATATATGGGTTTTTATGGTGCGTTTTCGCTATAACCGTCAATATGTTGCACTTTAAATGCACTTCAAGCCGTTCACGATTGATTGGCCCTTAAAAGCCACTATATGAGCGCTTATAAGACATATGCCGTATAAGCACCCATAGGTGGGCTCTTACATGTCGATTTCAGAAGCCAAGCTGCAGACACAGGCCGCCCAGCTGGGAGCCCGGCTCGCCGCCTATCGGCTCAACCGTAACCTGACCCAGCGCCAGTTGGCGCAGGACGCGGCAGTATCCCTCAACACGCTTCGCCGCCTTGAGGACGGCCAGAACGTATCCCTCGACACGCTGATGAGGGTGTTGGAGGCCTTGGATCTTGGAGAGCGACTGGAAGCGCTGACTCCGCCGGCCGACGTGCGCCCCGTTGATCGGGTCCGGATGGCCGCCCGGGCTGAACGCAAACGCGCGCGCCCAGCTCAGCCCAAGCCAGCCGCGCCCTGGAAATGGGGTGACGAGGCGTGACCGACGCTGTCATCCGCCTCTGGGGACGGGACATCGCCGCCGTAACCTGGCCCAAGGATCGCGACTACGCGGTGTTCCAATACACCCCCGAGTTCGTGGAAAGCGGCATCCTGGTCGCACCGCTGACCATGCCGCCGCAACTGGCCCCCTATGACTTTCCGACCCTTCCGCGGGCAGCGTTCAAGGGGTTGCCGGGGCTGCTGGCCGACTCGCTTCCCGACAAATACGGCAACGCCCTGATCGATGCCTGGCTGGTGCGCCAAGGTCGCGATGCAGCCACCTTCAATCCCGTCGAGCGGCTTTGCTACATCGGGACCAGGGGGATGGGGGCCCTTGAGTTCCACCCGACCCTGCTCAACGGGGCAGACCGGTCACGACGCCTTCAGATCGAGGCTCTGGTCGAACTCGCCAATCAAGTTCTAAACCAGCGAACCGACCTTCGGGGCGTGCTGGGGGGGGCCGACGACCACGACACCCTCGAAGAGATCCTCCGCGTGGGCACGTCCGCCGGCGGCGCGCGCGCCAAGGCCGTCCTGGCCTGGAACGAGAGGACGGGCGAGTTCCGATCGGGCCAGGCGCCGATCGCGCAGGGCTTCACCTATTGGCTCATGAAGTTCGACGGGGTGAGCAATAACCGCGACAAGGAGCTGGCCGATCCCCAGGGCTTTGGCTTGATCGAGTACGCGTTCTACAAGATGGCGCTCGACGCTGGCATCGAGATGTCCGAGTGCCGCCTGCACCGCGAAGGCGGCCGCAGCCATTTTATGACGAAGCGCTTCGACCGCACCGAAAGCGGCGCAAAGCTGCATATGCAGTCGCTCGCCGCCCTTCGACATTTCGACTTCAACGCCGCCGGCGCCTACAGCTACGAACAAGCGGTGGAGACAATTCGAAGGCTGGGCCTGGGGGCGCAGGCCGTGGACCAGCAGTTCCGGCGCGCGCTCTTCAACCTCTTCATTCGAAACCAGGACGACCACGTCAAGAACATCGCTTTCCTGATGGACCGCGCGGGCCACTGGAGCCTCTCGCCGGCCTTCGATGTCGCTTACGCCTACAACCCGTCAGGGCCCTGGACGAGCGCTCACCAGATGACCTTCAACGGCAAGCGTGACGGGTTTAGCCTCGAGGACCTTGTCGAGTTCGGCGCCTTCTGCGGCTTCAAGCGCCGCAAGAGCATCGCGGTCGCCAGCGAAATCGCCGACCGCGTCCGCCAGTGGCCCGTCTATGCAAGCGCGGCGGGCGTGCACGAACCTGACGCTGAGCGGATCGGCAAGGCGCTCCGGCTCGATTTGGCGCCAGCCGCCCCAGCAACCGAGCAGCCATAGCGCGCTCAAAGCACCGCTTGGGTTTGGGAAACGCTGCTTTCGATTGCCCCCGCTCGCTCACTACCCCTTGAATTATATGAACTAACGAGCCAGGACGCGGCGCGAAATCGCGGGTTCTAGCCGGCTTGACCGCGACGCTTGTCCAGATCGCGCATAAGTCACGGAAAAGTCCCGGAAAACTTGCCAACAAGTCACTGTTTTTGTTGATATTTTTTGATTGACTTAACGACCACCTGGCGCTTGCCTTGAGTCGTCGCCGCCTCGTTTGCGGCGCTCAGCGAAGGAACTCACACACATGCGCAAATCGGTTTTGCGCGGCCTTGGCGCCGCGTTGGCGACCTGCGGCCTGGCGCTGGCGCGGCCGGCCCTGGCGGCCGGGACTCAGATGCCCTGGGAAGGGCCCCTGCAACAGGTCGTCGACTCCATCACCGGGCCGGTAGCCCAGGCCGCCGCTGTCGTGGCCGTAGTGATCTTCGGGGCGGGCGTAGCCATGAGCGAGAGCGGCTCTGGCATGCGGCGGGGCGTCGGCATCCTCTTTGGGATTTCCATCGCCTTCGCCGCCTCGACCTTCTTCCTCGACTTCTTCGGCTTCTCCGGCGGCGTCGAGATCGGCTGATGCAAGCGCGTCCTGAAGGCTTCGAACTTCCGCTCGCACAGGCCCTGGCCGAGCCGGTGCTGCTGGCGGGCGCGCCGCGTGACTACGCCGTGCTCATGGGCACGCTGGCGCTGGTGCTGGGCCTGGCCCTTCGCATCTGGTGGCTCGGCCTCCTCTGGTGGGCGCTCTCCCATGCGCTTGGCGTCTACGCCGCGCGCCGCGATCCGCGCTTCTTTGAGATCGCCCGCCGCCACCTTGCGCTTCCGGCGCATCTGGACGCGTGAGGCCGGGCAATGCGTTTCCTTGAGGAATATGGCCGCCGGCCCGCCGCCCTCGCCGACCACCTGCCTTGGGCGGCGCTGGTCGCGCCCGGCGTGATCCTGAACAAGGACGGCTCCTTCACGACGGGCTTTTGCTTCCGCGGCCCGGACCTGCAGTCCTCCACCGAACACGAACTCATGGCGGTGCGCGCGCGCCTCAACAACGCCCTTCGCCGGCTCTCCACCGGCTGGTGCCTGCACATCGAAGCGCGCCGCCGCCGCGCCGACCCTTATGAAACCGGCAGGTTCAAAAGCACGCTCGGCCAGCTCCTCGATGAAGAGCGACGGCACGTATTCGACGCCGCCGAACCGGCGTTCGAGACCGACTATCTGGGCGCTCTGACCTGGCTGCCGCCGCGGGAGGAGACAGCCGTTCTCGAGCGCTGGCTGCTGGACGGCGTCTCGCGAATGGGCCGCGACTGGCGTGCCAGTCTTGAGAGCTTTTCGCGTGAAGCCTCGGGTATTATTGATCTTCTCTCTGAAGCGCTCCCCCATGCGCAAGGCCTGGACGATGGCGCACTCTTGACCTGGCTGCATGCCTGCGTCTCGACATCGAACCTGCCGATCGCTCCGCCGCAGGCGCCGATATTTCTCGACGCCCTGCTTGCCGACAACCACCTTAGCGGCGGCCTGGCGCCGCGGCTTGGCGGCCAGACGCTGAAGGTCATCTCCGTGCGCGGGCTGCCGGCGGCCACGCGCCCTGGCCTGCTCGATGCGCTTGGCGACCTTTCCTTCGAGTATCGCTGGTGTTCGCGCTGGATCGCGCTCTCCAAAGATGAGGCGGAACTCGAGATCGCCCGCATTCGCAAGCGCTGGTTCGCCAAGCGCAAGGGCGTGGGAACGCTGCTGCGCGAAGCCATCACCCGCGAAGAAGTTCCCCTGCTGGACACCGACGCGGCGGCCAAGACCAGCGAATGTGACGGCGCTCTCGAGGCGCTCGGCGCCGAGACCTGCGCCTTCGGCTACCTGACTATGACCGTGACGCTCACTGACCCAGATCCGGGCATGGCCGCCGCCAAGGCCCGCCAGGTGGAGGCCGCCCTCAATGCGCGCGGCCTGGTGGCGCGCGAGGAGGACTTCAACGCTGTCGAGGCCTGGCTGGGATCCCTGCCGGGCGAGCCCTATGCGGATGTCCGCCGCCCCCTGGTCTCAACCCTCAATCTCGCCGACCTGCTCCCAGTCTCGGCGGTCTGGGCAGGTCCCCCGGCCGACGAGGCTCTGAACGCCCCGCCGCTCGCTACCGCCCGCACTGCCGGCGCAACGCCCTTCCGCCTTGTCGTCCATGTCGGCGATGTCGGCCACGCCATGGTCGTTGGTCCCACCGGATCAGGCAAAAGCGCCCTGCTGGCGTTCCTGGCGCTGCAGTGGGGGCGCTATGAGCGCGGACGGGTCGTCTTCTTCGACAAGGGACGCTCGGCGCGTGCTGCGACCCTGGCGGCGGGAGGGATCTGGCGCGCGCTCGAGCCAGGGGCGGTTGCGCCCTTGCAGCCGCTTGCACGCATCGATGAGGAAGCTGAGCGCGCGTGGGCGGCCGAATGGCTTGAGGACCTGGCGATATCTACCGGCCTCGAACTATCGCCGGGCCGCCGGGAGGTGATCTGGACAGCGCTCTGCGCGCTTTGTCAGGCGCCGCCGCAGCAGAGAACCATCAGCGTCTTCTGCGCCCTGGCTCAGGACCGGGAGCTGAGTTCAGCGCTCGCCCCGTTCACGCTTGCAGGGCCCTATGGCGCGCTCCTCGACGGCGACCGAGAGGCCCTGGCGCCCGGGGCGTTCGACACTTTCGAGCTTGAGAATCTGATGGGCTCGCGCGGCGCGCTGGCGCCCACGCTGACCGCCCTCTTCCATCTGCTTGAGCGCGACTTCGATGGCCGCCCGGTCCTGCTGGTCCTCGACGAAGCCTGGCTCTTCCTCGACCAGCCGCGTTTCGCCGCCAAGATCCGAGAGTGGCTGAAGACCCTGCGCAAGAAGCGGGTAGCGGTCATCTTCGCCACCCAGAGCCTCGATGACGTCGCCCGCTCCCCCATCGCCGCCAGCCTGATCGAAAGCTGCCCGACGCAGATCTTCCTGCCCAATCCTCGCGCCCTCGAGCCGGCGAGCTCCGAGCTCTACAGCGCTTTTGGCCTGAACGAGCGGCAACTGGAGCTGATCGCCTTTGCACCCCCCAAGCGCTCCTACTACTGGCGCCAGCCCCAGGGGCGGCGGCTCTTCGACCTGAAGCTCACCGGCGCGGCGCTCAGCATCTGCGGCGCTTCCAGCCCGCAGGACCAGGCCCTGATCGACCAGGTGCTGGCTCACGCCGCGCCGGGCGACTTCGCCCGCGAATTTCTCAAAGCCAAGGGACACCAGAATGTCGATGATCTCTTCGACGCCTTCGCATCCTAGGCGGCGCAAGACCGCCCTCGCACTGGCGCTGATCGCGCTGGCGGCGGCCGGCCCGGCCAGCGCGCAGCTCACCGTCTTCGACCCGGCCAACCACATCGAAAACGCCCTGCAGACGGCCCATCAGCTGCAAAGCCTCACCAATGAGGCGCAGATGTTGATCAACCAGGCGCGCGAGCTGGCGGCGTCTCCCTACAGCCACCTGATCGAGGCTTCGCAGACGCTCAAGGACATGGCCGATCTGGCCAAGAGCGTTCGCGGGATCGCCTCTGACATCGGCGCCCTGGAAAGCCAGTTTGAAGATCTCTACCCAGCGCTGGTCGAGGGCCTGGATCCCGAGGATGCCCTCGCCCAGGCGAGCGCAAGAACAGCGACGGCGCGCGCCAGCGCCCTGGACCTTGCCGCCACGGCTGCAGAGCTGGAAAGATTGAGCCAGGGCCGCAGCGGGCGTTTGCAAGGCGCTCTCAGCGCCAGCCAGGCCGCCAGCGGCCAGACTGCGGCCATTCAGTCCAGCACCCAGATGCTCGGCGTCCTGGCCGAAGACCTTGGCTCCATGCGCACAGTGCTGCTCGCCCAGTCGCGGCTGATGGCGCAGGACGCAGCGCAACGCGCGGCCGATCGGGCCGCCGGCGAGGAAGCGCGGCGCCAGTACTATGGCCACAGCGCCGGCCAGATCGCCGCGCCGTCCTTCGATCCCTTCCCCAACGCTCGGCCGTAAGGCGCAGGCCATGGCCGGGATGGAGAGCGCAAACGACCTGATGGCTACCTTCTCCGGCGCGGTGAGCGACGGGTTTTCCGCGCTGCAGGCGCCGGTCAACGGGATCTTCGGCTTGATGATCGCGCTGGTGGTGGCGCTCACCGGCATCCAGTGGGCGCTGTCTCCTGGCCGCGACCTTCTGGCCGGAGCCTTTGGCAAGGTGCTGCTGGTCGGCGCCTTCGCTTACCTCATCAATGACTGGCAGGCCTTGTCTGAGACATTCCAGGCCGGGTTCATCGACCTTGGCCTAGCGGCCGGCGGCGGATCGCTCAGCCGCAGTGAATTCCTCAACCCGGGCGCGGTGCTCGAGGCTGGCTGGGAGATCGTCAAGGCCCTCGGCGAGACCCCAGCGCCCACCCGCAGCCCCGTGGATATCGCGGGCAACCTCACCGACGCATTGATCCTTGGCCTATCGATGATCGGGGTGATGCTCGCCTTTGCGGTGCTTGCCCTGCAGATCATCGTCACCTTGCTTGAGTTCAAGATCGTCACGCTTGGCGGTTTTGTCCTGCTGCCCTTCGGGATTTGGTCGAAGTCGGCCTTCCTGGCTGAACGGCCGCTTGGCTATGTGGTCGCCGCAGGTCTCAAGGTGCTGGCGCTGGCCATCGTCATCTCCCTGGCGCGCACGGTCTTTGATCAACTGCAGCCGTCGGAGAATCCGGATCTTTATGAGGCCCTGGCGATACTCGCCGCCTCCCTGCTGTTGGCCATGTTGGCCATCTTCATCCCGAGCCTGGCCGCCGCCCTGGTGACCGGCGGACCCTCTCTTGGCGCTGGGGCCGCCGTGAATGGCGCCTTGGCTGTAGGGGGCGCCGGCGCGCTCATCGCAGGGGGCGTGTCGGGCGTGGGCAAGGCCATCTCCCAAGGCTACCGCGCTGGCTCCGGCGCAAACCTTTCCAGCCATCGGCCGGCGCCCCCGCCAGGGGCTCCTCCCTCCTCCGGACCAGCGCCATCGCCGCCCACTTCCGGATCAACCGGTGGAGCGCCGCCGCCTGCTCCTGCTCCTGCTCCTGCTCCTGCTCCTGCTCCTGCTCCTGCTCCTGCTGCCCCTCCCCGCAGCGAGCGGACAATCGCGCGCGAAAGCGCCACGGCGCAGGCCGATTTCCACAAGGCCGTGGACGGCGGCGGCAAGCCTGAAAAGCGCGGCGCCCGCGCCGGCGCGCTTCAGGCCTTCTTCGCCGCTAACGCCGCCCGCTCTCTGCTGCCTGGTCAGGAGTCGAGCGGGACGCTCAGCCCGCAACTGAAACCGAAGGAGCCATAAGGCCATGCACCCCTTCTTTCGACCCAAGCGAGCCCTCACGGCCGCGCCGCACGAGACCCCCTATCAGCGCGCCGGACAGATCTGGGATGAACGGTCCGGTCTTGCTCTGGCCCACGCCCGCAACTGGAGGCGCCTGGCGATCGCCAACCTGGCGCTCGCCGCCTTCCTTGGGGCAGGCTGGTGGCGCCAGGCCGACCGCGCATTGGTGCAGCCGTTTATCGTCGAGGTTTCGGAGTACGGCGCGCCGCCCAAGATCACGGCCCTGGGCGGGCGCTATGACCCGACCCAGGCCCAGATCGGCCACGCCCTAGCCGGCTGGGTGCGGGACGTGCGCTCCAAACCCGTCGACCCCATCGTCCTGCGCGGCGCGTGGCTGCGCGCCTACGATTTGATGACGCCCAAAGGCGCAGGCTTCCTCAGTAGTTGGGCCAAGACCCATGACCCTTTTGAAGGGGTGGGGCGCGAGGCCGTGCACGTCGAGGTGCTCAATGTGGTGGGGCGCAGCCCCCGGACCTTCGACCTGCAATGGCGCGAAAAGCGCTACCTCAACGGCCAGCTGGTCGGGACCGAGCGCTGGCGCGCGCTCATCACCGTCAAGATCGAGCCGCCGCGCACTGAGGCCGAGCTGCTCAAGAACCCCCTGGGCGTAAAGATCGAGGATGTGTCATGGACGCTCGATGCAGCCTGATCCTGGCCGCGGTGATCCTTGCAGGCCCGGCGCGGGCGAGCGCAGGGCCGAGGGCCTTGACTGACGACCTGCCCCAAGGCCCCGCCGCCGTAGCCAAATCCCAGAAGCTGGCGCTTGCCCCATCCCCCCTCGACCACCTGGTTGGCGCAGAGCAGGTCTTCCACTTCGCCAAGGGCCGTCTCTACGAAGTCTGGACTGCGCCCTTGAGGGTGACGACGATCGCCCTTGGCGCCGGCGAAGAGATCATCTCGCTGGCGGCCGGCGACAGCGTGCGCTGGCAGATCGCGCAGGCGACATCCGGAGCCGGCGCGCAGGCCCAGGCCCATGTCCTCATCAAGCCCTTCGAGCGCGGACTCGCGACCAACCTCGTCATCACGACCGACCGCCGCGTCTACCTGCTCCTCCTACGCAGCGGAGAGACTTTCAACGCCATCGTCAGCTGGACGCTGCCGCCCCCGCCCGCCGCACCTCCTGCGGCTCCGCCTACGCCCGCGCCTCAGGCCCTACCCGAGCCGGAGATGCTCGCCACCCGCTTTGAGATCGCGCCGCGCGGGCGCCGGCCAGCCTGGACCCCGAGCACCGTCATGACGGATGGACGGCGAACCTACATTGCTCTGCCGCCGCAGATCGCCGCCACGGAGGTTCCGGTCCTGAGCCTCATCGATCAGGACGGCCAAGGCGCGCTCGCCAATTACCGCCAGAAGGGACCGCTGCTGATCGTCGATGGGGTGATCGGGGTCGCCGAACTGCGGCTTGGCGCAAGGCACCCACAGGTCGTGCGCATCACGCGACTGCCGGAGTCTCAGCCGTGAACCCCGCGCCTTCGCAGTCCGAAGGGCTTGCCGCCCGCGCACCTCGTCCGCCGGTCGTGCGGCTGCGTCGCGGCGCAGCGCTCGCCCTTGTACTTGGCGCCGCCAGCCTGATCGGCGGCGCGCTCGGCTGGTCGTTCATCGCTGCGCCGCATTTGCGCGCGGCCGAGCGCAAGGCGGCCGAGGAGATCCCCAAGGAAGCAGGGCCAGGGAAGGTTCTCCCGACCGAACTGGTGACGAGCCAGCCGGCGAGTTACGACCGCCTGGCCGCGACGCTGCCGGAGCCCCGCGCCTTCGGGCGAGAACGCACCGATGCGCGAGCGCCGCCTCCCCGCCCCGTCCGTCCGCCGTTGCGCAGCCAGGGCGATCTCGCCCGCGACGAGGCCCGCCGCTCCCCCTTGCTCGTCGGGTCGCTCTCCCGCCCGGCGAGCATCAGGCCGCCTGCGCCGGAGACTTTTCCACCCGTCGCCGCGCCCCCAGCTCAAGCCGCGGCCGCGCGCGCCGCTTTTGACCTGAAGGCCGGTTCGATCATCGCCGCGCGCCTTCAGACTGCGGTCGATACATCGCGGCCAGGCCCCGTCGTCGCGATCGTCAGCACTGATGTGTTCGACACGGTAAGCGGCCGCCATCTGCTGATCGCGCAGGGATCGCGGCTCATCGGGCGACATGACGGCGCCTCACGCTACGGCGACCGGCGCGCCTTTCTCACCTGGGATCGGCTCATCCTCCCAGACGGTCGTAGCCTTTCCTTGGGCGGTGAGCCCGGAATTGATGCGCAAGGCGCAAGCGGGGTGATTGGCAAGGTCGATCGACGGCTCGGTCAGCTGTCCCTCGCCACCCTGTTCTCCGGCGCGATCACCGCTATCGGTCAGGCTGCGCGCGGCGATGGCGATGGCGATGGCGAGGCCAGCTTCTTCCTTGATGTCGGCGACGCCGCAGCGATCGAGGCCGCCCGGGTTGGCGGCAAACTGGTCGACCGCGAACTGCAGGTCTCTCCATCGATCTATCTCGAGCCTGGCACGGCCGTGCGGGTGCTGCTGACGCGCGATCTTGTCGTGGAGGCGCTATGACCCTTCCCGCCTCGCCCATCGCCTGCCTAGGCTGGCTAGCTCTCGCCGCGCTCGGCCTAGCAAGTCAGTCCGGCGTCAAACTCGCCATCATCAACGAGAGCCCAAGCCTGCCGCGAGGCCTCTACCTGCGTGCGCCAACCGATCTGCATGTCGGCTCGGTCGTTGCTGCGCCTGCGCCCGCCGGCGCACGAGCCTATCTCACAAAGCTCGGTTTTCCGCCCAGCACCCTGCTCTTAAAACGGATCGCAGCGGTTGAGGGCGAGATGGTCTGCGCCGTAGGGGGTGCGCTCGTCACGCCCCGAGCAATCGCGCCGGTTAGGGCCAAAGATCGCCAGGGCCGCGCCTTGCAGCGTTGGCGTGGTTGCGAGCGCCTTGCGCCCGGCGAGGTCTTCCTCCTGGGCGACACCGCTGACAGTTTCGATAGCCGCTACTTTGGACCGGTCCGCTCGGCGGACCTCCAAGGCTCCTTCTGGGGACCTGTGACGTGGTGAGGTTGCGCGAAATCCTCCTGACCTGGTGCGTGATCGCCAGCCCAGCTCAGGGCCTGGACTGGAGCCGCGCCGGCGGCGGCCTCCTCATCGGGCAGGACGTCGGCGCGGCGGCGCCTGTCGACCTTGGCGCAGAGGCCCTCACCACCGCCCCAGGTTTGGCGCAGCAGCCCTACGCCCACCTCATCGAGGCGGCGGCTGGCCGACACGGACTTGATCCGAAGCTTCTCCATGCCTTGGTGCTGGTGGAGAGCGGCTATCAGCCCGGCGCCATCTCGCCAGCCGGGGCGGCGGGCCTGACCCAGCTGATGCCGGCGACCGCCCGAGAACTCGGCGTGGTTGATCGATTTGACCCCGAAGAAAACCTCCTTGGCGGGGCGCTATATCTCGCGCGCCAGGTCCGCCGTTTCGGAGACCTTCGGCTTGCTTTGGCTGCCTTCAACGCCGGGCCCTCGCGGGTGGCCGCGACGGGCGCGATTCCTCAGATCGCCGAGACAAGGGCCTATGTGGCCAAGGTCGTAAGCTGCTTTCTGGCCTTGTCGGTCGGTAGGACGGTGACCTCGGCCGGCGACTGCGGCGCGCCGGAAGCCAGCTCATGACCAGACCTCGCCCAGAACTGAACCATCCGCGTCCGACCATCGCATCCCCCTCCTCGTCGACCCGCAGATCCGCGGGCCGCTCAAGTTGTCCTGCGCCGTTGGGTAGGTCGCGATCCAATCGACGGCGCCGAAGACGTCAGATTGCTCGCGGGAGCGGGGGCCGATGAGCGCTACGCTGTGCATTCGGGGAGATCTGGAGATGGAGGCTGGATATGAGCGATCTTAGCGGCCCGTCGGGCGCGCCTGGCGCACGGTTGCTGTCTTGGCCCGCCGTCCGCGAGAAGGTCGGCATCAGCCGAACCACTGCCTGGCGCCTGCAGAATGAAGGCGCCTTCCCGCTACCAGTCGTCATTTCCGCAGGACGCGTCGGCTGGCGGGAGGAAGAGATCGAGGCCTGGGCCGCGGGTCTGCACAAGCGTATTCCCCGCAAGGCGACGCACCTCGCTAGAGGATCAGGGGCCTTGCGCCTGACCGCGCCTATCGCTGAGCTGCAACCTTCGTCAGAGCCGCCGCCTGGGCGAACCAGCCCTAGTCAGGCCAAGCCGCCCTCGGCTCAGCTCGGCTTCGACTTCTAGCGGCCTGCGCCGCCCTCGGCGACGCCGGCCCGCCGCATAAGGTCTCCAAGGCTCGTACGCCCCAGGCTGCAGCGCGCCACGACGCGATCGTAGCTGCGCTTGCCGGCCTTGCAGCTGACCGTCCGGCCCATTGCGATCTTTTCAAGCGCCCGCTTGGCCTCGCGCCCGCCGGGCGCATCAAGTTCGGGGGCGTAGAAGTCGGCCACCCGCACTTCCACCCAATCTTCGCGACTTGGGCCCAGAGCCACGCAGAGGCTGTCCCCGTCTCCAACGTAGGCGACCGGGCCTTCAAACACGACGCCCGGTGCGAGGTGGGCCGGCATGGGGCCCCGGTCGGGGATCGCCTTGCAGGGATCGGCCAGTGCAAGCGACGGCGTGCCGATCACCAAGGCAAGCGCCCACCATCCTCCACCGGTAATCATGCGACGCCCCGCCACCATGGCGGCAGACTAGCGCGCCGCTCGCCCCAGGGCAGCACCCCGCGCGCGCTTTTCGGTGGATGACCTGCGCCGCGCCTTGACTTCAATGTTTCCTTTTTGTTCTCACGGGGTAATTTCTCCAGCCACGTCAATCGGCGCTCGTTTCATGTGCGACCCACAGGCTCGTTCCTGTTCTTCTCCAAGCTCGCGCTTCAGCGGCGAGGAGCGCTGATATGGGGTCTCGAAATCCCGATCGCGTCCACATCAGCCAGTGGAAGAGCAAGGCGCCAACCATCGCCGACATGTGGCGTGGCGGCTGGAAGATCCGCGCTTATTGCGAGAGCTGCGGCGACGAGCGCCAGGTCAGCCTCGAGGCGATGATCCGCACTTTTGGGCCTGGCTATCGCCTTTGGGACCACACCGTAAGCTGCCCCCGCATCGTCGGGGCCGGGACGTCCTGCCGTGGCCGTGTGTTCTTCAAAGGACTGCCGCGCTCTGGGGCGCACTTCGACTTCCTGGGCAAGGAGCCGCGGGCGCTGCGGCCAACTGCAGGGCCTCTCGCGCGCGGCCGTGGAAGGTTCATCTGCGAGGAGGATGTTGAACCGGCCGTCGTTCGTCAGGCGCTGGGTCCAGCGCCGCCTGAACCGGACGACCCGCAATGACCATGTTCCAGAATTTGAGCCGCTCGATGCGCTATCACGATAGGCTCAGCATCGCATGCGAGTGCGGTCATAGGGCCAGTTTCAGCCAGGGCGAGGCCGTGGTCCTCTTTGGTGATCATGCCTCCCCTTCTGACATTCGCCACAAGCTGCGGTGCAGCCGCTGCCACGAAATTGGAAAGGTGTCCGTCTGGATATGACCAGGGCGCCTGCGCTCCAGTCTCCGAGCCGCGCCTTACGACGCGACCGGAGCTGGGCGGGCGTCGGATCAGGCGAATGCAGCCTGTGCGACGCGCCGCGTGCGGCGGACCGCGCCGCCAACGCCGGCGAAGCCGATGATCATCATCGCCCAAGTGCTGGCTTCCGGAACGCCGGTCACGACCGGCGCGCCCCACACCACATTGTCGATTTGGCCGGTGTCGCCGCCCGTCAGACCCGTGAAGCTGAACCACTCGACCGTGCGATTGATGGCGAAGGTCTGCAGACCCTTCGCGCGATCAAGCTGGACGGTCTCCTTTTGCGTGCGCACGCCATCGAAGAACGTGAACTCCATGACGTTCGCTGCGCCCTGGTTGTAGGTGTCAGCCAGGTCGAACGAGGTCAGCTCGAACAGGCCGCCGCCGGCCTTGCTGATCGTGATGGTGGCTTTTCCGGACCAGTTCATCAGGGTCGCGCCGGTAGGATCGGCGTTGCCCATGTGGGCGCCCCAAGACGCGAACCCTTGCTCGCGGTCGCTGGTGCGGAACTCCAGGCCGCCCGAGACCAACGGATTGACGCGGTGAAGCTTGGCCTGTTGATCGTGCTTGAGTTCGGTGAACGTAACGACAGTCGCCGCTTGGGCTGAGCTCGCTCCAAGAGCAGCGGCGACCAGGAGCGCCGCGGCAGGTAGAAGGGTCTTCATCGGGTTTCCAGACAGGTGTTGGAGCGCAGGGATTGCGCCCGTTCGAGCCCTGTCTGGCCGCTGAGCCTCCGCGCGCAGCAGTTTCGCGGTGAACTAACACACACGAGCGGTGAACGGTCGGGACATCCTTAAGCGCTCGCCCGACAGGAGAGCTGACGGCAATGCCAGGCAGGCCGAGGTCTAGCGGTGGGGATGAATCGCAAGGGACGACATCGCGGTGCCTGTGGGCGCTGGCGCGCATGGTGCAGGCCGGCCCCAAGCGGCGGCCATGCCATGGACGCCGCGACTTCTGGGACCCGGGCCAGGACGTCAGCTGCGGCGCAGCGTCGGGTCGAAAGGCATTTGGCGGAAGGGTTAGGGAAACGCCTCCAACGCCAATCTCCGCGCCGCGGGAAGGCGGGCGGAGCGGGCGCTGGGGAGCGGTCAGCCCTGCAGGCAGCTCCGCAGAGCTCGCTAGGCAAACTCCAGTCCAGCCTCATCCTGGCGCACCCCGCGTGCGACGATCTCAAGGCCGCCATCGTCGAGTGGCCGTTGCAGCTCCTTGGCCTCCGACCAGGGCGCTCGCATCCAGACTTCGCGCTCTTCCCTTGTGGAGATGATCACCGGCATTGCCTTGGGGTGGATCGCGCCAACCTCGGCGTTCGGCTCGGTCGTCAGGAAGGCGAACAGGTCGCAGGTTTCCAGGCCAGTCTTCATCCTTCGCACGCAGGTCCAATCCCTCGCGTGGATGCCCGCAAAGAAGGACAGCGGTCTGTCCTGCGCATGAGCAAACCAGATCGGCTGGTAGACCCCCTCCTCACTGCGGCCGGGCTCGCTGAACGAGGTGAAGGGAACCAGGCAGCGATTGGCCGGTCCGAGCCAAGGCTTCCAGTGGGCGCTATTGGTGTTGCGGACATTGGTCGTGCCGCCATCGGGCTCCATGCGCAGCAGTTCCGCGAATTCGACGTCCTTGCCCTTGGCGCGGAGCTTCTCAGCCCGCTTAGACGCGGCGTCCATGAGCGCCTTCTTCGAGCTGGGCATGCCCCACCTGGCCCTCACCAGTTCGCGCCCTCTGTCGGGGGCATGGCGCACAATCGGAGCGTCATAGTCCGGATAGATGCCGGGCTGCGGCGGCAGGTTGCCGGCGCGGTCGAAGAGATCGCCGACGAGGGCCCTGATCGCCGCCTGTCCCTTGGTGTGGCTGTAGAGATTGCACATCGCTTGCCCCATTAGCGAAACGGTCGCCCATGGCGCGAGCGTGGCGTTGGGCCATGTCTCTGGTCAAGCTCGGCCTAGAGCGCCGCCTCGGCCCCACGCTGGGCAATGAGGCTCGCCGTGCCGTTGACCGAGAACTCAACGACGACGCGTTGCCCCGGCACGGGCGGAGAAAGGCCCGAGCGCAATGCGCCGTAGTGCTCGACCCCTTCGACGTCGCGAACGATGACGTAACCGGCCACGCCCAACTCGTCGTGAAATCCGCTCTTCATCACCGCGCCGGAAACGCGACCGACAGTTTGGCTGCGCACATCGCGCGCGCCCTCCAGCCGCCGTTGGTTGATGGTCCGGATGATGTCCATCCGCAACTGGGCGGCTCGAAGCTCGCGCTCCATCGCAGGATCCAGTCGGTAACGGTCTCCAATCCGCTGCGCGAGCCCCAGCCGCTCCAGGTGCCGCAGGCGCCCTCGCGTAAGCGCCGCCCAAGCGTCCGACTTACCAACGCCGTCGGAGACAGTTCCATCGGCCTGCGCCTGCGCAATGAGGCGCCGGTCGAGCTGCGTGAAATGGTTCGCCTGCGTCTGGCGCCAGACGCGTCGTTCGGCCTCGGGGCGGCTAAGATCCCCAAGCAGTTCTTGGGCCGCGGCCTGCGCGCGCGCCCTGATCCCATGCGAGATGTAGGCTCGCGGCATCACAAGATCGCGGCCATCGGCCCTGCGCCCTCGTACAAGAACGTGGGCATGAGGCTGATCGGTGTCGAAGTGGCAGGTCGCAGTCCATGCGAGCCCCGGCTCATCAAGGTCACCGGCGACCTTGCCCATCACTTTACGCACATAGCCAGGCAGGTCGGTTATCCGCTCCCCATGCTCAGGGGAAATGATCAGCCGAAAGTGATGGCGATCCTGCTCCCATGCGGCTGCGATCTGTCGCGGATTTAGCTCGCTGCTCTCTCGATCGAAGAAGGAAGGCCGGGCCTCTTGGAGACCGGCGCCCCCGCGGCCGAGATAGGCGATGTGCCTGAAAAGCGCGCCGGCCGCGCCAGGCCCCTGGCCATGGCGTGACACCAGCGCCTTGACGATGACCCGCTGGGACGCGTCCAGGCGCAAGCCCGCGCGCCTCGCGACCACGCCGTTCTTGTCGCCAAAGGCGAACCGGCGAGACGCCGACAGCCGCATGAGGATGGATGAGCGCACATCTTCGCCACGCTTCAACGCGGTGGGCAATTTGACGTCGGGCGGCTCTCCGTGTGGCCCCGGCTCCACCTGACGGGCGAAGAAGTCACGTACCAGCATTCACCTACCTCAGGCTCACAAGCCCGCAAGTGACCGCGCGCGCTGGCATGGGCGGCTCGTCGGGAATCGAATGCAATTCGAGCGGGCGTCCGTCCCAGGCGTCGAGTAGAACAAAGCTCATCCTATCCAACCGAAACCGCGGGAACAGGCACTTGTTGCTTTTTATGGGCACTTTTACCGATTGAAACGCACTGAATACAGCTAAGCGTTCCTCACACCGAGGAGCCGTCGATATCAGGACATTTAAGGGGCGATCAGCTGGGCGTTCGCCCACTGCAGCAACGACGCCGATGACCGGCGTCTATCCGGGATAACCCCCGTGGCCCTTCCGTTGTGCGGGTGAAGACATCGACGCTATGGTTGTGGAGCACGCTCCCCAGGGCGCCGGGCGGCGATGGAGGACAACAATGAACGAGGAAACCCGGGATATTGTCTACTCAACAAAGCATCGCACAGAACTGGTCGACTACCCCATAGAGGACATCGACGCGGATCCCACGTTTCAGGAGGTCTTTCGAGCGGCGCGAGTGCACAGCATGGTCAGCAAGGAGGCGCTCCATTCTCTCTTCGAGGCGGTGAAGTACGTTGTCCGCCGCGACATTCCGGGGGACATCGTCGAGTGCGGGGTTTGGCGGGGAGGAAGCAGCCTTCTCGCGGGGCTGACCCTCAAAGCGGCCGCGTCCCCTCCTGTGAAGCGCCGGCTACGCGATGCCCTCAAACCGCGGTCCGCAAAGCGGAAGGTCTGGCTCTACGACACATTCGAGGGGATGACCGAACCGACGGAGCGCGACGTCGAGGTCGGTGGCCGCACGGCGCGATCGTACCTTGAGCAGTACAGCGACAGCGGAGGGTGGTGCTACAGCGCCGAAGACGACGTCCGTCAAAATCTGCTTTCCGGAGGCCTCTCGCCTTCTGACTTCGTGACGGTCAAAGGCGATGTCCTCCAGACACTACGCGATCATCGCCCTGGCAGGATATCCGTCCTGCGGCTCGACACCGATTGGTACGAGTCCACAAAATTCGAGCTTGAGGTGCTGTATCCACTACTGTCGCCGGGCGGCGTCCTGATCGTGGACGACTACGGCCACTGGAATGGCGCGCGCCAAGCTGTCGACGAGTACTTCGCCAAATCGCACGCGCCGGTATTCCTTCAAAGAACAACCTATACTGTCCGAACGGCGATCAAGGGCTAACGCTCCGGGCGACAACGGAAATATCGCTCACGTAAGCTCAGCCGTAAGTTCGCTCACCTGCAACCGCCCGAGGGTTTCGATGCCTGCCTTCGACCCCATCTTCTATCTCTACGCCAATCCGGACGTCGCAGCGGCGGGAGCCGATCCTCGCGAACATTTCGAGCAGTATGGCCGACAGGAAGGTCGCGAACACGGGTTTGGCGAACCTGTCAGCGAGGTGGCCCGAGAGTTTCAGGGCCGACA
This sequence comes from Phenylobacterium sp. P4_E10, assembly GCF_056401675.1. Classification (NCBI taxonomy): domain Bacteria; kingdom Pseudomonadati; phylum Pseudomonadota; class Alphaproteobacteria; order Caulobacterales; family Caulobacteraceae; genus Phenylobacterium; species Phenylobacterium sp. P4_E10. The sequence goes on along the minus strand of NZ_JBFUIW010000001.1, from coordinate 145,346 downwards.
GGCCTTTATGCAGAATGCGTTGCGCATGCTCGCCTATAACGGCATCTCGGGGGCATATGCCGAGTTCGGTTGCGGCGGCGGCGCGACGATGGTCGCGGCCTATCGAGAGATCGCCAAGTACGAACCTCGGGCGCTCTGGGGGTTCGACAGCTTTGAAGGCCTTCCAGCGCCGACCGAACAAGATCACCACCCCGAGTGGGCCGAAGGCGCCTATGCCGTGGGCCTCGCCGACTTTCAGCGGCGCCTTCAATTGGGCGAAGTCCCGCCGGAGGCTGTCCGTCTAGTGCCGGGATTTTACGAGCGCACGCTTTCGGGTTTCGGCGACTGCCGCGACATCGCCCTGGCCTACATCGACTGCGACCTCTTCTCGTCGACCACTACGGTCCTCGAGTTCCTTCGGCCCCGCCTGAAGACAGGCATGCTGCTCGCCTTTGACGACTTCTACTGCCACACGGCGGACGGTCGATCCGGCGAGCAACGGGCGTTCGCCGAGTTCCGGCGAACCGCGCCAGGGTTTGAGTTCGAACGCTACCTCCCCATCGGCTGGCACGGCCAATCGTTTGTCGTCTATGCCGCCTAGACGCCCCCGTCAGCAACTCTGGCGAGCCGTCAGGCGGCCAGGTCGGAGGATAGCTCACGGAGCCGCTCGATGCCCAAAACCTTGCCGGCGTGCCCGCCTTCCATCCTAAGCACCTTGTTGCAGTAACTCTCGACCAGCCCCAGGTCATGCGATGCGAGGACGACAATCTGCGCCCGGTCGACCATGTCCACGAGGCGCTCGTGCGCCGCGATGCGAAATTCGGCGTCACCGACGGCCAGCCACTCGTCTAGCAGCAGCACATCGGCCTCGATCGAGGTCGCAACCGCGAAAGCCAGGCGCGCGGTCATACCCATGCTGTAGGTCTTCAAAGGCAGAGCAAGGTATCGGCCAAGACCTGAGAACTCGCCTATAGCATCGATTTTTTTGCTTATTTCGGCTGGAGACATGCCGGCAAGCATGCCCCGGATCCGTATATTGTCGAAGCCGGTGGCGTGGGTGTCGAGCCCCAGACCAAGGTCCAGAAGTGCGGCGACACGGCCGTGGATCTCGACCCGCCCTGCATCGGGCTCATAGGCGCCTGCAAGGCATCTCAATAGCGTCGTCTTCCCGGCGCCATTCGGCCCGATGAGGCCGAGGCGGTCGCCTGGACGCAGGTGAAGGTTGATGTCCTCAAGTGCGGTGACAACATGCCCCCCGCCGAGCGGGGAGCGGCTGAGCGCGCCCCCGACCGCCATTCGAGCGACCTGCTTCTTGAGTGACCGCTCATCCACGCCATAGACGGGGAACTTGACGCTTAGCTCGGAGACGTCGACCAACGACACAGGCTTCTCCTAGAGATAGTGGACGACGCGACGGCGTGTGGCCGCGAACACCAGCACCGCCACGATCCAGGCGCTAAGCAGCATCCCGATGAGCACCGGCCAGGTGCTGGGATTCAGCGGCGTGGACATCAGCGGCGAGCGAAGAGCGTCGAGCATGTAGTAGAAGGGATTCCAGCGCAGGAGCGGGTGCGACTCGTCGATCCGGCCCGACTTCCAGAAGACCGGGCTCACGAACATCGCGAACTGCATGAGCGATCCGACGATCTGAGGGATGTCTCGGAATCGGGAGGCGCCCACGGCGACGAGAAACGTGACCGGAGCCAGGATGAGTGTGACGGCGATCAGTCCCAGCACGGCCAGGGGAATGCCCGTGTAGGAGCCGCCGGCCCAGGCGAACACGCAAATCAGCACAATGAAATTGTGCATAAGAATCATGAGATTGCGGATGACTGTTCGCCAGACAAAGGTGAACATCGGCAGAGCGCTCTGGCGCAGGATCGACGCCGCGCTGACGAAGCTATCGCACCCTTCGATAATCGTCGTGGAAATGAAGGCCCAGGCGGTAAGACCCGCGGCTATGTAAGGGAGGAAGCTCGTCAATTCCTCGTGGAACAGCTTCGAATAGAGCGTCCCTATCCCCAGAATTGTCGCTCCGAGCGACAGGGTGATCCAGAACGGCCCCAGCAGCGATCCGCGATAGCGCGCTGCAATGTCGTGTTTGGCGAGCGAGAAGGCGACATACAGTCTGACCGTAGATTCCATCAGGTCGATGCCGACCTTCTGGAGCTCGACCATATAGCCGCGGCGTCCGGTCTTTAGGATCAAGGTGCTTGTCATGGCGATCCCGGTTGATGAGAGGCGGCGAGCACCCTCTCCATGAGCACGGTGTGGCGAGGCGACCTAGAGCGCGAGGGACGCCAGATGCGTCGCGAGGCAGGATCGACCGATGGCTCAGACACCTCGCCGGCCAACGCTCACGGGGCGCTCCACAACATCGCGCCTCGCCGACGCCCAAGCCAAACCCCACGCATCGGCTCGCCTGGAGCAGGCCGGCGTCATTTTGAGTTCTGTGAGGTCACGGCGGTTGCCGGTCCTCAGAACGCGAGAGCTTGTCGACATGCTCGATACTCATGTTCCGGGAGAGGTGCGCCGCCACTTCCATAAGTTTCGCAGACGACGATACAATTGCATCTAAGGGGGTCAAGTTCGGGTTATATCGGATGGCAATTGAGAGATCTGTAATATATTACGGTAAAGCTTGTTCGGGCGATTGAGATCTTCCAGGTCGGCCACACTGATCCAAAGGCGATGGCCTGCGAGACGTTCGGGAGAACGGCTTGTGCTGCGGGGCCCGGCGAGCCAACCCTTTTCGGAATTTGCCGTCGTCGCCGCCTTCATGTCACATGCAGGCGAGCTTCCCGGCCAAAGGCGACCTGATGATCGGATCGGTGAAAATCTATCCCCTCCTCTGCGCGGCGCTCTTAACAGCGCTCGCGGTCACCGGCTGCGGCAAGCCCAAGGAGCAGGCGCCCACGCCGGCGGAGGCGACCGCGGCCGCCCCCAAGCCGGCTCCCGCAGAGGCGACCGCAACCGCCCCCGGGCCGGCAATGCCCGCGCTTCCCGCATGGGCGGCCGAGTACGTCGGCAAGCCGTTGCAGGCGACGTTCTCCGGCGTGCCGGCGACATGCGATGGCAATGCCGAGATTATCTTGCAAAGGTACGGCGGCGCAGCGCCCGGCGTACAAATCCAAGGCTGGGCCTGGGACCCAAAGGCCAAGTCCGAGATTGAGCGCATCCTGATCGTGGATGATCGCGGTGTCGTGCAAGGTGCGGGCGTAAGCGGTTGGGCGCGCCCCGACGTCAACGCAGCCAGGCCTTCGATCACCGGCGGAAAGACCGGTTGGGCGGCGGAGACCCATCTCACGAAAGGGCCGATCAACGCCTATGGCGTGGTTGAGGGCGGCAAGGCCGTCTGCCTCTTGGGCCGCTTGGCTTACTGAAGAACCGGCCCGGGATCTCTCCGGACGTTTTTCTAGCGTCGGCAGCGGGTCAGGGTTGGGCCTGATAGCCGGAGTGGCGATTTGCGCGATGATTGCGCCAGCCTTCCCGCAGTCTCTGCAACGGAGATTACATGCTGCACCGCGACACCCGTGTCATTATGGAAGGCCTCGTCGCCAAGGACACCGCATGGCAACCGGTTGGCGTCACGGACCAGTTCCTGGCTGATGCAGGCATCTACCACGAGCGATACTTCAACGACTTGCACTGGCGCCACATCACCCAGCTCCTGGTCGAGCCGATCGACGCCTCTCAAGCTTGCGACGTACTCGATATCGGCTCGGGAAGCGGCAACACAATCTTTCCACTAGCCAGCGTTCTGCCGCTCGCCCGCATTACCGCCAGCGACATCTCGCCCCCTCTCCTGCACATCCTGATGAAATCGGTGGAGGCGCAGGGCATACAGGACCGGATCACGGCCTACTGTTTCGACCTGCACCGGGATTTCTTCGCCGCGGAGAGCTTCGACCACGTCATCGGCGGCGCCATACTGCACCACATGCTCGATCCCCTGGAGGCGCTACGCAATGTGGCCAAATGGGTGAAGCCGGGCGGCACAGTCTCGCTCGCCGAGCCCATGGAGATCGGCGGGCACCTGATGGCCGCAGTCTACCACATGCTGCTTGAGGAGATCGAAGGCGACGGTCCAGATTGGCTCGTCGCCCACTGCCGGGCGATGGTGGGCGATTACGACGCCCGTCTCGGCATGCGGCCCAAAGAGTGGACCGTGACCCTGGACGACAAGTGGTTCTTCAGCCCCACCTATATCCGCCGCCTGACGCAGGAACTTGGCTTCGCCGACTTCGAGCTCCGGTCCTTCTATGATCAGCACCCAAACATCATCGAGGCGGTGGTGATGAGCGGGGTTGAATTGGGCGGCCATAGTCGCGCAGAGGTTCCGGCCGAGGCGCTGACATTGCTTCGCGAACTCGACAGCTCCATCCCGGAGACTGTGAAGCGACGAGCCTATCCCGAGGGCGTCATCCGCTTCATGAAGTGACGGCGGCCGATCAGCCAGGCTCCGTCGCCTGGTGTCGGCGCTTGATGCAACCGTGCGTGCCTTCGCGCCCGCCCGTGCCCACTAGGGCACGAGCACGGGCCATCCCCACAGGGACTGTTCCACATGATGGCGGCCGTGGGTCAGGCGCTCACGGAAATTCGCGCTTTGGACCTCTCGCTCATCCTGAGTGACGAATTGCTCGAAGAGGTTGCGATAGACTTCCACCATCGCCGGGCGGCAGAGAAACAGCTTGTTCGACGTGTAGGCGAAGGGCGCAAGATTGCGCGGTGTCGCGAAAAATTTGTGGATCGCTTCGCCAACGCCAAGCGTGAGTGGGTTCAAGAAATCGTCCGCGGCAATCACTCCCTGGGGCGCGAGTATTTGTTCGATGAGCGAGAAATCCCAAAAGACGTCTCCGCAATCATGAGAGCCGTCGATGCTGACGAAGCGCGGCTTTTCGCCCAGTTGCTCCATCATGTCCCAAGAACTGAGATTTGCCGTCACACCGGAAACCAGTTCAAGCCGATCTGCCCCCGGGACGGCGGCGATATGTTCCCGTAGGCCCTGTTCGGATACGTACTGAAATGTGTCGTAACCAACGACCCGCTCGCCGGAGAGGGTGGCCGAGCGAAGTAGGAGCGACAAGTACTTGCCGGCAAACACCCCGATCTCGACAACCGGGCCCTTGACGCCATTTGCCTGCTGCCAATCAAGCAGCTGGAGTGTCCGTATTGCTGCGTAGTCCTCAAGCCATCCGGGAATATTCTTGGTGTGGCGCTCGATGAACGCGTATCCGTCGCCGTCTAGAGCTAGCTGCATGAAGCAAGGTGCCTTTTCTGGTGCCGCGCGGGTCATTCTGCTTGGAGTTGTCCGCCCCCTGGTGCGCTCAGGCGCCTTGCGCCAGGGCGGAACCGATCTCTGGTGAACCCTCCGGACGAAGGCGATCCCCGCCCTCCAATCCGTAGTAGGTCCTCAGCGCGTCCAAATAACTGCCGTGTTGGAGGCGCTCAAAGATGTCCGCCGGCGGCGGCGGCAGCGGCTGTTCCAGCAGGCGGATCGCCAGGGCTTCCGGGTCGAGCATCGCCTCTAACGGCAAGACCTGACCCCAGCCAAGGTCGCTGACACGGGTGGCCAGCGCGCCAAGCTCGAAGACAACCGGGTAGAGGAGCGCCTCCAGGGCGATAGACAGGGTGTAGGAGAAGGTCTCGGGCCAGACAGCCGGAAACCAGGCGAGCGACGCGCCAACCGCTTCCACCCGCGCTACGGCCTCGGTCTCGGGATAGCGGCCGGTGATCCTGACGTTCCCCAGCCTGAGCAGATCCTCGTCGCGATCGGTGTGGCCGACGACGACAAATTCGAGAGGCAACCCAGCTGTCGCTGCCGCGCGCGCCGTGTCGAGCAACAGCGCCGAGCCCTTGTTCAGGCCGATCGCGCCCAGCACGGCGACACGCCGGACCGCACGGCGCGCGACTTTGAACTTTGGCTTCTGCCGGGCCGGCGCGAGGAGGTGGGCATGCGGACGCACCGTGACCGCCACCTGCGGCATGTGGCGGCGCATGCGGATGGCGACATCCCGGTCCGGCGCGAACACCGCGCGGGCGCCTTCCAGAAGGAGCGTCCAGCGATCGCGCCACTGCCAGACGGAAGGCTTTCCGAAGCGCGACCCGTCCCGCGCTATACAGGCCTCGCAGACGTCCACAGCGGGCTCACCGCAATAGACGCCGCTCCCGTCGACAAGATCGATCCGCGGGCAGATCGCAATATAGTCGTGCAGGGTGACGTCATAGGCGAGATTCGCCAGCCGCGCCGCCACCCGGAAGAAGTCCACCGCGGCCGCGGCCATGCCCGCCAGGTTGTGGATATGGATGTGCCGCACGCCTATGTGCCGCAGAAAGTCCGCGAAAGCCGTCGCGTGGCGGGTCAGGTCGAACGTCGGAAGGTTCACCGTGTCAGGGGAACCTGCGTCCGTAACCTGGATGCGGCCGGCATCGCCCTCCACCTCGCGACAGAAGAAGACGGGCGCGCCATCCATCTCTAGCGCCGCCGCCAACTCCTGAACGTGGCGCTCAGTGCCGCCGCCCCAGGAGTGACAGACAAACAGAACCGCGCCGCGCCCGGACCGGCTGAGCAGCCGGGCTAGATCCAAGGCCTCGCGGAACGGTTTGACCGGATCGGCCGCCACAAAGGCCGCGACCGCAGCCTGATAATCCGGATGCAGCCGGTCGAGCGTCTCAAGGGCGACCCTCAACTTGGCCACTTTCCGCTCCCCGAAGGAGACGGCGCCGTAGTGTCGGACAAAGACGTCGACGGCCATCAGGTTGCGCCATCCAGCCTGCAGCGCGCGGCGGCAGAGGTCGTTCTCCTCGCCGTAGCCCTGGCCGAAACTCGCCGCGTCGAACATGCCGATCTCGTCGAGGCAGGCCCGTTTCACGTACATGCAGAAGCCCACGCCGGTGGGGATCTCCACGGTCTCGCCCCGGTTTACGACCGAAGCCAGGCGATCAAGCTCGGCGTCGTCGATCTCCAGGTCGCGCCAGTTGTCCTCACAGAAGACTGGATAGCTGCATATCTCGGCATTGTTCGAGAACGGCGTCACTGTGGCCACGTCCGGAGCCTCGGCCGCGGCGCATAAGCGATCGAGCCAGTCCCCGTAGACCTCCGTGTCGGAATTGAGCAGGACGATGTCGCGTTCGCGGTGCGCGGCCATGCCCAGATTACATGCTCCGAGAAACCCCAGGTTGCTGTCGGTGCGCAGGAGCTCGATCCAACCGCGGCTTGCGAGATCGGTCAGAGCCGCAGGAATTTCGGGATCGGGCGAGCAGTCATTGACCACCAGAAGGCGGAAGGGCGTCACCTGCGGCGTGGCCAGGACGCTGTACAAGCAGCGCAAGGTCTCCCCGTAGCCGCCGTAAACAGGCACAAGCACATCAATGCGCGGCGCCTCGGCCTGTATCCCGCCCGATGGGGCGAGTGCGTCCCATTCGACGTCCGACGGCGCGACGGGAGCCGGCACGGCCACAGCCCGGGAGCGGATCCCGTGGGGCGCCGGACGCCGGCCCTCATGCTTGCCGTAGTCGATGTAGTGCAGGAGCGGGTTGCAGCCTTCGGCGCGAACGTCATCATTGATCGTCAAGTAATAGTTCGTCCGGAACTGCTCACTCGGATCAGCTCCGGCCCGCCAGCCCTCAGCCAGATAGTCTTCGATCAGTCTCGAAATGTCGTTAGGCAGCCGTGGACGCTGGGCATGGTAGTAGTCGGCGTCAAACAGGCCGCTGGCCGTGATCCGCTCAACCTCGGACAAACGCCTGGGGTGAGCGTTCTGACTGTTGGGCGCCTCGAGGCTCATCGGGCGAACAGGCCCTTAAAACCCCGCAGCGGCGCGGTCAGACGCCAGCAGGTGGAACTGCGCAAGGCGGCGATCTCGGAGTCGCGCGTCTGAAGACTACGATCGAGCTCCCTGAGTTGGTCGGCGCAGCCACGATGCCTCTGATGCTCCTCCAGGCTCTCCTCCTGAGAGCGGAGGAGCGCAGCCTCGGTGATGGCGAGTTGCTTGAGCAGTGACGCGGCGCGGAATTCCAGACCCCGCGTTTCCTGCCGGTGCACCTCCCTGAGGCTGGCGATCTCTTCGTCACGTTGGCGGCTGGCGGCCTCACCCGCCGCCTCCAGCCTGGACCTGGTTTCCAGCTGCGCGCGTTCACTGGCCGCAAGCGCTTGGCGTTCCGCCTCCAACCGGGATTTGGTTTCTTCGTGCGCGCGCTCAGCGCTCGCAAGCGCCTCGTGCAACCCGGTCGGGTCGCGATCGAAGTCGGTGGCGTCTCCGTAGCGCGGGGTGGCGAGGATGGCCGCAGCTAGATCGTCAAGATCTTCAACTGGCAGCAGCTCCGCCCCTTCCCGGCTCTCGGGTACGAGCCCACGAAGACGGTCAGGTACGAAAATCAGGGTCATTTCCCGGGCGACACCGAAGAAATTGTCCCGATCTCCGCGGAAGTTTTCGGGATTGAACGCCGCCGCCCGCATTAGCCACGCGCTGTAGCCCGGCCTTGGCAGGGCCTCGAATGCGGCCACCCCTTCGCCGACCCCATTGCATTCGATGGCGATGACGGGGGCCAGACGATCAATGACGCCGCGGGCGCCGGCAAGCACGTCGACCCCCATCCCTTCGGCGTCGATCTTCAAGAGATCGCAGCTATCAAGGTCAAGGCTGTCCAGGGTGAGGATGCGCACCAGATCGCCCTCGCCATCCTTCGGCTGAAGCGTCACCGCCCCGAAGTTGGCATGCGCCCCATAGTCGATCGGGGGAGCCCGCATCTCACCTTCCACCGCACCAACGCCAGCTTGGTAGAGCTTCACCATGGCGCAGCCATTTGCATCCATGTTTCGCTGAAGGAGATCGTAGATCCGCTTCTGGGGTTCGAAGGCGAGAACGCGGCCGCCGGGCCCCACAAACCGGGCGAACGCCAGCGTGTGGCTGCCGACGTGAGCGCCCACATCGACGATGGTCTGCCCAGGCCCGCACAGCGCGCGCAGGACGCTTAGTTCCGCTTCAGCCCATTCGCCATACTGCGTGAGGGCCCGTCCGATTGGAGCGTCATTCCCGTAGTATTCGAGCCAGCCGCGCCGGGTTTCGGTGAATACTGTCTCATCGACAGCCGGCGCGAATGTGCGCACCTCACGCAGCGCCTGCGGCGGCTTCACTTTGCTTAAGGGACGAGGAGCGCGACTTTTGGAGGCGAGAGAGCGGCCGTCGTCTGTCTGGACCATCGGTTGATCACTCCGACCGCACGAAAGAGGTCATCCGCCGGGACGCGGCTTGCCCAAGGGTTGGCGAGGACTGTCCCCACGACGCGCTGAGCCGGTCTCCGCTCTCATGACGCAGATCGTGGCTCGACCGATTCAACCCTGCAATCTGTTGCCTGCACTTCTAGGGAAAAATAGAACATCAAACTAAGTAATTACCCCGAGCCTGAGCGTGCAGCATCGGACCGTTTCGTAGCTGACCTCGATGCCAGCAACGACTCCACGTCAGCCGTCAATGCCGGCGCGGGAAAGGGCAATCCGTAGTTGATGTGATCGCGGTGATCGGCCGAGCCTTGGGTCGACCGCTGCCGTACACCATCGGCCGCCGCCGTGCGGGTGATCCCGCCAGCAGGCAGCTGTGGTCTAGGGGACCCAGACCAGGAAGTCGGCGAAGTCAGTTCAGCGCGTGCGACAGCCCCAGTGGCGGGCGCCGGCTGGGCCGAAAAAGGAAGACGCGTCCCTGCTGAGCGTGCAGCGCCCGACGCAGACCGCCTTCAACATCCGCCCCCGCGATCTCCGGATCGACCGCCAGGACACGGCGGGTCGCGCCGTCATCAGCGGCCGGCGCCACAACGGCGAAGCCGATGATCTCAGGGATCATCCCGCAGGCTCGGCGCGCCACGATCGCCCGCCCGCTCGAGACCAGACCGATTAGCCGTTCGATCGAGATTGTGCCGCCCCTCGTCGAGCGGACGTGAGGCGCCAGCGCGCGAATTTCCGCAATCGCCTGATCGTCGACCTCGACCGCCGCCAGCCGCACCAGTTCCAGATCTTCGCCCATGAGCACTCCCCCCCACACACCCACTGCGGGAATCCGCACCGATTCTGTGAACTGCGTAAGTCATTCCGGTGGCGCCCAGAGGCAGCCCGATCAACCTGGCGGCAGTTCGCCGATCTCGTTGCAGGCGGCCAGCACCGCGTCGGAGGCCTCGCGCAGGTGTTCGCCGCTCATCCGCTCAGCCATGGCGGAGATCGTGATGGCGGCCACGGGCGCGCCGTCCGGCCCCTGAATGGCGGCCGAGACGGAACGCGTTCCGGCCATCAGCCCTCCGTCGATCACAGCAAGTCCGCGCTGGCGCACCAGAGGCAGGTCAGCCAGCACTTCCTCCTGCGTGAACGGACCATCGGCCGGCTGCCCGGCCAGACCGAGAGTCACGACCGGGGCGGGATCGCTCATCGCGCTCATGAAGACCCGTCCGGCCGCGGTCAACACCATCGGCGCGCGCGTTCCGTTAAGCGGCGTGTATCGGAGCGCCCGCGCTGGGGCCACGCGGTCCAGGAACAGCACCTCGTGGCCGACAGGAACGGCCAGCAACACAGTGTCCTGGGTCTGTTGGTGCAGTTTCTGAAGGTGCGGTGAGACGGTCCGGCGCAGGCTGTTGCTGGAAATGATCGCCACCCCGAGCTCCCAGGCTTTCAACGACGCGAAGTACCGCGCCGTCTCGGCGTCCTTTTCCACGTAGCCCAGTTCAATCAGGGTGCTGAGGAGCCGGTGGACATTGGACTTTTGAAGCCCCGACGCCTCCGTCAGCGCGCTGAGGCGCATGGGCCGCTTCGCGCGCGCCAGCACCTCCAGAACCGCAAAGCCCTTGGCGACTGTTGTATCCATCAGAACCCCTCCGACGGGGCACACTAGCCGACCCGTTCCAAATACTGAAACAGCCAAATGTTCCGCATAATGGAACGTTGATCTATTATCTGGACGCCCGATCCAAACGCGTCCTATCCTCCTGGTAACGGCCGTCACCGAATGATGGTCGACCAACCGATTAGGGGGATCCATGTTGAAGTCCGAACGCCTGCGTGGCGTCTCGGTCCTGGCGATGATGCTTGGAGCCGGGTTCGCCGGCGCCGCTTACGCTCAGGACACGTCCAGCGAAGTCGCCGAAGTCATCGTCACCGGCTCGTTCATTCGCGGCACGCCTGAGGACGCGGCGCTCCCGGTCGACGTGTTGTCCGCACAAGATCTGCAAAAGCAGGGCGCGCCAACCATGGTCGACGTGATCAAGGCGATCCCGGGCGTCCAGAGCGTGCTCGGCGAGACAAACCAATTCGCCAGCCAGGCGACGACCGGCTCCGGCAACGTCAACCTGCGTGGCCTGGGCGCGGTGCGCACGCTGGTGCTGATGAACGGCCGGCGCCTGACCAGCTCGCCCGGCGGATCGGGGGTCGACACCAACCTTCTGCCCAGTGCAGCGGTCGGGCGGATCGAGGTCCTCAAAGACGGCGCCGCCGCCACCTACGGGTCGGACGCCATCGGCGGCGTGGTCAACTTCATCACCCGCACTGATCTCGACGGGCTGGAGCTCAACGGCAGCTACACCTACGTCGACGGCTCAGATGGCGACTACACCTTGAGCGCCAACTATGGCTGGGTCGGCGAACGAGGCGACGCGCTGATCTCGGTGGGCTACCGCCACCGCTCCGAGCTCGACACCCTCGCGCGCGACTGGGCGGTCAACAGCTACCTGGAGAACCCCAACGGCAGCTGGTCGGGCTTCGGCAACCCCGGGACCTATGTCTCGGGCACAGCGCGGATCATCGATCCAGCCTGCACCGCGCTGGGCAACACCCTCGTCACTGCGGCGGCCGGGACCCAGAGCTGCTACTTCCAGTTCGGCCGCTTCAACAATCTGGTCGAGGAAGAGGAGCACTATCAGCTCTATGGACAGGTCAACTGGGACTTGACCGACAAGACCCGTTTCCACGGCGAGGTCCTCTACGCCAGCCACGACGTGCCGCACGAAGGCACGTCCCCGTCCTATGGCCCGACCCAGGCGTTCGGTCCGGGCGCGGCTTCGGGCTCGTTCATCATCCCCAGGAGCAATCCTGGCCTTTGCGGCGCGGCTGGCCTGGCGACTTGCCTGCCCGGCAGCCTGCTGCCGCAGCTGACCGCAGCCCAGCAGGCGGCTGTGAACGCCACCGGCTTCACTGCGGCAAACATCCTGCTGTGGCGGCCCTACGGCGTCGGCGGTAACCCGCTGACCGGGGATTCCAAGCCCGACCAGCGCTTCTTCGAGGGATTCCGCGTTTCCGCTGGCTTTAACGGAGAGTTCGATAACGGCGTCGGTTGGGATGTGGCGGTCACCCACATGATCAACCGCAGCGACATCGTCACCTACGACATCCCCGTCGCTCGGCTTCACTACGCCCTCAATGGGCTGGGCGGCCCGGGCTGCGACACCGATCCAGTGGCGCCCGGCGTGCAGGGCGGCGTCGCGGGCGTCGGCGCCTGCCTCTATTACAACCCCTTCTCCACCGGGATCGCCGCCAACGCGGCCTCGGGCGAAACCAACCCGACCTACGTGGCAGGGTCCGCTGCGGCCAACGCCAACAGCCGTGCGATCGGCGAATGGCTGTTCCAGCCCTATGGCTACCAGTCCGAGACCACGCTGACGGTGGTCGACGCGGTCATCAACGGCGAGGCGCCGTTTGACCTTGGGGCTGGCAAGATCGGCTGGGCGGCCGGCGCGCAGTATCGCGAGAACACGTTCAACCGCGACGTCAACGCCATCAACAACATCGCGCTCAATCCCTGTCCCGAGGAGAACGTCACCAACTGCGCGACCGGCCGCGGCAACGGCGTCTTTGGGTTCCTCGGCCCGCTTTCCGAGCAGGACCTCGGCGGCGACGTCTGGGCCGTCTTCGGCGAGCTGCAGGTTCCGATCACCGACGACCTGTCCGTCCAACTGGCCCTGCGCCATGAAGACTACGGCGGTGAGGTCGGCTCCACGACAAACCCGAAACTAGCGGTCCGCTGGCAGGCGACCGACTGGCTGGCGCTCCGCGCCTCGGCCGGCACCACCTTCCGCGCCCCGACCGAGACGAACCTGGTGCCGGACGCCAACACCACCCAGGCCTTCATCACTCAGACCAGCGGTTATCGAGCCTTCGATACAACGGGAAATCCGAACCTGCAGCCGGAGACCGCCGACACGCTGAACATCGGCGCAATCGTCGGTGTCGGCAGCTTCAAAGCGACGATCGACTACTGGTCGTTCGACTTCCAGGACATCATCGAGGCTGAGTCCGGAGCCGGCTTGCTGGCGACGGTCTTCCCGAACGGCTCTTCCACCACCTTGCCCAATGGCTGCGCCAATCCGGCCTATGCGCCGCTGGTCGCCAGGTTCGTGTTCCAGGGCGGCGTCTGCTCGCCCGCCACGATCCAGCGAGTGAAGCTGACCACCATCAACGGCTCGAACGTGAAGACCTCGGGCGTCGATTTCTCAGCCAACTTCCGGGCCGACGGCGTCTGGGGCGGTTCGATGAACTTCGGCCTCGATGGGTCCTTCCTGCTGAAATACGACAAGGGCCCGAGTTTCATCGAGGGCATCCAGGTCGAGGCGGGGCAGGAACTGGCGGGTACCCACGGCGGCACCGCCGGCGGGACATCCTTCCCAAAGCTGCGGGCCAATCTCTATGCCGAGTACGCGCGCGACATCCACAATCTGCGCGTCACTCTCCGCTACATCGACAGCATGGCGGACGTCCGTGACGGGCGCTTCGGCGGCACCAACATCTTCGGGCAGAACGGCGCGGTGTTCGGATACATCCTGCCGCAAGGCGCCAAGCTGGACGCCTTCATCACCACCGACGTGTCCTATCGGGTGCTGCTGCCGTGGGACACCACCGCCACTGTGACGATCAGCAATCTGTTCGACACTGACCCGCCCTTCGCTCGCCGCGACCTCAGCTACGACCCCGCCACCGCCAATCCGCTCGGCAGGATCTTTAAGCTGGGCGTGACCAAGCGCTTCTGATCGCGACGGTTCCTTCCCGCCTCCTTGGCCGTCCCGACACCGGGGCGGCCTCCTTTTTTTGGGCGCCCGCCGTCGCGCAAGTTCCGCCTGACGGAACAGGATTTCATATGTTGGAACAACTTGCTCGGCTATGCCATAGTTCACGCACCCTTTAGGATGGACGGCGAAGTTGGATCGGGCGGTCTCTCGCAGTTTCGAAATTCTGGAGTGCCTGGCGCGGGCGCGGCAGCCGTCGCGCCTGTCCGACGTCGCCGCCGCGACAGGCCTGCAAAAGAGCACAGTGCATCGCATCCTGGCCACGCTCTGCGCCCTGGGCCACGCGCGGCAGGACGAGACCGGTCGCTATGGGCCGACGCTACGGACCTGGGAACTCGGGGCCGGCGTGGTCTCGGCGCTCCCGATCTACCGCGTGGCTACAGGGTTCCTGCAGGCGCTGCACCGCGCCACGTCCGAGACCGTCAGCCTGACGATCATGTCCGGTGACGATGTTCTCTATCTCGAGAAGATCATTGCCGCCCGACCGGTGCGCTTCTCAACCCGCGTCGGCAGCCGCGCCCCGGCGCCGCTGACCGCGAGCGGCAAGGCGATGCTCGCCTTCAGGCCCGACGCCCGCTCCGTGGTCGAGCGTCTCGCCGCCGTTCGCGAACTAGATGTCCCCGCATTGATGTCGGAGCTCGCAGAGGTTCGTCAGCGGGGCTACGCGCTCTCCGGCTACAGTCCTGGCGTCACGAGCATCGGCGCCGCGGTTGCAGCCGGAGGCGCACCCCCTGAGGCGGCGCTTTCGATATCCGCGCCGAGCGAACGCCTGACGCCGCGCGCACGCGAGGCGCTGGTGGACGCCCTGCTCGAGACCCGGGCCCGGATGACAGAGGCTCTCGACCAGCCATGACCAAACCAGAGACCGCGGTCGGGGATATCCTGGCCGACTATGTCGCCGGCGTGCTCACCTCGGCCCCATCGGCCTCCGACCTCGCACTGGGGCGCCTGCATATTCTCGACACGCTCGCCTCCATCGTCGCCTGCCGCGACCTGGAGCCGGCGGCCCTGGCCCGCGATTACGCCCTCTCGCTAAGCGGCGGGGCGACACAGAACGCCGTCACGATCCTCGGCACCGAGCTGCGCGCCGGAATCGTCGATGCTGCCTTCGCCGGCGCCATGACCGGGCATGGCGCCGAGATCAACGACTTCATTCCCTCGGCCTTCGTCCAGCCGGGACCGGCGGTGCTCAGCGTCGCCCTCGCCGTCGCCGAGACGAAGGGCGCCACCGGCGCGGAGCTCCTCAAGGCCGTCATCGCCGGCTACGAGTTGGCCGGCCGAATCCCAAAGGCGCTCGGCGTCGACAACCTGCGCCGCGCCGGGATCGCCAATCACGGCATCGGTCCGCTGTTCGGCGCGGCGACGAGCGCCGCGGCCCTGTTGCGCCTGCCCCGTGAGAAGATCGCCAACGTCTTCACCTTCTGCGCCCAGCAGGCCTCCGGGTCCTGGCAGTGGCTGCTCGACGTCGAGCACATCGAGAAGGCCTTCGTCTTTGCCGGCATGGGCGCACGGGACGGACTGCATGCGGCCCTGATGGCGGCGGCGGGGTTCCGCGGCGTGCGCGAGGCGCTCGACCATCCGGGCGGATGGATGCGAAGCGCCCCGTTCACCGGCGGCGACGCCAACCGGGCGTACCTGGTCGAGGACCTGGGCCGGCGCTCGGAGCTGCCGCTAACCGCCTTCAAGCGCTACCCCGTCGGAGGACCGACCCAGCCCGCGGTCGAGGCCCTGCTCGAGCTTGCCAATTGCCTAGACGGTCAGGCCGTCGCCGCTGTTCTGATCGAGATCCCGGGGCGCTGGCAGGCGTTCCGCGACGCCGCCATGCCCGCGCTCAATCTCCGATATTTGACGGCGATCATCCTGCTAGATGGAAGGCTGGACTTCGTGAGCGCCCAGAGCCTCGAACGCATGGCGCAGGACCAGGACGTGCGCGCACTGATGGCACGGGTGGAAATCCGACATGACCCCGCGCAGGAGGCCGCGCCCGGCGAGCCGCGGACGGAGTCGGCGCGGGTGACCCTGACACTGGCCGACGGGCGAAGCGAGACCCGGTTCGTCCCGCACGTCCTCGGCTTCCCGTCGCACCCGATGAGCGCGGCCGACGTGGAAGCCAAGGCCGCTGACCTCATGTCGCCAACCCTCGGCGCTAATCGCGCCCACGCGGTAATCGAGGCCGTGCGCGGCCTTGAGGAGCTTCCCGACGCCCGCGTCCTCGTCGGCCTCATCGCCCGCTAGACCTAGGATATCTCGATGAGCACCACTCCCCCCGAGAACAGCCCCCAAACGACCGAGGCGGTGGAGACCGCCCAAGGCAAGGTCCGCGGGCTGCGCCCCCACGGCGTGGCGGTCTTTAAGGGCCTGCGCTACGGCGCGGACACCTCCGGGGCCAATCGCTTCCGTCCGCCTCAGCCGGTCGCGCCTTGGACCGGCGTGCAGGACGCCTTCGAGTACGGCCCGCAATCGCCGCAGATGCGCAGTCCGCTGGCCGACAAAGGGCCGATGAGCGAGGACTGCCTGCGGATCAACATCTGGACTCCCGCCGCAGACGGCGCGCGCCGGCCGGTGATGGTCTGGTTCCACGGCGGCGGGTTCGAGGCCGGCTCAGGCTCGCAGAAGGTCTACGATGGAACCCGGCTGGCGCTGCGGGGCGATGTCGTGGTCGCCACGTTGAACCACCGCCTCAATGTGTTCGGCCACTGCTATCTCGGCGACCAACTCGGCGAACCCTACGCCCAGGCCGGAAATGTCGGCTATCTGGACCTGATCGCCGCCCTGCGCTGGGTGCGCGAGAACATCGCCGCGTTTGGCGGCGATCCGGACAACGTCACCATCTTCGGTCAATCAGGGGGGGGCCGGAAGGTGAGCCTCTGTTATGCGGGTGCGGACGCGCAGGGCCTATTCCAGCGAGGGATCGTGCAAAGCGGCTCGCACCTGCGCGTGCAGACGCCAGAGCAGGCCACGCGGCTCACCGACGCCTTGCTCAAGACGCTCGACCTCGGCCCCGGCGACGCCGCACGCCTTCTGGAGACGTCGACGGACGCCCTCACCTCTGCACAGCTCAAGGTCATGCGCGAGACCCGCTCGCGCTTCTCGCCCGTGCTCGACGGCCTGGCGTTCACCGACCATCCCTTCCTGCCCAGCGCGCCGGCGATCTCCAACCATCTGCCGATGATGGTGGGAACCACGCGGACCGAGCTGTCCAACCAGCTCGGTTACGAAGCCGGAGCCTTCGACCTCGACTTAGCGGAACTGCGCCTACGGCTCGCGAGACATGTGGGCGAGGCCGATGTCGAGGCCGCGATCACGACGTTCCAGGCGAGCAATCCGGAAGCCTCGCCCTCCGAGCTTTACTTCCTGATCACCTCGGCGCGCGGCTATATCCTGGACCAGACCCTCATGAGCGAGCAGAGGGCCAAGGCGGGCGCGGCGGCGACCTTCGCCTACCAGCTGACCTGGCGCTCACCAGCCGAAGATGGACGGCGCTATAGCCAGCACACTCTCGACCTGCCGTTCATGTTCGACAACGTCGCGCGGGCCTTGCACCTGACCGGGCCCGAAGGCGACGACACCCGCGCGCTGGCCCACGCCATGGCCGACACCTGGATCGCCTTCGCCCGCACCGGCGACCCCAACAACGCCGCCATTCCCGCCTGGCGGCCGTACGACCTCACCGACCGCCCGGTGATGCTGTTCGATGTCCCGCCGACCCTGGTCGAAGACCCCTTCGCCAGCGAACGCCTTTTCATGAGCCGCTACCCGACCCAGCAGATGGGCCGGACGCTGCACCGTTAGAGAGTTTGGAGGAAACGCCATGAACTCAGACCGTCGAACGTTCCTCGCCGCTGGAGGCGCGGCCCTGGGCATGGCCGGATCGGTGAGCGCGTCCGAGGCCAACCTGTTTCCCATCGTCGAGACAGCCGAGGGCAAGCTCCGCGGCCTGGCCAGCGGTGGCATCACCTCATTCAAGGGCGTGCGCTACGGCGCCGACTCCTCGGGCGCCAATCGCTTCCGCCCGCCCCAGCCGGTGGAGCCGTGGACGGGAGTTCGTGACGCGCTGGACTATGGCAACATCTCTCCCCAGATCCCCGGCAGCCGACGACACGCCTATGCCGACCTGATCCTCAACGACGTCCAGCCCGGCGGCATGGGCGAGGACTGCCTGGTCCTCAACCTCTGGACGCCGGATCCCTCGCGCCGGACCAAGCGTCCGGTGATCGTGCGTTTCCACGGGGGCGGCTTCTATGGCGGATCCAGCAACAACCCGGGCGGCGACGGCGAGATGCTGTCGCGCTTCGGCGACTGCGTAGTGGTCACGGTCAATCACCGCCTCAGCGCGCTCGGCTACCTCTATCTGGGCGACGAAGGGCCGTACGCGGACTCTGGCGCGGCCGGCATTCAGGATCTTGTCGCCTCACTGCAGTGGGTGAAGCGCAACGTCGAGGCCTTCGGCGGCGACCCGTCTCGCGTGATGATCGTCGGCCAATCCGGCGGCGGGGCGAAGGTCAGCCATCTCCTGGCCATGCCTTCGGCCAAGGGGCTTTTCTCCAGCGCCGGTGTGATGAGCGGCTCGAGCTTGACCGCCATGACCCGCGAGGACGCCGCCAAGGCCACTGACTTGTTGCTCGCTCGCCTGGGGTTGCGGCGCGATCAGGTCCGCGAACTGCAGCAAGTGCCGTTCACCACCCTGCTCGCGGCCCAGGCCGACGTCGAATCCGCCGACCGCGCACGTGGTGAGGCGCCGCGCTCGTTCGCGCCGGTCCTGGGCGAGGCGATCCCACGCCATCCATTCACGCCCGGCGCCCCCAGCGAAGCCCACGACGTACCGCTGATCGTCTCGACCGCCCTGGACGAACGGACCTATCGGGAGGTCAAGTTCAACATGGCCTGGGAGGAGGTCCAGCAACGGCTCGAAAGGCGGGTTGGCGCGGACGCCGCCTCGCTGCTCGCGGCCTATCGGGACGAGGATCCGGCCGCCTCCGCATTCATCATCAACGCCCGCATCGTCACCGATGGCTCGTTCCGACTGGCCGCCAACACGATGCTTGAGCGCCGGGTCGCGGCCGGCGGCGCCAAGACCTGGTCGTACCTCTGGAGCAGCCCAAGCCCCGCGTTCGGCGGCCGCTACGGCGCCGTCCACGGAATCGACGTCGCCTACTCGATGCACGACATCAGGTTCCCCCTCGCCGGCCCCACCGCCGACAATCTGCGGCTGGCCGACGAGATCGCCTCGGCCTGGGTCGCCCTGACCGCAGCAGGCGACCCCAACAATCCCAAGACCCCGGCCTGGGCGCCCTACGACGTGCGCGACCGCTCGACCCTGGTGTTCGGCGCGAGCACCAGCACAGTAAAGGATCCGCGCCGCTACTTCCGCGAATACTGGGCGAAGCGCGCTGCGGCCCGCTCGGCCTGAGGGTAGACGCCATGGAAATCGTTGGAGAGAAGACCGCCGATGGCGTCACGCGGCGGGAGTTCCGCCTGACCGTCGCCGGCGACACGGTTCCCGGGTGCCTGTGGCATCCGCAGGGCGCCGTCGGTCCGCGGCCGCTGATCCTGCTCGGACACGGCGGCTCTCAGCACAAGAAGTCGGCCAACATCGCCGCCGCCGCTGTCAGCCATGCGCGGGAGCTTGGCTATGCGAGCCTCGCCATCGACGCGCCCGGGCATGGCGATCGCATCAGTCGCGAGCAGGCCATCGCCGCCCAGGAAGCCGCGCGAGAAGCGGGCCGGCGCGCCCGGGATGGTGGCACGTCTCCTGCCCGCGCCTCCCGAATTCCGGGGAACGCCGCCAAGGCGGTGGCCGAGTGGCGCGCCGCCCTCGACGCCGCTCAGCAACTCGACGTCGTCGGCCGGCACGACCGCGTCGGTTATTGGGGCGTATCGATGGGAACCCGCTTTGGGGTGCCGTTCGTGGCCGAGGAGCCCCGGATCGCCTGCGCCATCTTCGGTCTGTTCGGGGTCTTTCCGGGCCTAGAAGACCACCGCGCGGCGGCCGAGCGGATCGGCGTGCCGCTGATGTTCGTGTTCCAGTGGGAGGACGAGCTGATGACCCGGCAGCAGGGCCTGGAGCTCTTCAACGCCTTCGGTTCCACGGAGAAGACGATGCACGTCAATCCCGGAGGGCACGTCGGCATCCCAGCCCACGAACGCGACTCCTGGCTGGCCTTCTGGAAACGCCACCTGGAGATCAATTTCGAGAGCGGAGGACCGCGCTAAGCGAGTACCTCTGCACCTGGGGAAGCGCCGGTAGCGACCTCCACCGCCTCGCTTGCGAGATAGGCTCGAAGAGCGGCCGCGAGATCTGTCAGCAGCGTTTCGAATTTCGCCTCGTCGACCTCCAGCAAGGTAAAGCGGAAGCCGTGCAGCTCGGAATTGAAGCCCGTGGAGAGCGGGACCACGCAGATGCCGGTCGCAGCCAGCAGGTGGAGGACAAACCGCTGGTCGAACGCCTCGCCAAGCTGCGGCGCGATGATCGCCGTGGCGCGCGCCGAGGCCTTCAGGGACTGCTGCGCATGCAGGGCGCCCGGCCGGAAGACAGCGGTCATGTAGAAGGCGCCGCGAGCCGGGTGAATGTTGATCTCGGGGATACCGGACAGCACCTCGACCGCGCGGCGCGCGCGGCGGTCGTAGGCGTCCACTCGCTCAGCAAGGTAGGGATAGTAGCGTGGATCGCCCATGACCCGCGGCAGCACGCGCTGCGGCAAGGTCGTGGCGCAGACCTCAAGCATCTTGGTCTCGAGCAGCGAACGCGCGAAGCGGTCGAAGTCCGCGTCCTGATCGCGATTGTAGATCTCGATCCAACCGCAGCGCGCACCAGGCCAGGGGAACTCCTTGGAGATCCCGCGCATAGCGATAGCCGGCGTCTCGCCGATGACGGACGCGAGCTTGCGCATGCCGGCGCCGGGATAGGCCAGGTTCGAGTAGATCTCGTCGGAGATCAGGAAGAGGCCGTAGCGGCGGGCGATATCGACGATCTCCGCCAGGGTCTCCTGCGGGTAGACGAAGCCGGTCGGATTGTCGGGATTGATGATCAGGATGGCGGCGATCTGCGGATTGGCGGCCACCTTGGCTTCCAGATCGACGAGGTCCGGCTTCCACCCGTTCTCCGGGTCGAGGCGGTAGGTGATGTGCGGGGCGCCGGCATGGGCGGCCTCAGCAGAAGAGTGGGTCGGATAAGCCGGGTTCGGCCCGATCACCCGCGCATTCGGATGCAGCGCCCCGTAGATCGTCGAAATCGCGTCGCCCAGGCCGTTGAAGAACAGGATGTCGTCGGCGGTGATCTGGATGCCGCCTTCGAGATTCCGCTCCTCAGCGATATAGGCTCGCGTCTCGTCCAGCCCCTTGGTGGGCGAATAGGCGAAACTCAGATCTTCCTGGGCCACTTCGCCGACGATTTCCTTGATCCAGGCTGGGGCGTGCTCGCCCTTGGCGACCGGATCGCCAATGTTCTCCCAGCGGATCGGCTGGCCGGCGGCCTCGATTGCGCGCGCCACCTCCACGATCTGACGGATTTCGTAGCGGAGGTTGTCGGCTCCGGGATGGACGATGGGCGTACGCAAGGCGGAAGTATCCGTAGGGGCGCGATGATGCAGGACGGCGGTGATCTTCGATCAAGATCATGAACGCAAGCTTTGCCTGATCCGAACGGCCTCCGTTCCTGATATTTCCTGCCGCGGACTGTGGATCGAGCCACAGGGTCCGCCCGCCTATGGCGAGGTCAGTGGCGGGGGGTCCTGGCCGAGATAAAGTCCATCAGGGCCAGCAACAATCCGGACACGACGAAGGTCAGGTGTACGATCAACAGCCATTTGAGGCGCTCGGGATCGACGCCCTCACCTCTCACCATCTCCATAAAGCCCCGAAGGAGCGCAACCGCGGAGATCGCCACGATAGAGGCGATCAGCTTCATCTTCAGGCCCGAAAAGTCGACATGGCCCATCCAAGCGGGCCGATCCTCGTGGTCGTTCGTGTTGAGCTTGGAGACGAAATTTTCGTAGCCGGCGAAGATCACGATGAGGATCAAGTTTCCGGCCAGCGACATGTCGATCAACGAGAGCGTCAGCATGATCGCATCGGCGTCGTCCATCCGCAGCGCATCCGGCACAGCGTGGATTAGCTCGTTGATGAATGCCAGCAGCAGGATGCCGAGCGCTATGACTAGGCCGACATAGAACGGCGCCATGAGCCAGCGAGCGCGAAACAGCCCCTGCTCAAGCCACAGTTCCAGCCGGATCCCTGCCTTCTGAACCTTGGGTGGAGCGGCGTCGCCCATCGTCCGATCCTCACAAAGAACGAGCGTCAGCTTGCGAGCCTAGCATCAGCGGGCGACACCGATATCAGGCGGAGTACCGAGAACGGCGCGAGCCCAACCTAAGCGCCCTGTCGATGCGTAGGACCGGCCCAAAACCGCCATTCGCCAGCCGGGCGAACGAGCGCCCGTCAGGCCGCCAGATCGCGCTCCTGGACCTTGGCCTGCGGTTTGGAGAACACCATCACTCCGTCATCGACCGCGCCGAAACGCAGGCTGACCAGGTCAAGGGCGTAGTTTTGGTAGAGCTTCCAGGGCTTCCTGGTCCCCTGCTTGGGAAATTGATCGATCGAGCGCTGGACGTAGCCGGACGAGAAGTCGAGCCAGGGGGCCTCTCCGACTGTGGGATCAGGCTTGGGCGTGGCGATCGGTTGCCCCGTGCGCCCCATGTGGTTCAGCAGGCGGCAGACGTACTCGCAGGTCAGGTCGCACTTCAGCGTCCAGGAGGCGTTGGTGTAGCCGAAGGCCGAGGCCAGGTTCGGAACGCCGCTGTACATCATGCCCTTGTAACTCATGGTGTCGGCCATGCTGACGCGCTGGCCGTCGACGCTGACCTCCAGCCCGCTCAGCAGCTGCAGCTTCAACCCCGTGGCTGTGACGACGATGTCGGCCTCCAGTTCCTGGCCGGACTTCAGCTTCAGGCCCTCTTCCGTGAAGCTGTCGATGTGGTCGGTGACCACCGAGGCCGAACCCGCCTTGATGGCGTCGAACAGGTCGGCGTCCGGCACCAGGCACAGACGCTGGTCCCAAGGATTGTAGCGCGGCGTGAAGTGGGTCTCGACGTCGTAGTCGGGTCCAAGGTGCTCGCGCACCATGCCGATGATCTGCTCCTTGGTCTTCTCCGGCTTCTTGCGCGCCAGGTTGAAGAACAGCATGCCGAACAGCACGTTGCGCCAGCGGGTGATGGCATAGGCCAGCTTGGCCGGCAGCTTGGCGCGCAGCCAGTTGGCGGCGGCGTCCTCGGCCGGGCGCGAGACCACATAGGTCGGCGAGCGCTGCAGCATGGTGACGTGGGCCGCGGTCTTGGCCATCTCCGGCACCAAGGTGACCGCGGTCGCGCCGCTGCCGATCACCACAACCTTCTTGCCGGCATAGTCGAGGTTTTCGGGCCACTTCTGCGGATGGACGATCATGCCCTCGAAGCGCTCGGTCCCCTCGAACTGGGGCGTGTAGCCTTCGGCGTAGTCATAGTAGCCGGTGCACATGAAAAGGAAGTTGCAGGTCAGCCGAGGGACGTCCTTGTTCGGCCCGACCTCGGCCTCGATCGTCCACCGGGCATCGGCGCTCGACCACGAGGCGCGCTTCACCTGATGTCCGAAGCGGATCTTGCTCTCGACCCGGTTCTCGCGGGCGGTGTCGCGGACGTATTTCAGGATCGACGGCCCGTCGGCGATGGCCTTGGCCTCGCGCCACGGCTTGAACGAGTAGCCGAGCGTGTACATGTCGCTGTCGGAGCGGATGCCGGGATAGCGGAACAGGTCCCAGGTCCCGCCGATGGCGTCGCGGCCCTCAAGGATCGCATAGGTCTTGCCGGGGCTGTTCTTCTGCAGGTGATAAGCTGCGCCAATCCCCGAGAGCCCGGCTCCGACAATCAGGACGTCAAAATGCTCGGCCGCCACTTGTCCAAACCCTCAGCTCTGCTCCGAAGCGTGCCGGAGACCTGTCAAACAATTGTTCGGCATCATGCTCGCCAGGCCTTGGTTCGCCAATCGGAACTTGCCGTGAAGACCCGCGGCATCCTTGATGGCGCTTCTGGTTCAGGCGCGGAGCAACGGCATGTCGCAAGCTGAGAAGCCCCGCGTCGTCATCGTGGGCGGAGGCTTCGGCGGTTTGGAAGCTGCGCGGGCTCTGGCCAAGGCCAATTGCCAGATCACCCTGATCGACCAGCGCAACTATCACCTGTTCCAGCCGCTGCTCTACCAGGTGGCCACTGCGGCGCTGTCACCGTCCGAGATCGCCTGGCCGCTTCGCCACGTCCTGACCCATCAGGCCAATGCGCGGGTGGTGATGACCCAGGCGCTGTCAGTCGATTTGGACGCCCGTCAGGTGGCGACGACGGCCGGCGACTACCCGTACGACTACCTGATCGTCGCCACCGGCGCGGCGCACTCCTACTTCGGCAAGCCTGAATGGGAAGCCGCCGCGCCCGGCCTAAAGAGCCTGGAGGACGCCACCGAGCTGCGCCGCCGGGTCCTATCGGCCTTCGAGCGGGCGGAGATCGCCCCGGCGGAGGAGCGGGCCGGCCTGCTGACCTTCGTAGTGGTCGGCGGCGGCGCCACGGGCGTCGAGATGGCCGGCGCAGTGGCCGAGCTGGCGCATGACGCGCTCAGCCGCGACTTCCGGCAAATCGATCCGAACCAGGCGCGAGTGCTGCTAGTCGAGGCCGGACCGCGCGTGCTGCCGGCCCTGTCGGAGGATCTCTCGGCCTACGCGTCCCGCGCCTTGCGGGACCTTGGCGTCGACGTGCTGACCGGCACGATGGTCACCGGCTTGGACGCAAGGGGCGTCGATCTCGGCGAAACCCGCATCGAGGCGGCGACCATTGTCTGGGCCGCAGGGGTCGCCGCCTCTCCCCTCGCCGCCAACCTGGCCGCAGGGCACGACCGGGCCGGGCGCGTTCAAGTCGCGGCCGACCTCTCCGTCCCCGGCCATCCGGAGGTGTTCGTAGTCGGCGACGCCGCGGCCATGATCTCCAACGGAAAGCCCGTCCCCGGCATCGCCCCGGCCGCCAAGCAGGCCGGCAAACATGCAGGCCGGCAGATCGCAGCACGCCTCAGCGGGGACGTTGGCAGCGCGCCGTTCGTCTATCTCCACGCGGGAGACCTGGCCACCATCGGCCGTCACGCCGCCGCCGTGCAGATCGGCAGGGCCAAGCTGACCGGGTTCATCGGCTGGGTGTTCTGGGGCGTGGCCCACGTCTATTTCCTGGTCGGCCTGCGCAACCGCATCGCCGTGGCCTTCGATTGGCTGTGGAGCTGGCTGACCCGGCAGCGCAATATTCGCCTGATTGTTCAGCATCGCGGGCGGGAGCCCTGAACTTTGGACCCTTTCCTTGACGCCCCCGTTTAGGGGTGTGACCGTACCGGTCGGTAACGCAAGGCTCGGCGACATGTCCTCGAAGGAATCCAAGCAGATGGCGGAGGCTTCACGCCGACCCGCCCGCGACCGGATCTTCGAAACCGCGCGCGACATGTTCTACCGCAAGGGTATCCGCGCCGTCGGCGTCGAGGCCATCGCCACCGAAGCCGGCGCCACCAAGATGAGCCTCTACCGGAACTTCCCATCCAAGGACGAACTGGTGGCCGAGGTGCTGCGCCAGCAGTCCCGCGAGGGCTGGGCTTGGTGGGACGAGGTGATCGCCGCCCATCCAACCCCGCGCGCGCAGCTAGAGGGTCTGTTCGACGCCTTCGGTCAGATGTCCCAGGAGTCGGAAGATCATGGCTGCGCGCTGTGCAACGCCGCGGTCGAGTTGCACGAGCCCGATCACCCGGCCTTCCTGGTGGCCAAGGAACACAAGCTGGAGACCCATCGCCGGCTGACCACCCTTGCCCGCGACGCCGGCGCAAGGGGCCACGACCTCGCCGATGGCCTCATGCTGCTTCTGGAAGGCGCGCATATGTCCCGCGTCACCCTGGCCAATCAGGGTCTGGCCCGGGCGTTGCCGCGCGCCGCTCGGGCGCTGATCCGCGAACACTTGGACCACTAGTTGACGCCGCCTGGACGCCGATACTGCGCGCGCCAACGCCTTGTCCGAGGCGTCTTCGAACAATGTTCCGCCGCCGGTGAAGGTCAACGGCGACGGCGCGCCCGTTGGCCTGTAGAGAAGCGGTCGCGTAACGACATTCTGAAAGTGCGAGCGTGCCGCAAAGAGCTGAGAAGTCGTCGCCCTCGGAGCTGAGGGCCAGGGTTCGTCTGTTGGGGCGCGTGCTGGGCGACGTGATCAAGTCCCAGGACGGCGTGGCTCTGTTCGACCGCATTGAGGACATCCGCAGGACCTCGGTCGCGTTCCACCGCGAGGGCGGCGCGGCCAACGCCGTCTTGCTGGAGGAACGGCTGCGCAGCCTCGACCTGCCCGAGACCGTGCGCTTCGCCCACTCGTTCGCCTGCTTCCTGCAGATCACCAACATCGCCGAGGACTACATCCAGCGGCGCAAGCTCAAGGTTGGCGACGAGCGCGCCGACACCCTGGCTGGCAGTCTGGAAGCCCTGGCCGCCGAGGGCGTGGACCGGGCGGCGGTCGCCAAGATGCTGCAGACCGCCTTCATCGCCCCGGTCATAACCGCCCACCCCACGGAGGTGCGGCGCAAGAGCGTGCTGGACCGCGCGGGCGCGATCGCCGCCGCCCTGACCGCCGTCGAACAGGCCGCTACCGACTCCGCCCGCCAGGACCGCGAGATCGAGCTCCTGCGTGAGGTCGCCATCTTCTGGCGCACCCGGCTGCTGCGCGGCGTGCGTCTGGGCGTGATCGATGAGATCGAGACCGCCGTCTCCTATTTCGAGCGCAGCTTCCTTGCCGAGCTGCCGAGGCTCTACGCGCGTTGGACCCGCCAACTTGACTCGGAGCTGCCGAGCTTCCTGCGCATCGGCTCGTGGGTCGGCGGCGACCGCGACGGCAACCCGTTCGTCACCGACGTGGTCCAGCGCCAGGCGTTCGCGCGTCAGTCCCAGGCCGCCTTGCAGAACTACCTCGAACGCATCCATGCGCTCGGCGCCGACCTCTCGATCTCGAGCTCCCTGGCCAAGGTCACCCCACAGCTCCAGGCCCTTGCCGACAAGGGCGGCGACGCCTCGGCGCAGCGCGAGGACGAGCCCTATCGACGCGCCCTGCGCGGGGTCTATGCGCGCCTCGCCGCCGCCTATCCCGTCCTCACCGGCGAGGCCCCGCCGCGCCCGTCGGCGCTGGCGGCCGAGCCCTATCCCGACGCCGCCGCGCTGAAGGCCGATCTGCAGGTCGTCATGGACTCGCTGATCGCCAACCACGGCGAGACCTTCCGCGTCGGGCCGCTGCCGGAGCTGATCCGCGCCATCGACTGCTTCGGCTTCCACCTGGCGACCCTGGACCTGCGCCAGAACTCCGCCGTCCACGCCCGCACCATCGCCGAGCTGATGGCCGTCGCCGGTGTCTGCGCCGACTACCAGGCCCTGGACGAAGCGGCCCGCCGCGAACTGCTGCTGTCGGAGCTGGCGCACGGCCGCCTGCTCTATTCGCCCTATGCCGACTACAGCGAGGAGACCCGCCGAGAATACGCGGTCCTGGCCCAGGCGGCGCAGTCGCGCGCCCGGTACGGGCCCCAGGCGATCCGCGCCTACATCGTCTCCAACACCACCTCGGTCTCCGACCTGCTGGAGGTCTACATCCTGCTGAAGGAGGTCGGCCTCTTCCATCCGGGCGAGACGCCGCGCACCGAAGTGTTCGCTGAGCCGTTGTTCGAGACCATCCCCGACCTTCGCGCCGCGCCCGACACCATGCGCGCCTACATGTCCCTGCCGCTGATCAAGGCGCTGCTGACGCCCGGACGGCTGCAGGAGGTCATGATCGGCTACTCGGATTCCAACAAGGACGGCAGTTACCTGA
Source organism: Phenylobacterium sp. P4_E10 (assembly GCF_056401675.1). NCBI lineage: Bacteria > Pseudomonadati > Pseudomonadota > Alphaproteobacteria > Caulobacterales > Caulobacteraceae > Phenylobacterium > Phenylobacterium sp. P4_E10. Next base: position 117,453 of record NZ_JBFUIW010000001.1, on the reverse strand, counting down.
CCTCGACCTGGGAGCTGCACCAGGCTTCCCGGGCGCTACTGGCGGTGACCGACGAGATGGGCCTGCGATTGCAGCTGTTCCACGGCCGCGGCGGCACCGTCGGCCGCGGCGGCGGGTCCAGCTACGAGGCCTTGCTCGCTCAGCCCGAAGGCACGGTGCGCGGCCGCATCCGCATCACCGAACAAGGCGAGGTGGTCGCCAATAAGTACGCCGATCCGCAGCTTGCCGACCAAAGCCTGGAGACCATCACCGCCGGCGTCGTCCTGGCCTCACTGCGCAAGCCTTCGGCCGAACGAACCGGCGAGAAGCACGCCCCGGTGCTCGACAAGCTGTCCCAGGCCTCGATGGAGGCCTATCGCAACCTCGTCTACGAAACCCCTGGATTCGTGGACTATTTCTACGCCGCCACGCCGCTGACCGAGATCGTCGAGCTGAACATCGGCTCGCGCCCGGCCTCGCGCCAGCCGACCCGCAGCATCGAGGGCCTGCGCGCCATTCCCTGGGTGTTTTCCTGGTCGCAGTCGCGCACCATGTTGCCCGGCTGGTACGGCTTCGGCTCGGCCATCGAGGCGTCCGGGGTCTCGCTGGCGGAACTGAACGAACTGCACGAGGCCTGGCCGTTCTTCGCGACCACGCTGGCCAATATGGAAATGGTGCTGGCCAAGAGCGACATGCTCATCGCCCGCCGCTACGCCGGTCTAGTCGAGGACAAGGCGCTGGCCGACACCATCTTCGGCCGTATCGAAGCCGAGTGGGAGCGGACCGTCGCGGCCCTGCTGACCATCAGCGGCCAGAGCGCCCTGCTGGACCGGCATCCCGACCTGGCCGAAGCCCTGCGCACTCGCCTGCCCTACATCGATCCGCTGAACCACTTGCAGATCGAATTGATCCGCCGCCGCCGCGCCGGCGACGCCAATGATGCGGTGCGCGAGGGCATCCACCTGACCATCAACGGCGTCGCTGCGGGGCTGCGCAACAGCGGGTGATCAGGCGGCCTGGGCGGCCTGGATCGGAACCGCCGTCTCTTGCCGCTCGATCGACAGGGTGCGCCAGATCACGGCGTAGAGCAGCAGGATAGTGATCGGCATCAGCTGCAGATGGGTCCGCTCGGCGAGCGGCGGCATGAACATCGGCGCGATGAAGGCGAGCGCCATCACCGTGCGAGAGCCTGCGGGCAGCGACGCCTGTCGCCCATAGTTCGCCAGCAAGCCGATCGGCAGGGCCAGCAGGACGAGGTCGTAGTCGAAGAGGTAGGGGCTGACGGCCAGGATCGCCGGCACGGCCAGGGCGACCTTCAGTTCCTGGGGACCGGGCCGGCGCCACGCAACCAGCGTCGCTGCGGCGAGCGCGATCGCCACGGCGATGTGAAGCGCGTAGGCGACCGGCATCGGAACGCCGAGCTCGGCGAACATGATCAGCACGCTGGGAATCTTGTTCCAGGGCAGGAACCCGACCTCCAAAATGTTCGACACCACCTTGAAATTGTTGAAAAACGCTAACCACGGCTCGAGGCCGTAGGCCGCATAGGCCGCTGCGCAGAAAGCGATCGCGGTCGCCGCCGCCGAAGCGAAAGTCTTCCAGCGGCCCTGCACCGCCAACAGCAGCGGCAACAGCACCCCGAAGTGCGGCTTGTAGACCAGCAGGCCGATGAACACCCCGGCGACCCACGGCCGCCTATCGAGCAGCAGCAGGCCAAAGCCGAGAAGCGCCGTGTTCAGGAAGCCGTTCTGGCCGTGCATCATGTTGATGAACACGGCCGGGAAAGCCGCGGCGATCAACAGCGCCCAGGGATGATCCGAAATGCGCCGGACCATGAGCAGGTAGAACGCGAAGGTGACCGCCAGCCAGCTCGCCAGCGCGACCGGATAAGGCATGTGGGCCAGCGGCGCGATCACCAGACTGAAGGTCGGCGGATAGTGCCAGAGAAACACTGACTCATTGGCCGGGACCGCGGCCCGCTCGACGGCGAAGATCTTCGCGATGTCGAAGGCGCCGACCAGATCGCCCATCCGCGCCATGTCCGAGGCGGCATAGAAGGTCAGGAAGTCATAGCCGAGGGGCTTGCCGTACGGGTCGATCCAGTGGTTCCGCCCCATGACGACCAGCAGGCCGACGGCGCCGATCAGATAGGCGACGATCAGGATGATGCTGTAGTCGCGGACCCGACGGGCGGTCATCCAACGATCGAGATCTGCAAGCTTCAAGGCCGGCTCCATCGGAATGTCCGGCGCAGCTTGCGGTCACATTCTTAAAATTCCGACGTCAGCGAAGTCTCAACTCCTGTTGGGCTAAGGATCGGACATGCGGTCAGCAAGCGCCAAACGCTCGAAGGATGCGCCCGCCACGGGGACGACGGTCACGCCCGGAGCCTTCGACCTGCGCAGCTTCGCGCTCTTCCTCGGCGTCGGCGGCTTGGCCGCTGCGACCAATTTCGGTAGCCGCTTCGCCTGGAGCCTGATCCTCCCGTTCGAGGCCGCCGTGCTCGCGGCCTACGCCACCGGCATGGTCTTGGCCTTCACGCTGTTCCGTTTTCTGGTCTTCCCAGGCTCGCCGCTGCCGCTTCGTGTCCAGGTGCGCAACTTCGTGGTGGTCAACATCATCGGCGCGAGCCTGACCTTCATCACCGCCTTCGCCCTGGTGCGAGGTCTCTTCCCGCTCATCGGCTTCACCTGGCGCGCCGAGGCCATCGGCCATGGCATGGCGATCGTCGTTCCGGTCGCCACCAGCTGGATCGGCCACCGCCGGTTCACCTTCGCTGGAAGCTAGACGGATCGAACGGCCAAGCTGGGCGTTCCCCTGCGGAGGCAGAGGAAGCCCGAGGAAGCCGATGAGTCTCGATAGCCTGATGATCCGCAGCGCCAACCTGCTGGGCGCTCCCCTTAAGGACCCCTCCGGCAAGAAGCTGGGCGTCATCCGCGAGGTGTTCTTCGAACGCGACACCGGCCAGGCCCGTTTCGTGCTTCTGGAATTCGGCGGGCTGTTCGGGACCAGCGGCAAGTACCACCCGATCCCTTGGCGGCGCCTGCGCTACGACGAACTGTCGGACAGCTATCGAACCGACCTGGACAAGGACCTGCTGAAGAACAGCCCGGCCTACGATCGCAACCAGTTCGACGACGTCGCCTACGGCTGGAGCGAGCAGGCCGAACGCTACTTCCGCGACGATCCGGCCTGAACGTCACCTTTACGACTCCCTTATGCGGGTCGCTGACAAGCCGTCTCGAACCCTGACGCCCCCCAGGAGCACCCTCCAGGCCTGATCACACGGCATTGGAGTCTCATCGTGGCGGATCTCATCTTCCTCGCCCTGGGCGCGGGAGCCTTTCTGCTCTTCGCCGCCTTCGCACTCGGCCTGCGGCGCATCTGACCATGATCGTCGACCTGCTCTGGGCCGGCGGCGCGATCGCCGTGGCCGCCTACATGCTCGCAGCCCTGCTGCGACCCGACCGCTTCTGACGGAATTCACAACATGACTTGGCAAGGATGGGCTGAGATCGCCCTGACGCTGGCGCTCGCCATTGGGCTCGGCTGGCCGCTCGGCGTCTATATGTCCCGGGTTTGGAACGGCGAGCGCACCTGGCTCGACCCGGTCCTGCGGCCGCTGGAGCGGTTGGTCTACAAGGGCTGCGGCGTCGACACCGGCAAGAGCCAAACCTGGTTCGCCTACGCGGCCGCGCTGCTGGCCTTCAACGCCGCGGGCTTCTTCATCGTCTACGCGATCCTGCGTCTGCAGGGCGGACTGCCGCTCAATCCGCAGGGCTTCTCCGGGGTCTCCGAGCACCTGGCGTTCAACACCGCCGTCAGCTTCGTGACCAACACCAACTGGCAGTCCTACGGCGGCGAAACAACCATGTCGCAGTTCAGCCAGATGGCTGCGCTGACCGTGCAGAATTTCGTCTCGGCGGCCACCGGCGCAGCCATCGCGGCCGCCCTGGCGCGGGCCTTCATTGGTCACCGCGGCGAGGGCGTTGGCAACTTCTGGGCCGATCTGACCCGCACTACGCTCTACGTGCTGTTGCCGGCCTCGATGGTTCTGGCCCTGGTGCTCGTGGCGCTGGGCGTGCCCCAGAGCCTGTCGGCCTCGGCGGTCGCCGCCACGCTCGAGGGCGGCGAGCAGAAGCTCTCGCTGTTCGCGGTCGCCAGCCAGTTGGCGATCAAGCAACTCGGCATCAACGGCGGCGGCGTCTTCAACGCCAACTCGGCTCACCCGTTCGAGAACCCCTCTCCGCTGACAAATTTCCTGACCGCGGTCTCGATCAACGTGCTCGGCTGGGCCTCCTTCTTCGCCTTCGGCCGCACCGCCCGCGCGGGCAAGGACATCCGCGCCCTGGTATTGGCCGCTGCGGTGCTGCTCTCGGCCGGAGCCGGCGGCATCTATCTGGCCGAAACCCAAGCCCCCCCGGCCCTGGTCGCCGCCGGCGTCGACGCCGGCGCCAACATGGAGGGCAAGGAGGTCCGCTTCGGGCCAGCCGCCACCGCTGCCTGGGCGGCCCAGACGACCGGGGCCTCCAACGGCTCGGTCAACGGCATGCACGGCAGCTTCATGCCGCTGGGCGGCGGCATCGCCATGTTACTGATGATGCTCGGCGAAATCCTGCCGGGCGGCGTCGGCTCTGGCATCGCCGTTATGGTGGTGATGGCCGTCCTGGCGGTGTTCGTCGCCGGCCTGATGGTCGGCCGCACGCCCGAATACCTCGGCAAGAAGATCGAGGCCAAGGAGGTCAAGCTCGCCATGCTGGCGGTGCTCGTCATCCCGCTGTCGATGCTGGGCTTCACCGGCGTCGCAGCCGTCCTCCCTGAGGCGCTGAAAGGGCTGCTCAACGCCGGCCCCCACGGCCTCTCGGAGATCCTCTACGCTTACGTCTCCGCCACCGCGAACAACGGCTCGGCCTTCGCCGGCCTGACCGCCAACGCCCCGTGGTGGAACACCACCCTGGGCCTGGCCATGCTGATGGGCCGCTTCGTTCCCATCGTCACAGTCCTGGCGATCGCCGGGTCGCTGGTCGCCAAGCCCAAGCTCGCCCCCTCGGCCGGCACCCTGCCGACCGACAGCGGCCAGTTCGTCGGCCTGCTGGTGGGCGTCATCCTCATCCTCGGCGGGCTGCAGTTCTTCCCCGCCCTGGCACTCGGACCGATCGTCGAGCACTTCCAAGCGCTCAGCGCGTCGGCCGGCCGCTAGTTTCAGCAAGGCGCATGCAATGACCGCTTCCTACATTTCGCAGGGCGAAGGGCGCCGCAAAGCGTCGAGCCTCGCCGCCAGTTTTTCAGGCCCCCTGCTTGCTCGAGCCACCCGCGATGCGGTGATCAAGCTGGATCCCCGCAAATTGACCGGCAATCCGGTGATCTTCGCCACCTGGATCGTCGCCCTGCTGGCCAGCGCCTCGGCTGTCGCCCAGATCGTAGCTGGCGACCGCTGGGGCTTCGAGGTCCAGATCGCCCTGTGGCTCTGGGCCACCGTGCTGTTCGCCAACCTGGCCGAGAGCGTCGCCGAAGGCCGCGGCAAGGCCGCCGCCGACAGCCTGCGCGCCACGAGAGTGACGACCAAGGCCAAGCTCATCGTCGACTCCAAGACCGGCACGATCGTCCCGACCCCGGCGCACCTGCTCGGCGTCGGCGAGGTGGTGCTGGTCGAGGCCGGCGATGTCATCCCCGCCGACGGCGAGATCATCGAGGGCGTCGCCTCAGTCAACGAAGCCGCCATCACCGGCGAGTCCGCGCCGGTGATCCGCGAGAGCGGCGGCGACCGGTCGGCCGTCACCGGCGGCACCACCGTCGTCTCCGACTGGATCAAGGTCCGCATCACCTCCGAGGCCGGCCAGACCTTCCTCGACCGCATGATCGCCATGGTCGAGGGGGCCGACCGCCGCAAGACGCCGAACGAGATCGCACTGGCCGTCCTGCTCGCAGGCCTGACCCTGATCTTCCTGATCGCCGTCGTCACCCTCCTGGGCCTCGGCAAGTACTCCGGGGTTCAGCTCGCCCCGATGGTGTTGGGCGCGCTTTTCATCACCCTGATCCCGACCACGATCGGCGGCCTGCTCTCGGCGGTCGGTATCGCCGGCATGGACCGGCTGCTGAAGGTCAACGTCCTGGCCACATCTGGACGTGCGGTTGAGGCGGCCGGCGACGTCGACACCCTGCTGCTCGACAAGACCGGCACCATCACCTTCGGCAACCGCATGGCGACTGAGGTCATCCCGGCGCCAGGCGTTCGCCTCGAAGCGCTCATGCACGCCACCCTGATGGCCTCGCTGGGCGACGAGACGCCGGAAGGCCGCTCGATCGTCGAACTGGCCCGCGGACAAGGGCTAGACGCCGAAGCGCCGGCCGGCGCGACGATCATTCCGTTCAGCGCCATCACCCGGCAATCGGGCCTCGACGCCGCCGGCCGCTCCTGGCGCAAGGGCGCGGTCGACGCGGTGCTGCGGAGCCTCGATCTGCAGCTTCAACAGGTCCCCGCCGAACTGACCGCGGCTGTCGACCGCATCGCCCGCTCCGGCGGCACGCCGCTGGCGGTCAGCGAGGACGGCGTCCTGGTCGGCGTCATCCACCTGAAGGACGTCGTGAAGCCCGGGGTGAAGGAGCGGTTCGCCGACCTGCGGCGCATGGGCCTGCGCACTGTCATGATCACCGGCGACAATCCGGTGACCGCCGCAGCCATCGCCTCGGAGGCCGGGGTTGACGACTTCCTCGCCGAGGCCACCCCCGAGGACAAGCTGCGCCTGATCCGTGAGGAACAGGCCAAGGGCCGCCTGGTCGCCATGTGCGGCGACGGCGCCAACGACGCCCCGGCCTTGGCCCAGTCCGACGTCGGCGTGGCCATGCAGACCGGCGCACAGGCCGCCCGCGAGGCCGGCAACATGGTCGATCTAGACTCAGACCCGACCAAGGTCATCGAGATCGTCGAGGTCGGGAAGCAGATGCTGATCACCCGCGGCGCGCTGACCACCTTCTCGATCGCCAACGACGTGGCCAAGTACTTTGCGATCATCCCGGCGATGTTCGTGACCGCGCTTCCCGCTCTCGGCGCCTTGAACATCATGGGTCTGTCGAGCCCCCAGAGCGCGATCCTGTCGGCGGTGATCTTCAACGCCCTGATCATCGTCGCCCTGATCCCGCTGGCCCTGCGCGGCGTCCGCTATCGCGCCATCGGCGCGGCCAGGCTGCTGTCGCGCAACCTGCTGATCTACGGGCTTGGCGGCCTCGTCGCCCCGTTTGCGGGCATCAAGCTGATCGACATGGCGGTCTCCGGAATGGGGCTCGTCTGATGCTCGTACGCGACGCGCTCGTCTCCTTCGGCCTCATCGCCCTTCTCTTCACCTGCGCCTTCCTCGGCGCGGCCTTCTAGGACTCGAAAGCCATGCTTTCCCTCATCCGCCCGGCCCTCGTCTCGATGGCCTTCTTCACCCTCCTGCTCGGCATCGCCTATCCGCTGGCGATCACCGGCCTCGCCCAGGCCGCCCTCCCTCGCCAGGCCGATGGTAGCCTGGTCGTCGCCGGCGGGAAGGTCGTCGGCTCGGAGCTGGTCGGCCAGAACTTCGCCAAGGCCCAGTACCTCCATCCGCGTCCGTCCGCGGCGGGATCGGACGGCTATGACGCCTCGGCCTCGTCCGGCTCGAACCTTGGACCGCTCAACCCCGACCTCGCCAAGCAAGTCGGCCAGCGCGCCGCGGCGCTGCGTAGTGAGGGCGTGACCGGGACGATCCCGGCCGACGCCGTCACCGCCTCCGGATCAGGCCTCGACCCCGACATCTCGCCTGAATTCGCCCGCATGCAGGTCGAACGCATCGCCAAGGCGCGCGGGGTCGAACCGCGACTGGTGGCCGGGCTGATCGACGCCCATATCAAGGGCCGAACCTTTGGCGTACTAGGCCAGCCGCGGGTCAATGTGCTGATGACCAACCTCGCCCTCGACGCCCGCTATCCGACGCCGCCTGCCGCATGAGCATGGACGAACCCCGACGCCCCGATCCAGACGCCCTGCTTGCGGCCACCAAGACGCCGGGCCGGGGCCGGCTGAAGGTGTTCCTCGGCATGTCTCCGGGGGTCGGCAAGACGTTCGAAATGCTGCGCGCCGCCCGTCGCCGAAAGGCGGAGGGCGGCGACGTCGTTGTCGGCGTCGTCGAGACCCACGGCCGCCGGGAAACCCAGTCCCTGTTGCGCGGGCTGGAGGTCATGGCGCGCAAGCCGATCGACTACCGGGAACGCACCCTGCTTGAGTTCGATCTCGACGCGGCCCTGGAGCGTCGTCCCCAGCTGCTCCTCGTCGACGAATACGCCCACTCCAACGCGCCGGGTTCACGCCACGCCAAGCGCTGGCAGGACGTCGAGGAGTTGCTTGGCGCAGGGATCGACGTCTGGACGACGCTCAACGTCCAGCATCTGGAGAGTCTGCGCGACGTGGTCTGGAAGATCACCGGCGTGCGCCAGCGCGAGACGGTCCCCGACAGCGCCCTCTCCCGCGCCGACGAGATCGAGCTGATCGACATCACCCCCTCGGAGTTGCGCGAGCGCATGGCCGAGGGCAAGGTCTATATCGGCGACACCGCCCGCCTGGCCGCCGAACGCTTCTTCAAGCCCGAGAACCTCACCGCCCTGCGCGAACTGGCCCTGCGCCGCGCCGCACAGACCGTCGACGACCAGCTGATCGGGGCGATGAAGGCCGCCGGGGTTCAAGGCCCGTGGGCGGCCGGCGAGCGGATCCTGGTGCTATTGGCCCCCGACGCGGCCGCAGGGGCTCTAGTCCGCACCGGTCGTCGGCTGTCCGACATGATGATGGACGCGCCATGGACGGTCGCTCATGTCGAGCGGCCCAATGCCCCAGCGGCTCCGCCCGGCGGCCAGGCCCGGCTGAACGAGGCGCTGAAGCTGGCCGAGCAACTCGGCGGCGCCACGGTGGTCCTGACCGGAGACGACCTCGTCGCCAGCGTCCTCGACTATGCGCGGCGCAACAACGTCACCCAGATCGTGGTCGGCAAGCCGGCCGGGCCAAGGCACAACCCGTTCCGCCGCTCGCTGATCCGCGCCCTGCTCGACGAGGCCGAGGGGGCCGCGCTCCACATCGTCACCGAGCCTTCGGAGCAGTTGCCAGAGCCGCCGCGCGTCCGGCCCGCCGTGAGCGGCTGGCCATGGGCCGGGCACCTGGGCGCGATGGCACTGGTCAGCGTGGCCGGCCTGTTGGCCCGCCTGACATTCAGCATCGCCGAAACCGCCAATCTGGCGATGATCTTCATGCTCAGCGTGCTGGTCAGCGGACTGGCGTTTGGCCTCTGGCCGGCGCTCACCGCCGCCGCGCTCAGCGCCTTCGCCTACAATTTCTTCTTCCTCGAACCGCGCCTCACCATCCGCATCGGCCACCCGGCCGACATGTTGACCTTCGCGGTGTTCTTCGCCGTCGCCCTGGCCACCGGCTGGCTCACCGGCCGGGTCCGCGACCAGGCCATGGCCACCTCGCGCCGCGCCTCGGCGATCTCATCGCTGCTGGCCGCAAGCCGCCGGCTGTCCTCCGCCGCCCGACAGGACGCCGCCGCCCAGGCCCTGGCCGAGCAACTTGCGGCCGCCACCAGCGGCGCGGCCGTGGTGCTGACTCCCGATCGCGAGGACATCACTCTGACCGCCGCCTCCCCGCCCCTGGAGGCGCTGGCGCCTGGCGACATGGCCGCGGCCCGCTGGGCCTGGGAGAAAGGCGAACCGGCCGGCGCCGGTACGGGGACCTTGCCCAACTCCGCCTGGACCTTCCTGCCGCTCCAGGGGCTGAAGTCCCGCGCCGGGGTCGGCGGCATCGAGCCGCGCGCGCTGGCCGCCGAAGACAACGAGCGCTTCGTCACTGCGCTGCTTGACCAGGGCGCCGTCGCCCTCGAACGCGCCGAGTTCGCGGCCCAGGCGGCCGACGCCGAGGCCCTGCGGCGCACCGACCGTCTGCGCGGCGCTCTGCTGAACTCGGTCAGCCACGACCTGCGCACGCCGCTCTCGACGGTGCTCGGCTCGGTCACCACGCTTATCGACTACGGCAGGTCCTTGAAGCCCAACGTCCAGCGCGACCTGCTGCAGTCGATCCGCGAGGAGGCCGAGCGCCTGAACCGCTATGTCGGCGATCTGCTGGACATGACCCGGCTCGAAGGCGGCGCCCTGGTCACCCGCCGTGACTGGGTCGATATCCGCGACGTGCTGCGCGCCGCCGTCGATCGCGTGAAGCGGCGGCTGGACAACCGGGCCGTGGCGCGCGACTTCCCCGCCGAGCTGTCGATGGTCAAGGCCGACCCTTCGCTGCTGGAACAGGCGCTTGTGAACATTCTGGAGAACGCCATCGCCTACAGTCCAGACGGCTCGGCCATCGAGGTCGCGGCCTATGAGGACCGAGGCAATGTGGTGATCTCCATCGAGGACGAAGGTCGCGGCATTCCCACCGAGGAACTGGAGCGCGTGTTCGAGAAGTTCCGCCGCATGGAGGAGGCCACGGACCGCGGCAAGGGCGCAGGCCTGGGATTGGCCATTTCCAAGGGCTTCGTCGAGGCCATGGGCGGCCGCATTGCCGCCGCCAGCCCGATCCACGACGGCCGCGGCACGCGCATCCTGATCAGCCTGCCGAAGGAAACCGCCATGCCGGGGCACATGCTGTGAAGCAGTCCTGCTCGCAGGAAGACTTGTCCTTCGTAGCTCCGTCAGGAGCGAAGTAGGATGAGCGCGCATCGGCCTCGCATCCTGGTCATCGACGACGAGCCGCAGATCCATCGGTTCCTCCAACCGGCCCTGGAGGCCGCTGGCTATGAACCGGTGCGCGCCGACACCGCCGCCGATGGGCTGCGCGAGATCGCCCGCAAGGCGCCCGACGCGGTGGTGCTGGACCTCGGCCTGCCGGACTTCGACGGCAAGGAAGCCCTGGCCAAGGCCCGCGCCTTCTACGACGGCCCGATCATCGTGCTCTCGGCGCGCGACAAGGAAACCGAGAAGATCGACACCCTCGACATGGGGGCGGACGACTATGTCGAGAAGCCGTTCGGGGTCGGCGAGCTGCTGGCCCGCCTGCGCGTCGCCCTGCGTCATCGCCTGCGCGACAAGGGCGCCGAGCCGGTCGTCGTCGTCGGGGACCTGACCATCGATCTGGTCAAGCGGTTGGTCACCCGCGCCAGCGTGGCGATCCGCTTGTCGCCGAAGGAATACGACCTGCTGGCCCAATTGGTCGAAGGCGGCGGCAAGGTGGTGACCCATCGCCAGCTGCTGACCGCCGTCTGGGGGCCTGCGCACGAAGAGGACGTCCAGTACCTGCGGGTCTTCGTCGCCCAGCTGCGGCAGAAGGTGGAGCCTGATCCCTCCTCCCCGACCCTGATCACCACCGAGCCCGGGGTCGGCTACCGCTGGATCGGCTAGAGGCTGCGGCGCTTCATGAGCGCCAGGACGCCGTCATAGGGAATGGCCGGCGCCTCGCGCAGCCGCATCCTGACCCATTCCGCCCATCCCATCTGGCGTAGCCCAGCCTTCACCGAGCCATTGAGGGTCCGCACGCCAAGGGCGGCGAACGTCAGCCGCGTGCGCGGCGCATGATAACTGTCGGTGCAGACGATGGCGCCGGCCAGGCCCCGCGCGCGAATGAGGCGCGTCGCCGCCAGCACCGTTTGCAAGGTGTCGAGGCTGGCCTCGTCCAGGACCAGGCGGTCAGCAGACAAACCCAGCGCGACCAGCCGCTCGGCCATGATCGAGGCTTCCGACGGCCCATATCGTCCGACGCCGCCGGAGCAGAACACCAGGGCGTCCGGGCGCGCCAGGGCCAGCCGATGGCCGCCCTTGATCCGGCGGAGCAGAGCTGCGCTCGCCGTGCCGTCCGGCCGGACGGCGGCGCCGAGTATGACGATGAGCTGGTCTTGCACCGGCGGCACAATGGCCGCCAGGCCCCCGGAAATCCAGGCGCCCCTAGCCGTTCATCGGCGGCTGGTGCTCTTCGATGAGGTCTTCCTGCTCGGCCAGACGCACGGCGCTGCGCACGTTGAGGCGGGTCAGCACGTCGGCGTCGTCGCCATAGGTGTCGCGGGCCCTGGCCAGCTGCTCACGCCAAGCCAGACGCGACAGGCTGTCGGTCTCGCCGGCATAGAGAACGTCCACGCCGTTCCCGGCGGGCTTGCAGATCACATAGTTCGCGCCGGCGGGCGGAAGGATGCGATCCTCCTCCAGGGCGGTGTAACGGTAGAGGCTGCCGGACTTGCCGGCGATTTCGATCTGACGGGCCAACGCACGCTCCCGACCTTGAGCTAGACGATCCGAGGCCGGACAAGCCGCCTCGCGCCTCTGTAATGCTTGTGACTTGGGCGAAATATGGGCCGCCCCCCTGCGACCTAGCATCACCTTGCCGCGAAACGGCGGGCCGCTTGGCCAATAGGAACAGCCTTCGCCATAGCGCGTTCCGCGTCCTGGGACAGCTCTGCTAGGGTGGGGCTTCAAGGCATGACCGACTCAACCAAACGCCTGTGGTGGAGCCACGACGCGAGCCGATGGAACGACCTGCCGATTTCAGCGTGGTGGAGGTGGACGGAGGCCGCAAAGCCGTGCTGTCCGGCGACTGGACGGCGACCGCCGCCGGCGACGCGGTCAGCCGCCTGGCCGATGAAATGGACGAAGGCGGCCTCCAGGCGATTGACCTCACTCCGGTCCGCCGGCTCGATACCGCTGGCGCCTACGGCATCCTCAAGATCGTCGGCGATCATCCCGTCGCACAGAACATCGAGGCGCGCCCCGAGACCCGACGCCTGCTCGACCTGGTCGGCGCCGCGGCCGCCGAAAAGCCAACGCCGGCGCGCCTTCCGCGCGGCTTCTACGAGCTCTCGATCCGCGTGGGCCGCGGCGTGTTCGATCTCGGCACCGAGATCATCGAGACCATGGCTTTCGTCGGCCATCTGTTGGCGGTGGTCGGCTGGACCATCATCAAGCCCTCGCGGATTCGCTGGGCCGCCTGCGTATCGCTGGCCGAGCGCGCCGGCCTGGACGCCATCCCGATCGTCGCGCTGACCTCCTTCTTCATCGGTGCAGTGGTTGGGCTGCTCGGCGCCAACATGCTGCGCCAGTTCGGGGCCGAAGTGTTCGCCGTCGAGCTTATCGGCATCGCGGTGCTGCGCGAGTTCAACATCCTGATCACCGCCATCCTGCTGGCGGGACGCTCGGCCTCAGCATTCGCCGCCGAGATCGGCTCAATGAAGATGAATCAGGAGATCGACGCCATGAAGGTGCTGGGCGTCGATCCGTTCGAGGCCCTGGTCTTCCCGCGCTTTGCGGCCCTGCTGGCGATTATCCCGCTGCTGACCTTCGTGGCGACCATCGCTGGCCTGATCGGCGGCATGGTGATCACCTGGTCGGTGCTCGGCCTTGGGCCGGCCTTCTTCCTGCAGCGGATCCTCGACAATGTCGGGGCCGCCCACTTCTGGATCGGCCTGTCCAAGGCCCCGGTGATGGCCGCCGTGATCGCCGGCATCGGCTGCCGGCAAGGCATGGAAGTCGGCGGCGATGTGGAATCCCTCGGCCGCCGGGTCACCGCCGCGGTCGTCCACGCGATCTTCGCGATCATCCTGATCGACGCCGCATTCGCCCTTGTCTACATGCAGTTGGGGGTCTAAATGGCTGAACTCCCAGATAAAACCGACATTCTCGACGATGACGGCCCGGCCATCGAAGTGCGCGGCCTGCGCTCCGAGTTCGGCGACCTCGTGGTGCACGACAATCTCGACCTGACCGTCGAACGCGGCGAGGTCCTGGGCGTGGTCGGCGGCTCGGGCACCGGCAAGTCGGTGCTGCTCAACACCATCATCGGCCTGCGCCGGCCCGACGCCGGCTCGGTCAAGGTGCTGGGGCAGGACATCCAGCGCGCCTCGCGGCACAGCTGGCAGGAGATCGAGCGGAGCTGGGGCGTGCTGTTCCAGCAGGGCGCGCTGTTCTCCAACCTCACCGTGCGCGAGAACGTCGCCGCCCCGATGCACGAGCACACCAACCTGCCCCGTCACATCATCGACGAACTGGCGGACCTGAAGATCGCGCTGGTCGGCCTGCGTTCCGGGGCCGGCGACCTTAAACCCTCGGAGCTGTCGGGCGGCATGCGCAAGCGCGCCGGCCTGGCGCGCGCGCTGGCCCTCGACCCCGAACTGCTGTTCCTCGACGAGCCGACCGCCGGCCTCGATCCCATTGGCGCGGCAGCCTTCGACGAGCTGATCCGCGACCTCTCCGACAGCCTCGACCTGACGGTGTTCATGATCACCCACGACCTCGATACGCTCTACACGATCACCGACCGCGTCGCCGTACTGGCCGACAAGCGCGTGATCGAAACGGCGCCGGTGAAGACGCTCGAGCGTTCAGAGCATCCCTGGATACGGGAATACTTCCTTGGCCCGCGTGGACGCGCCGCGGCCGTCGCCACAGCAGCGGGGACGTCAGCCTGATGGAAAAAGACGCCAATTACGCCCTGGTGGGGTTCGCCACCCTGCTGCTTTTCACCGGCCTGGTGATCTTCTCGATCTGGCTGGCGCGGCTGCAGTTCTCGCGGGACTACGACCTCTACGACATCATCTTCCATGGACCGGTGCGCGGCCTCAGCCAGGGCGGCGAAGTCCACTTCAATGGCATCAAGGTCGGCGAGGTCACGAAGATCCAGCTCGATCCTGGCGATCCGAACCGGGTCATCGCCCGGGCCCGGGTGACCTCCGACGTGCCAATCCGCGCCGATTCCTACGCCACACTCGAGCCCCAGGGCATTACCGGCGTGAACTACGTGCAGATTACCGCCGGCTCGCCCAGCAAGCTGTTGCTCAAGGACACGGTCGAGCCCGGCGAGGTGCCCAAGCTGCGCACCCAGCGCAGCGCCCTCTCCGACCTGCTCGAGGGCGGCGGCACGGTGCTGACCCGCACCGTCGAGGCGCTGGACCGCGTCAACCGCGTGCTGTCCGACCAGAACATCAAGACCTTCAGCCTGGCCCTGACCGACGCCCAGTCGGTGACGGCCGAACTCAAGGCTCGCAAGGCCTTGATCGCCGACGCCCAGAGCGCGCTGCACAATATCGACACGGCGGCCGCGGAGATCGCGACGCTCAGCCAATCGGCCCAGACCCTGGTCGACAGCGACGGCAAGCGGACGCTGAAGAACCTGGCAGAGGCCTCGCAGGAGGCCCAGGCCGCGGCCAAGGACATCCGCACCGTCGTCGGCCGACTTGAAGGGCCGACCAGCGACTTCGCCACCAACGGCCTGCCGCAGCTCACCACCTCGGTGCAGTCGCTCCAGCAGACCGCCGAGTCCCTCGATCGCCTGATCCGCGACATCGAAACCAACCCGCGAGGCCTGGTGGGCAAGGCTCCCGCCCAGGAGATCAAGGTCAAGCCATGAAGCCGATCCTCCGTATCCTGCGCCCGGCGGCCCTCCTGCTGGTCGCCGCCGCGCTTTCGGCCTGCATCTCGCTGCTCCCGGACGCCGAGCCGTCCCAGCTCTACCGGTTCGACGGCAGGCCGCCGTCCGGCGGCCCAAGCGCCTCAGCCTCCGCGACCGAACAATTCGGCGTGGTGCGCGCTGGCGGCGGCTTCGTCCAGGCGGCGGCGGGCGACCGCCTGCTGACCGTGACCAACAGCCAGATCGCCTATATCGCCGACTCCCGCTGGGTCTCCCCCGCTTCGATCCTGTTCAACGAGGCCCTGGGGCGGGCGTTCGACGCCAACACCGGCGCAGCGCGGCTGATGACCCGCGGCGAGGTCGGCAAGGCGGACTATTCCCTACGCGTCGAGGTGATCCGGTTCGAGGCCGTCTATGACCGCGGCCACAAAGCGGCGCCGAACGTCGCCGTCGATCTACGCGTCACTCTGGTCGCGGCTGACCGCACCCTGGCCGGATCCAAGCTGATCCACGCCGAGGCCCGGGCCGGCGATAACCGCGTCTCGGCGATCGTCTCAGCTTTCGACCAGGCCGTGGGCCAGGCCCTGGGCCAGCTTGTCGACTGGACCAACGCCCGGGGAGCCGCCTAGGCGTCCAGGCCGGCGATGCGCTTGGCGGCGGTGACGGTGTTCTTCAGCAAGCACGCCACCGTCATCAGCCCGACGCCGCCGGGCACCGGCGTGATGTGGCCGGCGACGGCCAGCGCCTGCTTGTAGGCCACGTCCCCCACCAGCTTGGTCTTGCCCTCGGCGGCCTTCACCGGGTCGCTGAACGGGACCCGGTTGATGCCGACGTCGATCACCGCCGCGCCGGGCTTGATCCAGTCGGCCTTGATCATCTGCGGACGGCCGACGGCGGCGACCAGAATGTCCGCCTCGCGGCAGACGGCGGCCAGGTCCTGCGTCCGCGAGTGGGCGATGGTCACGGTGCAGTCGGCCTGCAGCAACAGCTGCGCTACCGGCTTGCCGACCAGGACCGAGCGGCCGACCACGACGGCGCGCTTGCCGGTCAGGTCGCCCAGGGTCTCGCGCAGCATGATCATGCAGCCCAGCGGCGTGCAGGGCACCAGCGAGGGAAGGCCCTGCGCTAGGCGCCCAGCATTGACGACATGCAGGCCATCGACGTCCTTGGCCGGGTTGATCGCCTCGATAATCTTCTTTTCATCCAGCCCTTTGGGCAGCGGCAACTGCACCAGGATGCCGTGGATGGCCGGGTCGTTGTTCAGTTGCTCGACCATCGCCAGCAGCTCGGCCTGACTGGTCTCGGCGGGCATCCGATGGGTCACCGAATGCATGCCGACGGCCTTGGAATGCTCGCCCTTGGAACGGACATAGACCTGGCTGGCCGGATCCTCGCCGACCAGAACCACCGCCAGCCCCGGCTGCAGGCCATGTTCGGCCTTGAGCGAAGCCACCTCTTCGGCGACCTCGGCGCGCAGGCGCTCGGCCGTGACCTTGCCGTCGATGATCTGAGCCTGGGACATGGATTCTCCTGGTCGGAACTGGCGCTGCCACTACCCGTTCAGCCTGCGCCGCGCAATGCGGCCAGGAGTGCCTAGGATGAGCGGTTTCACGGAGGCGTTCACGAAATTCGCGACCGAGATCGCGAAATGGACCGGCCGGCCGCTGGTGTTCGTGGGCTGCTGCGCGCTGGTGATCGGGTGGGCGGTGTCCGGGCCGCTGTTCGGTTTCTCCGACACCTGGCAGCTGGTGATCAACACCTCGACCACCATCATCACCTTCCTGATGGTGTTCCTGATTCAGAACACCCAGAACCGCGACAACAATGCCCTGCACGCCAAGCTGGACGAGCTGATCCGCGTGTCGAAGGGGCATAACTCCTTCATTGGCATAGAGAATTTAGCCGACAAGGAGCTCGAGGCGATCCTCAAGGAGCTCGACAAGAAGTCGAGCCGGATGCGGGAAACCAGCGGGCCTGGGGCGGCGAAGCGGGCGCCTAACGCCGCAGCCAGGCCGCGACGGCCCACGCGTGCGAGTCGTGGCGCAGCGAAGTGATGGCCTCCAGCGGAGCCAGCCAGATCAGCTGGTGATCGTCCTCGACTTTCAGAGTCGGATCTTCGCCCACCAATTCAAGCACATAGAAGTCGCTGCGGTTGTTCCAGGCCTGGCCCTCGGTGTTGACGAAGAACTGGTCTGCCCTGGCGAAGGGGGCGCTGACGGCGACCTTCAGACCGGCCTCCTCGCCATACTCGCGGACCACGCCCTCCTCCGGCGTCTCGCCCGGATCGACGCCGCCGCCCGGCAGGTCGATCCAGGCCGCACCGTCAGGTTTTTCGATCCGAACCACAGCAACCTGCCCGTCGCGCTCGAGGATGCCGAACGCCGCCGGACGCTCGCCGTAGGCCCGACCGGCCAACCGTTCTCCGAACTGCGGCACCGCGCGCATGGGCCTAGTCCTTACCGTACAGGGAATCCCAGGGATCGACCTTGCCGGCCAGCACGTCGTCGACCCTCACGACCGGCCAACCAACGGTGACGCTCTGGCTGCCGCGCCAGGCCGAGACGATCATGTCGCGCAGCTCCGAGGCGCCCACGGCGAGCCGTTCGGTGGCGAATTCGACGCCGCGACGCTCGCCAGGCTTGAAACCGGCAGCTTTCTCCATTTCGTAGAATGGGATCACCTGGGTCGCGGTTTCCATAAGATATTCAACGGTCCGCTTCTCGACCGGACCGTCGCTGGGCTTCAGAGGCGCGACCTTAGCGTCAACCGCGGCAGGTTTGACGTTTGCGAAGACGAACTCGCTCTCAAACGGGCCATGCACCTTGGCGGTCGTATAGCCCTTCGGGTTCGGGAACTCGCCCCAGCCATTGTAGTGGACGGTGACGTGCAGCGGCTGAGCGCCGTCGCCGACGAAGTGCGAGAGATCGCCGATGGTCTGCAGGATCTGCGCCTCCCGGCGGATCAGGTCGCGAGCGTACCAGGCGCGGCGGACCGGGTTCTTCTCGCGTGCGGCCATCGCCTTCAGCACCCGCCAGTAGCCGAAGTCCTTGGCCAGCTGCTGGTGCCGGTCGATGATCGAATAGGGCAGATAGCCGGCTTTCCAGCTGTCCAGCCCGGCGGCCTGCAGGCCCTTTTCGTAGTCGGCGCGGGTGCTGGGCAGCGGCAGGAAGGACGGGCCGCCGAGCAGCTTGCCGTCCTCGTCGAGGTCCAGGAAATGCCCAGCGTCGCGGTTGTGGTCGTGGATCCGCCCCGCGCCCTTGGAGCGGTCCTGCTCCCGCGAGAGCTCGCCGACATCGCGCACGGCCCCCGGCGTGCGCAGGAAGGCCGGGACCTCCTCCGGCATGGCCCGCATGGCGGACTCCCCGACGATCCGGTGGCCCATGGCGCCCCAGGCCAAGGCCTGGGCGGGCAGCAGCGAGAGGACGGCGACGGCGGCGAGCAGCGGAGCTTTCATGCCCAACCGTTTAGGCGATCTTCAGCGCGCCCTCTACCCGCTTCACCCAGGCTTCGACGCGGGGATAGCGGGCCAGATCGAAGCCGCCCTCATGAGCGACGCGGGTGTAGGCGACCAGGGCGACGTCGGCGAGGCTGACCTGCTCGCCGACCAGATAGGGCGAAGCCGCCAGACCGTCCTCGAGCCGCTGCAGCGCGCCATTGCCGCGCTCGACCAGCCGCGGCTCCAGGTCCGAGACCGCCTTGCCGGCGTAGCGGACGTGAAAGCGGGCCACGGCGACATAGGGCTCGTGGCTGTACTGCTCCCAGAACATCCATTCGAGCATGCGGGCGCGGTCGTAGGCGTCGGCCGGGACCAGGTCGGAGTCCTCGGCGAGGTGCAGGATGATCGCGTTCGACTGGGCCAGCGGACGGCCGTCTTCGAGAACCACCAGCGGCACCTGACCGGCCGGATTGAGGGCCAGGAACGCCGCCGTCCGCGACTCGCCTTTTTGGATATCCGTCTCAATCCACTCGTATTTACGGCCCAGGAGGTCGGCGACCCACTTCACCTTCAGGCAGTTTCCAGAGATGGAATCACCATAGACTTGCATGCGATAATTCCTTGCTGCGTAAGGGATTGATGCCCTCAAGCTGAGCCCTGGGCAAGCGCTTGTGCGGTTTTGTCACCCCGCCGAAAGGTCCGTACAGGGTTGATCCCTCGCTCGGATTGCGGGTAAAAACCCAGCTGCTGCCAAGATCAACGACGAAGGAGCCGCCGTCATGCGACGCCGCCTCGCCGCCCTTGCCGCCCTTCCCTGCTTTTTTGGGCTGACTCAAACCGCGCACGCTGCGCCTGCTCCCGATCCGATAGGTGACCTGATCGTTTCGGCCCTGACCGGCGCAATGCCGGGGACTCCAGAATTCCGTATGAAGGCCACCCTGTACCATGCGGGAGCCAAGGGCGTCGGCGCCCTCGACTCGCTGGGCTGCAAGGTGGTTGCGATGCGTACCGTGGCCGTGGACACCAAGGTGATCCCGCGCCGGACCAAACTGTTCATCAAAGAAACCGTCGGCCTGCCGATGCCGGACGGCGGCCGCCATGACGGCTTCTGGTACGCCACCGACACCGGCGGCGCGATCAAAGGCCAGAAGGTCGACCTCTACACCGGTCACGGCTCGTCCTCGATGAAGCCGCTGATGGCGCTGAACCTCGCTAGGCTCACCGTGCTCAAGGCCGGCGAGTTCAAGGGCTGCCCGCCGGCCTAGCGCCGTACGCACCCCTGCTATCCCACGCATAAATTCGGATACGTGACGGCCGCCCCCTTTCCAGGGCGCGGCCGCGCGTTCGCGCGGGTGACAGGGCGGACGCCCCTGGCTAAATCTGCGCCGTGGGGGATATGCCGATGAAGAGTCTGCTTTTGGCGATGGCGCTGCTGACGCCCGCGACGATGAGCCTTGCCCTCTCACCGCCGCAGGCGGTGATCGCCGATCCGCCGCAGGACAAGCAGCATCCGGCGCAACTGCTGCAGGTTCGCTATCCCACCGGAGGCGTCGAGATTCCGGCGCGGCTGTTCCTGGCCGCCGGCGAGGGGCCGCATCCGACAATGCTGCTGCTGCACGGCTTCCCCGGCACGGAGCTGAACCTGGATCTCGCCCGGGCCGTCCAGCGGTCGGGATGGAACGTCATGGCCATCCACTATCGCGGCGTCTGGGGCGCGCCGGGGCAGTTCAGCTTCAGCCATACAATCGAAGACGCCCGCGCGGCTCTGACCTGGCTGCGCTCGCCGGCCAACAGCAGCCGCGTGGACACAAAGCGGCTGGTAGTGCTCGGCCACAGCATGGGCGGCTTCGACACGGTGATGGTCGGCGACGAGCCGGTCGCCGGCTTCGTGGTCATATCGGCCGCAGACTTTGGCGGCGGGGCGGCGGAGGTCGACACGGCCGCAGAGAGGGCTGAACTGGTCGCGGGGCTGACGGAGGACGCTAGCTTCACCAACGCGACGCCCGCAGCCCTGGCCGACGAGATAGTCGCCAATGCGAAGGCCTGGGACTGGCGGCGCAACGCTGCGGAGATGGCCGGGCGGCCGGTGCTGACCATCAGTTCCAACGACGGCAACGAGCCGGCCGACAAGGCCGCGGCCCAGGCGGTCGCCGCCTCGGGCGGGCCGACCCCGACGAGCCTCAAGTTTCAGACCGACCACAGCTATAACGACCAGCGCATCGCGCTACAGTCGGCCGTCGTGAGCTGGCTTCAGTCGAACTTCCCCGACCCGGCGCGCTGACGGCCAGCGCGATTGCGAGGATACGCCATGGCGGAAAAGGTCGAAGTCGAGAACCCCAACAGCCCGGGCCGGACCACCCGGGTGGACGGCGCCAAGTACGGGGCGATGAGAACCGCGATGCTGGCGGTGCTGCCCTCCGAGGCGCCAGGCCTCACGGTGGCCGATACGAAGACCAAGCTGCTGCCGCTGCTGCCGGACGACCTGTTCCCCGGCGGCGACAAGGCCGGCTGGTGGCTGAAGTGCGTACAGCTGGACCTTGAGGCCAAGCAGGTGATCGGACGCGCCAAGGGCGCGCCCGTGCGGCTCTACCGGCTCTAGGCCGGCGCCGGCCGTGCCCCCCGGGGACGCGGCGAGCGACGGGTATCCGGCGAACTCCTGAGCAGCGGCTGCGCCACCGCGCCGCTGGTCACTAGGCCGCAGATCAAACCCGCAGGGCCGTTGCTAGTCTCACGGGGTTCCTGGCGGCTGGTTTCGCCGGGGTTCCAGAAGGCCCGTGCAGCGTTGAGCGATATTACCTCTGGCGACATCGTCGAATGCGTCGACGACACGCCCAGCCGTCCCCAGAGCCAGGTGATGCCGGACCTGGGCGGCCTCTACACCGTCACCTCCGTGCGCCCTGTCCGGGACGGCCGGAGCGTGCGCCTGAAGGAGCTGACGCCGAGCTGCTATCGCGGCGGCCCTTGCGCCTGCGGCGAATGCGGTTGGGACGCCGGACGGTTTCGCAAAGTGTACCGTCCGAACGGCGAGTTCATCGCCTCGCTGATGTGCGACGTTCCTGACGAATTGGAAGTCGAGACGCCCGAGCTGGTCGACTAGGCGGGCCAGCCCGGGCCTCGCCGCCTATTGCCGGGCATCGCCTGGGGAAGGGAGCCGTCGATGATCATCGAGAAGCCGAACTTCTTCCTGCTGACCGGCGGTCCAGGCGTGGGCAAGACCGCGCTAATCGAGGAATTGCGCCGACGCGGCGAGCGGGTGGTGGAAGAGACCCACCGGCGGGTGATCCGCGAGCAGGTCGAAGCCGGCGGGGACGCCCTGCCCTGGCTGGACGAGCCGGCCTATCTGGCCAAGGCGGCGCGCGAGGACATCGCGATTTTCGAGGCGATGGCGCAGGTTCGCGAGCGGATGTTCTTCGACCGCGGGATCATCGACAGCCTGACGCCGAGGGCGCCCGAGTGGATGGAGGAAGCGGCGCGGACGCGGCGCTACAACCGCACCGTATTCGTGCCGCCGCCCTGGGAGGCGATCTACGCCCAGGACGCCGAGCGCAAACAGACCTTCGAGGAGTGCCTGGCGACGCACGAAGCGATCCTCGGCTTGCTGACCGAGCTGGGCTACCAGCCGCTGGAGGTTCCGCCGGGTGACGTCGAAGCGCGGGCGGAATTCGTGCTGGCCCACGCCCAATAGCAAAAGGCCCCGCCGGAGCGGGGCCTTCGAAAGTCAGGTTTCGACGAACGCCTTTTCGAGGACGAAGTCGCCGGGCGCGGCCAGCGAACCTTCGACATAGCCGCGCTCGACCAGCAGGGTCTTGAGGTCGGCGAGGACCGAGGGACCGCCGCAGAGCATCAGCCGGTCAACGGCTGGGTCGAGCGGCGGCACGCCGAGATCGCTGAACAGCTTTCCCGAGGTGATCAGGTCGGTGATCCGGCCCTGGGTGCGGAACGGCTCGCGGGTGACGGTCGGGTAGTAGCGCAGCTTGTCGCCGATCACCTCGCTGAGGATCTCGTCCTCGCGCAGGTCCTTCTCGAACAGCTCGGCGTAGTTGAGGTCGGCGACGCTGCGGACGGTGTGGGTGACGATCACCTCGTCGAAGCGGTCGTAGACCTCCGGGTCGCGGGCCAGGCTGAGCCAGGGGGCCAGGCCGGTGCCGGTGCCGACCATGTACAGCCGCTTGCCGGGCTTTAGGCCGTCCAGCACCAGGGTGCCGGTGGGCTTCTTGCCGATCAGCACCTCGTCGCCGACCTTGATCTTCTGCAGGCGCGAGGTCAGCGGGCCGTCAGCGACCTTGATCGAATAGAACTCGAGCTCGTCGTGCCACGACGGGCTGGCGATCGAATAGGCGCGGACCAGCGGCTTGCCGTCGACTTCCAGGCCGACCATCACGAACTGGCCGGAGGAGAACCGCAGGCCCGGATCGCGCGTGGTCCGGAACGAGAACAGCTCGTCGGTCCAGTGCTGAACCCAGGTGACAGTCTCGACCATGAAGGCGCCGCGCGCCTTGGTGGGGGCCGGAGCGATAGCGGTTACATCAGTCATGACGCGTCTCTAGCTGAGAGTGGTTCGCATGTCAGCAGCCGGCGACTAGATGTCGCCGCCCACATTGGCCACAGCGCCAGGCGCGCGCGCGACGTGGATACCGCATTCGGTCTTGTCCTGACCGGCCCAGCGCCCAGCGCGGACGTCCTGGCCCTCCTCCACCGGCTTGGTGCAGGGCCAGCAGCCGATCGAGGGAAAGCCCTGGGCGACGAGCGGGTGAGCGGGCAGGTCATGCTCACTCATATAGGCGTCCAGCTCGTCCTTGCCCCAATTGGCCAGCGGATTGAACTTCACCTGGCCGTCGGCCTGCTCGACCACCGGCAAGGACAGGCGGTCGCCGCCGTGGAAGCGCTTGCGGCCGGTGATCCAGGCGTCGAACTCGGACAGGGCGCGATCCAGCGGCACGACCTTGCGCACTTCGCAGCAGGCGTCGGTGTCGGTCTGCCACAGCTTGGCGTTCGGGTCGGCCACGGCCAGGTCGTTGTAGAGCGGGCGCAGGTCGCGCACCTCGGTCAGGCCGAGCTTGGCCGCCAGGTTTTTTCGATAGTCGAGCGTCTGTCCAAACAGCATGCCGGTGTCGAGGAACAGCACCGGGACGTCCGGCTTGATCTTCGAAATCATGTGCAGCAGCACCGCCGACTCCGCCCCGAAGGACGAAACCAGGGCCAGCTTGTCGCCGAAAGCTTCCACAGCCGATTCCAGCACGGTGGCCGGATGGGCGTGGCGCAGCTCCGCGTCGAGGCGGACGGCGATGGACGGACGCTCGATCTGATCGAAAGCCATGGTCAGCGGACCCCTCTTTCGGCGAAGGCCGGGGGCCTGCGGTCCGCGGCGCGCTGATAGACGTGACGTTGGCGATGGACGGCGTGGGCCCACTGTTCCGGCGTCGAGCCGTCGGCCGGCTCGAAGGCGTCGAAGCCGACCCGAACCATGAAGCCCGACTGCTCGCGCAAGACGTCGCCGACCGCGCGGATCTCGCCCTTGAAACCGTAGCGTTCGCGCAGCAGCCGCGCGGCGGTGTAGGCCCGCCCGTCGTTGAACTTCGGGAAGGCCACGGCGACCACAGACAGGCGCGGCAGGTCGTAGGCCAGCACCTCGACCTCTTCGGCCGGCTCCAGCCGCACGCCGACCGAGCGGCCTTCCGACAACAGGCGCTCGCCCTCGCTCTGGAAGCGGGTCAGCGAGATGATCAGGTCGCCGCGCGGCAGGTCCTCGTCGTCGGTGACGGCGGTGTACGGGTCCTCGACCAGCGAGAACTCGCCGTCGGACAGCTTAATTCGCGTCGGCATAGACGGCCTCCTTGAACGGGGCGACCCCGGTGCGGCGGAAGGTGTCGAGGAAGCGCTCCTCGCCCTGGCGTTCTCGCAGATAGACGTCGACCAGGGTGTCGATGGCCGGCGCCACGCGGTTGGCCGGCAGGGCCGGGCCGAGCATGGAGCCGACGGCGGCGTCCTCCGCCCCCGAGCCGCCGAGGGTCAGCTGGTAGAATTCCTCGCCCTTCTTATCGACGCCGAGGATGCCGATGTGGCCGACGTGGTGGTGGCCGCAGGCGTTGATGCAGCCGCTGATCTTGATCTTCAGCTCGCCGATCAGTTCGGCGCGGTCCTGGTCGGCGAAGGTGCGGGCGATGTCCTGGGCGATCGGAATGGCCCGGGCGTTGGCCAGGGCGCAGTAGTCCAGCCCTGGGCAGGCGATGATGTCGGTGATCAGGTTGACGTTCGGCGTCGCCAGGCCGGCCGCCTTGAGCGCGGCGTGGACGGCGGGGACGTCGTCCAGCTTCACGTGCGGCAGCACCAGGTTCTGCTCGTGCGTCACCCGGATGTCGTTCTGGCCGAAGCGCTCGGCCAGGTCGGCGACCACGTCCATCTGGTCGGAGCTGGCGTCGCCGGGGGTGTCGCCGATGCCCTTCAGCGAGATCTCGACGATCGTGTAGCCGGCGCGCTTGTGCTCACGCAGGTTGTTGCGCGCGAAGCGGGCCAGGACCGGGTCCGCCGCCTTGGCCGTCTCGAAGACTTCCGAGCGGTTGACCAGGGTGTCGAAGTTGGTCGGGGCGAACGCGCCGCGGATCCGGGCGAGTTCGGTGTCGGGCACGTCGCCCTCAGGACCGACCTTGGCCCATTCTTCCTCGACCTGACGCGCGAACTCCGTGGCGCCCAGCGCTGAGACCAGGATCTTGATGCGGGCCTTGTACTTGTTGTCCCGGCGGCCGTGGCGATTGTAGACCCGCAGGACGGCTTCCAGGTACGAGAACAGCCGCGTGGCCGGCAGGAATTCCTTGATGGTCGGGCCGACGAAGGGCGTGCGCCCCATGCCGCCGCCGACGATCACCTCGAAGCCCAGCACGCCGTCGCGGCCGCGACGGATCATCAGGCCGATGTCGTGCACCTTGGCCGCAGTGCGGTCCTTGGCGGACGCAGTGACGGCGATCTTGAACTTGCGCGGCAGGAACGAGAATTCCGGGTGCAGGCTGGACCACTGGCGCATGGCCTCGGCCCAGACGCGCGGATCGTCGATCTCCTCGACGGTGGCGCCGGCATAGGGATCGGAGGTCACGTTGCGGATGCAGTTGCCGCTGGTCTGGATGGCGTGCATGTCCACCGCCGCCAGCGTCTCCAGGATCTCCGGCGTGTCGGCCAGCTTGATCCAGTGGAACTGCAGGTTCTGGCGGGTGGTGAAGTGGCCGTAGCCCTTGTCGTACTTGCGTCCGATGTCGGCCAGCACGCGCAGCTGGCTCGGGTTCAGCGAGCCGTAGGGGATCGCCACCCGCAGCATGTAGGCGTGCAGTTGCAGGTAAAGGCCGTTCATCAGCCGGATCGGCTTGAACTGGTCCTCGGTGATCTCACCGGCCAGGCGGCGGCCGACCTGCTCGCGGAATTCCGCGGAACGGTCAGCCAGGAATTCCTTGTCGAGGGTGTCGTACTGATACATGCCCTCCCCTCCTAGCGCTTGATCAGGTTGACACGGCCGGTCGAGCGGGCCGCGCCGGACGCGTGCTGCAGGGCTTCGATGGCGGCGCCGCCCTCAGCCTGCTTGCCGTGGTGAAGGTGGTTGGTCGGACCCAGCGCCCGCA
Source organism: Phenylobacterium sp. P4_E10 (assembly GCF_056401675.1). NCBI lineage: Bacteria > Pseudomonadati > Pseudomonadota > Alphaproteobacteria > Caulobacterales > Caulobacteraceae > Phenylobacterium > Phenylobacterium sp. P4_E10. The sequence continues at coordinate 91,058 of NZ_JBFUIW010000001.1, read as the reverse complement.
GGCGCTCGCGATAGCTGAGCGGCGCCCAGAGGCCTTCGCTTTCCACCAGGTCGATCAGATAGGGGTCGACGACCACGGTCTGCTGCGACTTGGCGTGGGCCTCGGCGGCCTCGCCTGCCTCGGCGTCGGCGAACCGCTCGGCGTCGACGAAGCGCTCGACCCACTGGCCAGCGTTCCAGAAGACGACCTCGCCGTCGGTCAGGCGGTTTCCGGTCAGGGCTTTCATCACTTCACTCCCAGCTCGGCGGACCGAGCTTCGATTTCCTGCGCCTCGCCGCCGCCGGCTTGGGCCAACGCCATCGACTCGCCGACGATCAGCAGGGCCGGACCGGCCACCACCTCGGCGGCCTGCGGCAGGCCGGCCAGTGTGGTGACGATGCGGCGCTCGTCGGCGCGGCTGGCGTTTTCGACGATCAGGGCCGGGGTCGAGCCGTTGCGGCCCGCGCCGATCAGCCGCGCGGCTATGCCGGCCGCGGTCGAGACGCCCATGTAGATCACGACGGTCTGGTTGGCCTTGGCCAGGCTCTCCCAGTCCAGATCCGGGTCGCCGCCCGAGGCCGCATGGCCGGTAACGAAGGTCACCGCCTGGGCCGACCCGCGATGGGTCAGCGGCGCGCCGGCGTTGGCGCTCGCCGCCAGGGCCGCAGTGACGCCGGGCACGATGTGGCAAGGCACGCCGGCCGCGCGGCAGGCTTCCAGTTCCTCGCCGCCGCGGCCGAAGATGAACGGATCGCCGCCCTTCAGGCGCACCACCTTCAGCCCCTCCTGGGCGAAGGCGACCAGCATGCGGTTGATCTCTTCCTGGGCGTAGGAGTGGCGCGACTTGCGCTTGGCGACGCTGATCCGGCGGGCCGAGCCCGGGGCCAGATCGAGGATCTCATCGGAGACCAGGCCGTCGTGGACCACCACCTCGGCGCCCTGCAGAACCTTGAGGGCCTTGATGGTCAGGAGCTCGGGGTCGCCGGGACCGGCGCCGACCAGCCACACCTCGCCGGTCGGGCGGCGGCGCGGGCCGCCCAGGACGACGAGGCGATTGCTCTCCTCGTTTTTGGGCTTGCGGTGGCGCATTGTTTTTAGCTTCTCTAAACACCAGGCTTGAAAATCAGAGCGGGACGGGCTTTCACCCGCCCCGCCGATTTATCCGCCGACGAAAAGGGCCGATACCTCGGCGGACGGTTGCAAATTGGTCGCGAAGGGGCCAATTCGCAACCCAAGTACTTCTGCCGGGGGTGTCAGGAAAACTCGATGGAGCGCAACTCCGAACGCCGACGATTGCCGCCACTCAACGCCTTGCGGGCGTTCGAGGCCGCGGCGCGTCACCTGAATTTCTCAAGGGCCGCCGACGAGCTGTCGGTGACCCCTGGGGCGGTCAGTCAACAGATTCAGAACCTCGAGGACTATGTGGGCGCGGCGCTGTTCAAGCGCACTCCCAAGGGCCTGCTGCTGACTGACGCGGCCCAGACCGCCCTGCCCGCCCTGCGCGAAGCCTTCGACCGGCTGGCCGAGGCGGCCTCGATGCTGACCGCGGCGGTGGACGGCCGGCGGCTGACCCTGACCGCAGCGCCCTCGTTCGCGGCCAAGTGGCTGGTGCCGCGATTGGGCCGGTTCGAAGAACTGCACCCGCAGGTCGACGTCTGGCTGTCGGCCGGCCTGGAACTGGTCGACCTGACCGCCGGCGAGGTCGACGTGGCGATCCGCTACGGAGCCGGCCGCTATCCCGGCCTCGAGGTTCGCCGGTTGATCGGCGAAACCGTGATTCCGGTGATTTCTCCGGAACTTGCGACGACGAACGCACTCAATGATCCGGCCGACCTGGCCAATCATGTGCTGCTGCACGACGGCTCGCCCGAGCCGGACGATTCCTGCCCCGACTGGACCATGTGGCTGGCGGCGCGCGGCCTGCGCGGCATCGACGGCGCCCGCGGCCCGCGCTTCAACCAGTCGAGCCTGGTGATCGAGGCGGCGGTGAACGGCCGCGGCGTGGCGCTGGCCAAGCGCACCCTGGCCCAGGCCGACCTGGACGCCGGACGTCTGATCGCCCCGCTGCAGATCGCGACGGCGGTCGACTTCGCCTATTACGTCGTCCACCCGAAGGCCAAGGGGCGGCTTCCGCAGGTCAAGGCGTTCATCAACTGGATCGCCGCCGAGGCCGAAGCGCACGAAGCGGCGCTGAGAGCCCTGGACAACGGGGCCGGGATTTAGTCCTACACGCCCATGAAAATTGCTGTTGATGAGCGGCCGCTGCCGGCCGACTGCGAGACCATGCTCGACGTCCGCAAGGGCGTCGACGCTCTGGACCGCGCGCTTGTCCTGATGCTGGCCGAGCGCCAGCGCTACATGGACGCCGCCGCCCGCATCAAGACCGACCGCAACACCGTGCTGGACAAGGGACGGATCGAGGACGTCGTGACCAAGGTCAAGGCGTCGGCGCGCGAGGCAGGTCTCTCCGAGGAGATCGCCGAACCCGTGTGGCGCACCTTGATCGACCGGTGCATCGCCTACGAGTTCGGCGTCTGGGATCAGCTGCGCGGCGAGCGCAGCGACTGAAGCGCCCGCTCGTGGGCGTAGGCCGCCACGTCGGCCAACGCCGCGTCCAGCGCGTCCCGCACCGCATCGATGCCGCTGGGGCCTTCGGCCTCGGCGCGCGCGCACGCGTCTCCAAGCTGGAAGGCGCCGATTCCCCGCGAGGCGCCCTTGATGGTGTGCAGCGCGTCGCGCCAGCCCTCCGACTCAGGGTCCAGGAGATTCGACCAGATCGCCGCCTGCTGGCGGAACAGGCCGAGGATCTCGTCGATCACATCGCCGTCGCCGGCCGTGAAGCCCTCAAGGTATTGGAAATCAACAGCTCCGGTGAGGTCGCGCTTCGCCATGAAAATTCCCCCTATCGAGCCCTTGCTTTCGGTGAGGCTTTGAGTATGTTCCGCCGCCTCGCCGCCGGGCATGCAAATGCCCAGCCGGCGATACGGGTGCATAGCTCAGTTGGTAGAGCAGCTGACTCTTAATCAGCGGGTCGTAGGTTCGAATCCTACTGCACCCACCAATTTTTCGAAAATTGGTGGCATTTGATCCTCACGGCGCATGCTGCGAGGTCACGCGCATCTGCGGAGCGGGCGCGTCAGTGACGACACTCGCAGCACTCTGACCAACGCGCCTCTGGCCTCGACCTCCCGGGCGTCAGACGGGGTCATCCGTCGGACCGGTAAACACAGGCGCCCGCCGCTCGCGCACGGCAGCCAACCCCTCCTGCGCATCCGGGCCGCTGAAGCCGAGGAACTCCATGGCCAGAGATGAGTCGAAGGCCGGAAGCGCCTGCCGCAGCCAGCTGTTAAGCGCATGCTTGGTCCATCTGATCGCAGTCTGCGACCCCGTCGCCAGTCGCAGAGCGACCTCTCTCGCACGCTCAAGCAGTTCAGCGTCTTCCACGCAAAGCGCCACAAGTCCGATGCGTTCGGCGGTCTCGCCATCGACCCGCTCGCACAGCAGCAGATGATATTTGGCGCGGGTCAGCCCGCACAAGATCGGCCAGAGCAAGCCCTGGTCGCCCGCCGCCACCCCGATGCGGGTGTGCCCGTCCATGAGCACTGCAGAGCGCCCCGCGATCGGCACATCGGTCAGCACCGCCAGCGTGAGGCCGGCGCCGACGGCGATGCCATTGATCGCTGAGACTGTCGGCTTGCAGCAGTTCACCATGTTGTGGACCAGTTCACGGGCCTCACGGAACCCGCGGGCGCGCGCCTCGAAGCTCTCCGTGAAAGTCTGAACCCATTCCATTTCGCCGCCGGCCGAAAATGCGCGGCCTTCGGCGCGGATCAGCACCGCGCGGACACGCGGGTCCGCGTCGATGTCACGCCACACATCGACCAGATCCTTATGCAACTCGCCGTCCACTGCGTTGAGCTTGCCCGGCACGTCCAGCACCAGCTCCAGCACCCCGGCTTCATTCAGACTCGGCTTGAGTCGAGCGTAGCGTTCGAAATCCATCGCAAACTCCTTGTCATTCGATCGATCGATCGATAGATGTTGCATAACGCCTGGAATATGACGAGCGGGAAAAATGGCCGACGGCAAACATGGCGGCGTACTCGGCGCCTGGACAGAGGGATCGACGGCTGTGCTTCGGCTGCAGCGCCCTCACGTCCACAACGCCCTCGACCGGGCGCTGCTCGCGGCGTTGCATGCGGAACTTCAACGTCTTGAAGCCGACCCTTCGATTCGCGCCGTCATCCTCACCGGCCAAGGCGCCTCGTTCTGCGCCGGCGACGACCTACAGACCGTGCGGGACTCCAGCCCAGAGGAGTTCCGTCGGTCGATCGAAGAGCTGCAGGGCCTCACCGCTCGCCTTCTGCGCCGCACGCACCCGGTGATCTGCGCATTCAACGGGCCCGCCTACGGCGCAGGCCTGGAGCTGTCCCTGGCCTGCGACATCCGCCTGGCCACACCGAACTTCGCCTGCAGCACTCCGGAAGTGAAGCTTGGCCTGATCGCCACCAACGCCGCCACAGTGCTGCTGCCGCACCTTGTCGGGCCCGCGCGGGCGCGCCGCATGCTGTTTTCCGGCGCCCGCATGGACGCCCGTTGGTGTGTTGAAGCCGGGCTCATCGACGAGATTGTCGGCCCGCAAGTCCTGATGGATCGGGCGCTGGCCCTGGCGGCGGAGTTCGCAGAGGGCGGCCCCGGCGCCGTCGCTGAGACCCGGCGGCTGCTCAACGCCCCGCTGCGGGACGCGCTCGACGCGGCGCTGATCGACGAGTCGGCGACCTGCGTCGCAGCCCGGGAGTCGCATGAAGGACGCGAAGGCGTGGAGTCCTACTTCGCATCCCGCGCTCCGGAGTGGCGGTCGTGACCACCGCTGGACTTGACCCGCTCGCGGCCGACCTCAGCCTCGCCGGGCGGCTGCACCGCCATGCCCTCGCCACGCCGGCCAAGACGGCTCTGCGGTTCGAAAGCGACGTGGTCTCCTATCGCGATCTCGATGAGCGCGCCGCCGCGCTGGCCGCCGGGCTCGCCCAGGCCGGGGTCGGGCGTGGCGATCCGGTCTGCATCCTCTTCGAGACGAGCTGCGACTATGTCGCCGCCTGGCTGGCGCTGACCCGGCTGGGGGCGATCGAGGTCCCGATCAACACCGGATTCCGCGGACCGGCTCTGGCCCACGCCCTGCGGCTGACCGGCGCGCGCACCCTCCTGCTCGACGCCGCCCTGGCCCCGGCGGCCTGGGAGGCGCTGGCCGATGCGCCGAACATCAGGCAGGTCTTCCTGCGCGGCGACATGGAGCGGGTCGGACGCGACGCACTCAAACTGGTGACGCCGTTCGAGACCTTGGCGCTTTCGCCCGCCGACGCACCGGCCCTGATTGAGCCCCTGCCCGGCGAAACCACCATGTTGCTGTTCACGTCGGGCACCACCGGCCCCAGCAAGGGCTGCACGATCCCGCACCGCTACGTCCTGCGCCAGGCGGAGATATTCTGCCGGGAGCTTCAGGTCGGGCCCGACGACACGCTCTTTGCGCCCTTCCCGCTGTTTCATGCGGACGGCGCGATCTTCACAGTCGCCGCGGCGCTGGCGGCCGGTGGGACAGCCGCCCTGGCGTCCCGCTTCTCGGTGTCGACCTTCTGGGACGACTGCCGCCGCCACGAGGCGACGCTGTTCGACTTCATGGGCGCGACGTTGGCCATGCTGTTCAAGCAGCCGCCTTCGCCAAGGGACCGCGATCACGTCCTGCGGCTGGGATGGGGAGTGCCCACGCCGCCCTGGGCCGACGCCTTCGAAGTGCGGTTCGGTGTCGAGCTGGTCGAGGTCTACGGGCTCAGCGACGTCGGCATCGTGCTCTACAACCCGCCCGGCGGCCCGAAGCGTCCAGGCAGCTGCGGCCGCGCGGTCGCCCCGTTCGACGTCCGCATCCACGACGCCAATGGCGCTGAGGCTCCTGTCGGCGAGCCCGGCGAACTGGTCGTCCGCGCCGCAGAGCCGCACATCATTCTCAGCAATTACTACGGTGACCCGGCGGCGACCGCCGAGGCGTTCCGCGACCTGTGGTTCCATACAGGCGACATCGTGCGGCGCGACGCCGACGGCTACTTCTACTTCGTGGGCCGGCTGAAGGACGTGATCCGCCGCCGGGGCGAGAACATCTCGGCGTTCGACGTCGAACAGGCCCTCCTGACCCATCCCGACGTGATGGAAGCGGCCGCCTACGGCGTTCCCAGCGAGCTGACGGAAGAGGACCTGATGGTCAGCGTCGTGCCGCGTGCCGGCTCGGGTCTGACCGCCCGCGACGTGGTCGATTGGGCGGCGGGCCTGCTCGCCCGCCACATGGTCCCCCGCTACGTGCGGCTCACGGACTCCATCCCGCGCACCGAGACTGAGAAGGCGGCCAAGTACCTGCTGAAAGCCCTGGGCGTGACGCCTGACGCCGAAGATTTCGATCCACGATCGCGCGGGCCGGCGCCCGTGCAGGGAGATTAGACATGCCTAGTGAAGCCGATCGGCCTTTGACGGGTCGCGTGGCGCTGGTGACCGGCGGAGCCAAGGGAATTGGCGCAGCGATCGTCGAGAGACTGATCGCCCGCGGCGCCAAGGTCGCTGTTCTTGATCGCGATCCCGCAGCCTCGGGTCCCGCCGACCTCTATCTTCCGACCGACGTCAGCGACTACGAGGCGGTGAAGGCCGCGGTCGCCGCCACAGTCGAGCGCCTCGGCGACCTCGACATCGTCGTCAACAACGCCGGCTGGGACCGCGTACAGCCGTTCCTGGACAACGACCCGGCGCTTTGGACCACCCTGGTCAACATCAACCTGATCGGGGTCTTCAACGTCACGCACGCGGCCCTGCACGCCATGGGCTCGCGCGGCGGACGCTTCGTCAATGTCGCCAGCGACGCCGGCCGCGCCGGATCGTCGGGCGAGGCCGCCTACTCCGCCTGCAAGGGCGGTGTGATTGCCTTCACCAAGGCCATCGCCCGCGAGGCGGCGCGCTCAGGCGTGCTGGTGAACTGCGTGTGCCCCGGCCCGACCGCGACGCCGCTGCTCGACGAGATCCGCACCGACGCCACGGCCGACAAGATCATGGACGCCGTGGTCCGGGCCACGCCGCTGCGCAAGCTGGCCCAGCCGGACGATGTCGCCGCCGCCGTGCTCTATTTCGTCGAGGAACCCGGCCACGTGACGGGGCAGATCCTCAGCGTCAGCGGCGGCCTGACCATGGCCGGCTAAGCCAAAGCCTGCTTCCCCCCTCGCCCATCGACCGATGAGAGCCAGATGACTGCGCAAGACCCGCTCGCCCCCATGGCGCTGCTGAACAGAGACCGGCTGGCTCAGACCCTGGCCGACCTGATCGGCGTGCCCAGCGTAAATCCCTTCGGCCAGTCGGAGCTGGAGCCCGACATGGGCGAGGTCGCTGCCGCGCGATATGTGGAGCGGCGGCTTCGGCAGCTGGGGTGGACGGCGGCGGTCACCGAGTATCAGCCCGGGCGCGCCAACGTCCTGGCCACCGCCCCCCGCAACAGCGGCGGCGAGCGCAAGGCGATCGTGTTCGCCGGTCACCTCGATACCGTGCAGGTGGATGGCTACGAGCGCCCCTTCGAGGCACGGATCGCCGATGGCCGCATCCATGGACGCGGCGCCTGCGACATGAAGGCGGCGATCGCCTGTTATATCGAGGTCGCCGAGGCGCTGGCCGAGGCCGGCGTGCCGCTCGAAGGCGACCTTGTGATCGCCGGCGTCGGCGACGAGGAGTACCGACAGGAAGGCGCCAAGGCCGCGCGGCCCGCCCTGCCGCTCACCGAGCTGGTGGTGATCGGCGAGCCGACGGAACTGAAGATCTGCACCGCCGCCAAGGGACTGGCGGCCTACACCCTCGAGGTCGCCGGCGAGGCCACCCACGGCAGCGTACCGGAGGCAGGCAGCAACGCTATCGTCGCCGCCGCAGGTTTGTTGCAGCCGATCGTCGAGCACGCCGATGAACTGAAGGCCAACCAGCATCCGCTTCTGGGCCCCGGCGTGCTGAACATCGGCGTGATCCGGGGCGGGCTGAAACCCAATATCGTGCCCTCGAGCTGCGAGGTTGAGATCAGCCGCAGGCTCCTGCCTGGCGAGACGCCGGCCAGTGCGCACAGCCTGCTTGGCGAGCGCCTGAGCCGCTGCCAATGCAAAAACCGCTGGCGCCTCTCCGACGCCTGGTGGGCGGTCGATCCCTACGAGAACACCGACGCGGAGGTGATCGCCGGCTTCCAGCGGGCCGTGGCCAGCTCAGGCGGCGGCGATCAGCCCATCACCGGCTTTCCAGCCAGTTCCGACGCCGCCTATTTCGGGGCGCCGGTTGTCATCTACGGCCCTGGTTCGCTGGCTCAGGCCCACAGCCTCGATGAGTGGGTCGAGATCGACGAGATGATGATCGCCGCGCGCGCCTATCTGCAGTTCGTACTCGACCGCCTCGCGCCGGCGCGCGGAGCCTGAGGGGCGCATGCGGCCGGCCAGCGACATCGCCAAGCGGGCCGTGCGGCTCATTCTGTCGCTGGCGGCGCTGGCGACCATCGCGTTCTTGCTGATCCACCTGATCCCCGGCGATCCGGTACGCGGTTCGCTGGGCATGCTGGCTCCGCAGGAACTCGTCGACGCCCGCCGCCATCAGCTTGGCCTGGACAGGCCGCTGCCCGAGCAGTTCCTGGCGCACCTGAAGGCGCTCGCGCGAGGCGATCTAGGCGTATCGTTCAGCACCCGCGAGCCGGTCGGCCGCATCATCGCCGAGCGGCTGCCGGCCACCCTCGCCCTGGCCGGCGGCGGACTGGTGGTGGTCCTCGTCCTGGGGACTGCCTCGGGCCTGGCGGCCGCGGCCCTGACCTGGGGCGGACGCCGCCACAGCGTGGATACGACCTTCAATTCAGTGAGCGGCCTGCTCACTGCCATGCCCGAATTCGTGACAGCCGTGGCGTTGACCGCCGCCTTCGCCGTGCTGATGACCTGGTTGCCCGTAGCGGGACGCTCGGGCGCCGCCTCCTATGTCCTGCCCATACTTTCACTGGCGATCGGACCGGCCGCCGCCCTCGCCCGCGTCGTCCGGGCTGAAGGGCTGCGGGTGCTGGGCGAAGACTATATGCGCACCGCGCGCGCCAAGCGCCTCGGCGTCTGGCGCACCTATGTCGTTCACGCCCTGCCCAACTGCATGACCGCTACGCTGACGGTCGCCGGCCTGATCCTGAGCGGCCTGGTCGCGGGCACCGTGCTTATCGAGAGCGTCTTCGCCTGGCCCGGCCTCGGATCGGCTATCGTGCTGTCGATCACCCAGAAGGACTATCCGCTGACCCAGGGCGTGATCCTGGTGCTCGGCGCCATGGTGTTGCTGATCAACTTCTCGGTCGATCTGCTGGTCGCCATCCTCGACCCCCGCTCAGCACTGGCCGAGGCCTGAGATGGGCATCGCCGGTCCGGGACATCTCGCTAGTATTTCGCGCTCGCCAGCCGCCATCGCCGGCGCGGCGGCGGCCCTGGCCTTGCTGGCGGTGGCGGTCTTCGGCCCCGCCTTGTTCGGAGCGACCGCCGCGCATGTCGATCTCGACGCCGCCATCCAAGGCCCCAGCGCGCAGCATCTGCTCGGAACCGACGAACTCGGCCGCGACCTGCTGGCCCGCGTCATCACCGCCACGCGGGTGTCCCTGGGGCTCAGCCTGTTGGCCACGCTCATCGGCGCCGCGGTCGGCATAGGACTCGGCGCTCTTCCGGCCGTCACCGCCCCCTGGGTCGGTCGGATCGTCACAAGCATCGTCAACCTGGCCCTGGCCTTCCCCGCCCTGTTGCTGACCCTGTTCGTCGCGGCCATCGTCGGGGCGGGCGTGAAGAGCGCGACCTTGGCCATCGCCGTCGCGCTCGCGCCGATCTTCGCCCGCCTTGCCCACACGTTGTCGGCCGGCGTGCAGAACGCCGACTACGTGTCCGCGGCCCGGGCGCTCGGGGTGAAGCCGCTGACGATCCTGACCCGCCACATCGTGCCCAACATCGCCGGACCGCTGCTGGTCACCGGCGTCATGGGCGTCAGCAGCGCGCTCATCGTCCTGGCCGGCCTCTCGTTCCTTGGCCTCGGCGTCCAGCCGCCAAACTACGATTGGGGCGCGCTTCTCAACCAGGGCCTCAACCGGATCTATGTCAGCCCCGCTTCGGCGCTCGCGCCCGCGGCGGCCATCGTCCTGGCCGGCGTCGGACTGAGCCTGGCCGGCGAAACCCTGGCGATCCTGTTGGGGTTGCGAGAGGCTCAGCCCCCCGGCCCGAGCCGGGGGGCGGCGCGCATCACCGCGGAGGCCGCCGCCGCGCCGAGCGCTGGCGCGCTGCTCCAGGTCGAAGACCTGCACGTCACGGCGTCCGCCCCTGGCGGCGCGCGCATCGAGATCGTCCGCGGCCTGACATTTGCGATCCGACCCGGCGAGCGAGTGGCGATTGTCGGCGAGTCCGGGTCGGGCAAGACCATGGCCGCGCTCGCCATCGCTCAGTTGCTGGATGGGCGCGCGCAGGCGCAGGCGAAATTACTGACCTTTGCCGGCCGCCCCCTGCTCGGCCCGCACGCGATCGACCGCCAGGCCATGCGAACCCTACTCGCCGGCGGCTTGCCGATGGTCTTCCAGGACCCGCTCGGCGCGTTCAATCCGCTGCTGAAGGTCGGCCGCCAGATCGCCGAGGTCGCAGCGACGCATGACGGCATGAGCCGACGCGACAGTCTGGCCAGGGCGATCGATCGCTTGGGCGCGGTCGCCATCGACACACCGGCTCGGCGAGCCGCTCAGCGGCCCCACGAGCTCTCCGGCGGCATGCTGCAACGGGCGATGATCGCCATGGCGCTGATGCTCAAGCCCCGGCTTGTGATCGCCGATGAGCCGACCACCGCCCTTGACGTGACCGTGCAGAAGCAGGTGCTGGACCTGATCGACCGGGCCTGCGAGGAGGCCGGCGCCGGGCTGCTGCTGATCTCCCATGACCTGGCGGTTGTCACCCAGGCCTGCGACCGGGTTCTGGTTATGTATGCGGGCCGCATCGTGGAAGACCTAAGCGCCGATCAGCTCCTGGCGGGCCCGGCGCACCCGTACACCCAGGCCCTGCTCGATGCGACGCTGGACATGCGGACCCCTCGCGGCCTCCCGCTGGTCACTCTGCGTGGCCGCGCGCGCCGTCCGGACGAGGCTGGCGCCGGGTGCGCGTTCGCCGGGCGATGCGCGCACGCGGTCGCTCGATGCCGCGAGCACGAGCCGCCGCTGGACGTCCATTCACCAGGACAGCGCGCCGCCTGCTGGCGGCCCCTCACTCCGGCTGGAGAGCAGCGATGAACGGCCTTGTCCTCAAGGACGTCGCCATTCGCTATGGCCGGGGGCAGGCCGAGCGAACGGCCGTCGGCGGCGTGAGCCTAACGGCCGCGAGAGGCTCGGCTCTAGGCTTGGTCGGGGAGTCCGGCTGCGGGAAGTCCTCGCTGGCGCGCGCCATCGCTGGGATGCTGCCGATCGGCGACGGCCAGATCCTTCTCGATGGGCAGGATGTGGCGTCCCTGCGACGCAGCGGCCAGCCATTCCCGATCCAACTGGTCTTTCAGAACTCGCTCGCCGCACTCGACCCGCGGCGAACCGCGGCCCAGTCGATCTCCGAGGCGTTGGAAGGGCGAGGTATCCGTGGCCGCGCGGCCGAGGCGCTGGTGGAGCATCACCTCGACCAGGTGGAGCTCGATCCGGCCCACGGGCGTCAGCGCCCCGGCCAGCTCTCCGGCGGCCAGCGGCAACGGGTGGCGATCGCCCGCGCGCTGGCGGCGCGGCCCCAGGTGATCGTCGCCGACGAGATCACCTCTGCGCTCGACGTTTCGGTCCAGGCGGCGATCCTGAACCTGCTGGCCCGCCTGCGCGCTGAGCTGGGCTTCACCCTGGTCTTCATTTCGCACAACCTCGCAGCGGTCCGCTTCATCAGTGATGAGATCGCGGTCATGCGTGCAGGCCGCCTCGTCGAAAGCGGCCCGGCCGAAGCCGTCACCCGCGATCCCAGCCATCCCTACACCCGCACCCTGCTGGAGGCGGCGCCCTGGCTCGGCGCCAGGCAGAACGCCCGACCGGCGCCAGACCTCAAAACGGAGAAGGCATGATGTCCGCTGCCCCCGCATTTCCAGGCACGATCCCAGAGAACCTGCTCGTGGAGCTTGCCGATGGGACCACGATCGCCGTCAGCCTGGTGACTCCGGCCGGCCCCGGTCCATTCCCGGCCTTGCTGAGCTTCTACCCCTACCGCAAGGACGACTTCATGGGCGCGGGCGTCGCCCATGCCCGCGACTTCTTCGCCCAAGCCGGCTACGCGACCGTCCTGGTCGATATCCGCGGCTATGGGAGTTCGCTGGGCCGCTCCTACCAGGCGTGGGACCAGCGCGAGTTCGACGACGCCGCCGAGGTCGTCGAATGGGCCGCCCGCCAGCCATGGTGCAACGGCCGCACGGGCGTCTGGGGCTCCTCCTATGGCGGGGCGCAGGCGCTGGGCGTGGCGACCCGTCGACCGCCCTCGCTGCGGGCCATCGCCAGCGTCTACGGCGCGGCGGATATCTTCGAGGACTTCGTCTATCCGGGAGGCTGCCCCAACGCTCTGGGGGCCGCGGCCTGGGGCGCGCTGGTGGTCGCCAAGGAACTGGCGCCGCCCAGCCTGCAGGACTCGGGCGGCCGCTGGCTGGACGTCTGGCGCGAACGCCTGGCCCGCCTCGACGATCGCGAGATCTCCTCGATGATCTGGCCGGCGCACGCCACCTATGACGAGTACTGGCAATCGCGGCGGATTGACGTGGAGTCCATCGAGGTTCCCAGCTTCTTCCTGTCGGGATGGCGCGACCTGCTCTGCAAGGGGATGTTCGACGCCCACGACCGCTGCCAGGCCGAGAAGCGGCTTCTGGTGGGCCCCTGGACGCACGCCGCCCCGGACGCCAGCCTCGAGGCGCCCTTCGACTGGCTGGAGGAACTGCGCGGCTGGTTCGATCGCTGGATGACCGACCGGCCGGTAGAGGTCGATCAGCCGCCGGTCATCTACTACGTGCAGGGCGCCGCCGAGTGGCGAACAGCCGACCAATGGCCCCCGAATGGGGCGACCGAACTCGTTCGGCGTCCTGGACCAGGCGGGACCCTCGCCACCGCGCCAAAGCCGCTCAGCGAGACCTACGCATCACCATCCCTGGTCGGGGTCGAGGCCGGGCTCTGGTATCCGATGGGCCTGACCTTGGCGGGTTCCTTCGACCAGGGTCGCGACGACGAGAAGTCCATGTGCTTCACCTCTGAAGCGCTCCCCGACGCGGTCGACATCACCGGTTCGCCCAGCGCCCGGCTAGTCGTCCAGGTGGCGGAGGGCAAGGAAGCCCATCTCTGCATCAAGCTCTGCCACGTGGGCCCGGACGACCGCTCGACCCTGATCACGTCCGGCTGGCTGCGCCTGCCCCCGTCGGTCGCCGGCGAGGCGCCGGTCCAGACCGTCGACATTCCCTTCTATCCCACTGCGTACCGCATCCCGGCCGGCCACCGGCTGCGCTGGACGGTCTCCGGCGCGGACTTCCCGCGTCTTTGGCCGACGGCGGAGGCGCCGACCTTCACCCTGTTCTCATCGGAGGGTGCGCCGTCGTTTATCACCGTGCCGGTCTCCGATCCGAAGGCCGGCGAGGCCACGGTATTCACGCCGCACAAACCGCCGGCAATCAGCGCGCCCTGGATGATCAGCGCCGCGCCAGTCTGCCGGATCACCCGCGATGAAGCGCGAAAGGGCGTCGAGGTGCTGGCTGGAGTCGACATGACCCTGCGCCTGCCGCAGGGCGGGACGTTCCGGCTCGACCATTCGATCCGCGGCCAAATGGAGGACAGCCAGCCGGCCGCGGCCTCGATGCGCACCCGAGCCATCGTCGAGATGCGGCTTACCAGCGGTGAGCATATCGTCATGGAGACCGCCGGTTACTCCACACTCGGCCGGCGGCACATTTCGGGGAAGATCACCGCCATGGGCGAGGTGATCTACGAGCGGCGCTGGTCGACCTTCAACGGGATCTAGACCCCTTTCCGGCTCAGTCGCCTGAGCCGGAAGCCGTCACGCTCTAGGCGTTGGCGTTCACGAAGCGGGTCGGCGGCGGCAGGGTCAGATCGGCCCGGCGGATCGCGCCGTCGGCCGTCTGCGCGCGGACCATCGCCAGCGCCCAGTCCGAATACTCCCGGCAGAGGTCCTCAAGCTTGAGTTCGCCGCGCGGCGAAAACCAGTGCGACACGCCGGTCGCCATCTGCAGCAGCGCCCGAGCGGCCAGGTCGACGTGGGCGACCTCGAAAACGCCCTGCTCCACCCCGTACCGGACAGCCCCGCGCCAAGCGCTCTCGTACTCGTCGCGCAACGCCAGCACGTCCTTTCGCTGCTTGCCCGACAACGCCCGGACCTCGGTGTCGCTGACCAGGGTCCGCAGCCGGTCGCTGGCGTGCGCCCAGACGTGTTGCTCGACGATGATCGCCAGGCGGGCGGCCGGATCAGCGACCTCGGCGGCGACCCGTGCGGCGGCTCGGTTCAGCGGCGTGATCGCGCTGAACATGATCTCCACCAGGAGATCGTCCTTGTTGGTCATGTAGTGGTACAGGGTCGCCGTCTTCAGCTCGGCGGCGTTCGCGATGTCGCGGATGCCTGTGCCGTTGAAGCCCTGCTTGGCGAACAGCCCCAAAGCGGAGCGCAGCACCCGGTCGCGGGTGCTCTCCGTATCCTGGACCTTTTCCGAACCCGCGGCCGGAGATCGTTTTGCAGGCAAGACTTCATCCTATCGAGTGATCGATCGAACCTATCGTCCCGCCCTGAAGGGGACAACCAGCTCAGCTATCTGAATTGACCTTGGCCCAGAGCGACCACGGCTCCAGCAACCGAAAGCCCAGAAGCTCGTAGAGGCCGTAGCCCATCTCCGATGAGTGCAGGAAAACCCGCCGCGCTCCGGCGGCGAACGCCTCTTCGACCATGTGGCTGGTCAAGGCCGCCGCGTGACCCATTCGGCGATGGCCCGGATCGGTGGCGATGGAGATCAGGTTGACGTGATCAGCACAACGCACCGCCGTGCCGGTGACCGCGAGCTCGCCTCCCGCCTCGCCAAGATACGTCTTCCAGGCCGGCGAGGCCTGCTTGCGTTCGGACATCACCGCACCGATCACTTCGACCGGCGCCTGCAGCGAGTCCGCGACGAGTTGCAGGTGTAAGCGGTCCTCAGTCGGCCCGAGCCGGCGAAACGGCAGGTTCGAAGGCGCAGCCGGACGGAAGTCATCCTGTTCCAAGCTCATCAGCGGCAGACGTTCCTCGACCTCGAAGCCTTCCTGGCGCGCCAGCTCCTCGACTGCGGCGCTCAGGTTGGGCCGCGTCTTCAGGCCGACCGGCAGACCGCTCGCGGCGACCCGGCCGATAAGGTCCCTGACAACTTTCGGATCGGCGTCGCCGCGCTCCACGAACACGCTGTTGTAGCTGGCGTACGGCAAGCCGGACACGGTCGCTGTGGCGCCGGGCAGGCGGGCCATCCACGCGCCCTCGCCGCTCGCGTCGCGCGCCGAGGACAGGTAGGCCTCGACGACTTCGTCAGCGATCTCGATCGCCGAGCGCCTTGACCCCTGTCCTGCCGAGCCCATCTCAAACCCCGAAAACCGATCGATCGATCGATTGACAAATAGGCCACCTTCCCGATGATTGCAAGTCTGGCGCGGCTGGTCTGAGCGCTTAGGGAGACGCGTCGGGTGCTGACGATATCAAGGGCTATACTCCGGCTTGCGACCATGGCGGCGGGGGGACTGCTGCCGCTCGCCATGGCCGCCTGCGATCGCCCCGAGCAGGCGGCCAGGGACGCATCCCTGTTCACCATCGCCCTTCCCGCAGATCCGGGCAGCCTGGATCCTCACCATGCGGCGACCTATGGGCCGGCGTTCATGCTGGCCTTCGCCTATGACGGACTGGTGGTGCGCGGCGCCGACCTGCGGCCCCAACCAGGTCTGGCGCAGTCATGGTCTCAAACGAGCACGGCGATCACCTACCGGCTGCGCGACAACGCCACCTGCGCCGACGGCTCGCCCCTGACGGCCGCCGACGTCGCCGACAACTTCGCCTACATCCTCGACCCGAAGAACGGTTCGACGCTGCTGGGAGCCGGCGCCCCGGTCGGCTCGAAGGTCAGCTTCGACGCCGCGGCGCGTACGATCACCCTCACAGCGCCCAAGCCCAACAGCTTCCTGCTCGACATAACCGGCGCGGTGCCGATCGTCTGCCGCCCGGGCCTGCGCGACCGCACCAGGCTGGGCCGCGGCACCGAGGGCACCGGCCTCTATCGGCTGGTCCGGGCGCAACCCAACGAGAGCTACGCGTTCGAACTTCGCCAGGGGTACGAGTGGGGTCCGGACGGCGCGACGTCGCGCACGCCGGGGCTGCCCAAACGGGTCGAGTTCCGGATGATCGCCAACCCCACAACCGCTGCGAACCTGCTGCTCGCCGGTCAGCTCACCGCCGCCGGCGTCAACGGGCCCGACCGGCAGCGCCTGGAGGCGGCCGGCTTCCGGGCCGTGACCACGCGGAGCCCCGCGATCCAGATGTGGTTCAACCAGGCGCCCGGACGCGTCACCGGCGACATGGAAATCCGCCGTGCCCTGTCCATGGCGATCAGCAGCGACATGATCGCTCGCGCGGCAGGAGGCGGCGGACGCTGGGCTCTGCCTGCGCGGCGGCTGGCCGGGGCCGACCCGATGGCATGCACCACCGACACCGCCACCGGCGCATCGCCGCCATTTGATCCCGTTGCGGCCGCGCGCCTGCTCGACCGCGCCGGTTGGATTGTCGGCCCGGACGGCGTTCGGGTGAAGGACGGGCGGCGGCTTAGCCTGCAGATGGTCTACGACCGTGAACTGGTCGATGTGTCGCTGATGAACGCCGCCGCCGAGCTGGCCGTGGCCCAATGGCGCGCAATCGGCGTCGAGGTGAAGGCCCGCAGCGTCGCCGGGCCAGTAATCGCAGAGGTCCTGTTCGGGACCAGCGAGTACGACATCAACTGGGTCCCGATCATCGTTTCGCTGCCGAACCGGTTGCTGATGTTCACTTCGGGCCCCACGCCGCCCCGCGGAGTGAATTTCCCGCACCTGCGCCTGCCCGCGATCGAAACCCTCAGCGAGAGCGCCAACCAGCTGCCCGGCGACGCCTCGTGTCCGATCTGGGACGAGGTGGAACGGGAATATCTCCGATCCGTCTCGGCCGTGCCGATCATGGACGCCGACAACCCTATCTACACGCGCTCGGCCAGCTTCCGGCGCAACGGACTCTCCATCGTGGCCGCCAGCATCCGCCTGACGCCCGAGCCCATCCCAAGCCCGACAAATTAAGGAGCCCCCATGAGCGACCCGGATATTCGCGCCATCGAAGCGTTGCTGGATAACCTCTACGACTCGATCTCGGGGCCCAAGGGGCCGCGGGACTGGGAGCGGCAGGCCGCCTGCTTCGCGCCCGGCGCCCTGCAACGGCGCACCGGCGTAGATGAAACAGGGCGGGCCTGGATGAAGGCCATGGACCGCGACGACTACAGGCGGGACACCACGCCCTTCTTCGACGCGACCGACTTCTTCGAGGTCGAGATCGCCCGGCGCATCGACCGCCTCGGAAATATGGCCCAGGTCTGGAGCCTGTACGAGGCCAGGAGCGCGCCGGACGACGCAAATCCCGAACGCCGCGGGATCAATTCGATCCAATTTTTCCGCGACCCCGATCTCGGTTGGCGGATCGTCTCGATGATCTGGGACAATGAGCGCCCAGGCGTCACGGTCGCCCCGTTCTAAGACGAACCCCGGTGAATCCCCTCCGTGCTAGGCGCGGAGGGCTTAGCGCGCCTGGAACAGGCTGCCGGCCAGCAGATAAGTGGCCGCGCCGCCGAGGCAGGTGATCGCGAACGGGCGTCAGGCCGTTCAGACGCAAGCTGCGTCGCCAACAGATAGGCGCCGGCCCGTCTCAAGAATCGACGTGGAACTTTAAGCATCCACCCGGGGTTCTCTGGGTATAATCCGGAGAGTCGGGAAACCCACAGATCATGCACGCCTAGATGCGCTGTCTATTTTTGACTCTCGTGAGCTCAAGAACAGAATAGCGATAGTATTTTGCCGCCGACTGGGCCGCAGCCGTTCGCCCCATTGCCGACCCACTCCGGAACACCTCATCGACATCGCATAGCAAGCTGAGGAGACAACTCGTGGGCCTCAAGATCAACGTCGCCGCGGTCGCCATGGCCGCCAGTCTCATAACGGCCAGCAACGCCGAATCCCTGACCGTTCTGTCCGGCGGCGTGGACACTCCACCGGTCGGCCAGCAATTGGTCTCTGATTTCGATGGCCTCATCGCCCCCAGCTTCAACCTCATCCTGAACGGTCCGGCTGGGATCTTCGATGGATTGCTCGGACTGATCTCCGGAATCGCGGCGCCGCCGCCCGGCACGACCAGCCACTACCTGGCCATCCAGCAGGGCGGGAACGCCACACTGTTCACGCCCCTGCTCAGCGAGCTCAGCGTCTATATCGGCTCGCCGGACTCCTACAACAGCATCAGGTTCATCGGCTTGAACGGCTATGACGAGACCCTGAGCGGCTCAGCCCTGGCTGGCGGATCGTTCAATGGCGACCAGTCGATCGGCCGACGGATGACCTACCAGTTTGGCGACCACCGGGTCACCCAGGTGATCTTCTCGTCGAGCGGCCACTCCTTCGAGCTCGACAACATCGCGGCCACGATCGCGCCCCAGGCGGCCTCGACCGTGCCGGCCGCGGCCTCGGTTGTGCCCGAGCCGGCCACCTGGCTGATGATGATCGCCGGGGTCGGCGTCGCCGGGATCATGCTGCGGCGTCGACGGCGCCTCAACAGAACGCCGGGCCTGCCGACCTGAGCCGGATGGCGGCTCCCCGCGCCCCACCCTAGCCCTTGGCGACGACGGCCTGGCTGGCGACCAGGGCCGTCATGTTGACCACCCCACGCGCCGTCGCGGTTGGGCTGAGCACGTGCAGGGGCCGCGAAAGGCCCAGCAGCAGCGGTCCGACCTCGACGCCCTCCGTGACCGCGCTGACCAGCGTCAGGGCGATGTTGGCGGCGTCCAGGGACGGCGCGATCAGCAGGTTGGCGTCGCCCTCGAATGCTCCGCCCGAAATGTAGCGGGCGCGGACGTCCTGGGAGAGCGCGGCGTCGCCGTGCATCTCGCCGTCCACCTCGAGCTGCGGGTCGAGACTACGGACGATGGCCAGGGCCTGGCGCATCTTGCGGGCCGAAGGCGAGTTCGATGACCCGAAGCTGGAGTGCGAGAGCAGCGCCACCTTCGGCGTGATGCCGAAGCCGCGCACCGCCTCGGCCGCCAGGATGGTCGCCTCGGCGATCTGCTCGGCGGTCGGGTCGACGTTGACGTGGGTGTCGCAGAAGAACAGCGCGCCCTTGGGCATGATCACGCCCGACAGCGCCGAGATGCGCGAGACGCCCGGGCGAGCCGGGATCACCGGAGTCGCATAGGTGAAGTGCCGCCACCAATCGCCGCCGCCGCCGACCAGGGCCCCGTCCACCATCCCTCGCCGCAGCAGCATCGCCGCCGTCACGGTCGGACGGGTCACCACGCGCCGGTTGGCCGCCGCCGGCGGCACGCCGCGCCGCTCGACGATGGCGCGGTACTCGGCCGAGATGTCCTCCACCGACGGGTCCACGTCCGGATCGAAGATTTCGATGTCGACGTCGGGGGTCAGGCGCAGACCCAGTTCGCGCACCTTGGCCTCGATGGTCTCGCGGTGGCCGATCAGCACCGGCCGGGCGAGCTGCTCGTCGACCACGGTCTGGACGCCGCGCAGGACGCGCTCATCCTCGCCCTCGGCGTAGGCGATGCGGCGCTTGCTGTCGCGGGCCTGGGCGAACACCGGACGCATCAACTGGCCGGAGCGGTAGACATAGCCTTCCAGTTCGCGGCGATAGGCGTCGAAGTCCGCGATCGGTCTGCGGGCGACGCCGGAGTCCATCGCCGCCTTGGCCACGGCCGGGGCGATTTCGAGGATCAGCCGCGGGTCGAACGGCTTGGGGATCACATAGTCGCGGCCGAACAGCTGGGCCTGGCCGGCATAGGCGCTGGCCACGACCTCGCTGGCCTCGACTCGGGCCAGCTCGGCGATGGCCTCGGCGGCCGCGCGCTTCATCGCCTCGTTGATCTCGGTGGCGCCGACGTCCAGCGCCCCGCGGAAGATGAACGGGAAGCAGAGGACGTTGTTGACCTGGTTCGGGTAGTCCGAGCGGCCGGTGGCGACGATGGCGTCCGGCCGGCTGGCCATCACCAGCTCGGGCAGGATCTCGGGCTCCGGATTGGCCAGCGCCATGATCAGCGGGCTGTCGGCCAGCAGCGGCAGCCATTCGGCCTTCAGCACCCGCGGGGCCGAGAGGCCCAGGAAGATGTCGGCGCCGACCAGCACGTCGGGCAGCGCCCGGGCGTCGGTCTTGCGGGCGTAGCGTTCCAGCTCGGGCGTCAGGTCGCCGCGATCCTTGTGCACCACGCCGTTGATGTCGGTCAGGGTGACGTTGTCGGCCGGCAGCCCCATGCTGACCAGCAGGTCGACGCAGGCCAGGGCGGCCGCGCCGGCGCCCGAGGTGACCAGCTTGACCTCCTCCAGCGCCTTGCCCTGGATAGTCAGGGCGTTCCGCACCGCCGCCGCGCAGACGATGGCCGTGCCGTGCTGGTCGTCATGGAAGACCGGGATGTTCATCCGGGCCCGCAGCGCGCGCTCGATGTAGAAGCACTCGGGGGCCTTGATGTCCTCGAGGTTGATGCCGCCGAAGGTCGGCTCCAGGGCCGCCACCACCTCGACGAAATGGTCCGGGCTGGAGGAGTCGACCTCGAGGTCGAAGACGTCGATGCCGGCGAACTTTTTGAAGAGCACCGCCTTGCCCTCCATCACCGGCTTGGAGGCCAGCGGCCCGATATTGCCCAGGCCGAGCACCGCGGTGCCGTCGGTGATCACCGCAACCAGATTGCCGCGGGCCGTGAGCTTCTCGGCCCAGGCCGGGTCCTCGACGATGGCGTCGCAGGCCGCCGCCACGCCCGGCGAGTAAGCCAGGGCCAGGTCGCGCTGGGTGGCCATCGGCTTGGTGGGTTCGACGCTCAGCTTCCCCGGCCGACCGGACTGGTGATAGGCGAGCGCAGCGCGCCGTAGAGTGTCTTCCAAAGCCAGGTGCCTCCGTACAGCGGGCTCGCGCGGGGGATCCGCCCGCACGCTCCTTCGATACGACGGGGTCGAACACCGATTCTAGCCCGCCGGCGCCGAAATCTCGGTCGTGGCTCTGACTAATCGCAGATCAGGCGGCTGTGCGCTCGGCGACTACCGCCTCGACGATGTGGGCGCGGTAGAGCACGGCGATCAGATCGGTCTGGGTGATGATGCCGACCAGCACCCGGTTCTCGTCGACGACCAGGGCCTCGTGCGCCGCGCCGCTGGACAGCAGCGGCAACAGCGCCTCGACCGGGGTGCGCTCGCGCACGCGGTGCATGAACGGATCGAGCGCGGTCTCCACCGAGCGGCTTCGCGCGGCCAGCAGTTCGGCCCGGCGGACCATGCCGACCACTCGCCGCTGGGCGTCGATCACCGGCGCAGTGCGCAGGTCGTGCGATTGCAGGAAGGCCAGGGCGCTTTCGGCGCTCTGGTGGACGTCGACGGTGATCACGTCGCGCGACATGATCTCGCCGCAGAGGATCGCCGAGTGCAGCCGCTTGTGCGCCTTCAGCTCTACCTGGCGGAACAGGGCGTCGAGGTCCTCACGGCTGACGTCGAGTAGTTCGCCGTACTGGGCCAGGGCATCGTCGAGGTCCTGGGCGGTGTAGCCGACCCGGGATTGGGGGGCGGCGTCCTTGGTGGCGTGCGGGCTGGCGGGCGCAGCGACCTTGTGCGGATAGGAGCGGCCCATCAGCCGGTTGATCCCCACGGCGGCCAGCACCATCAGCACCGAGCACAGCGCCACCGGGACCAGGACGAAGCCGTAGCCGAGCGAGGTGACCGCCGGTCCGCCGATCACCGCCGTCAGCGCCATCGCTCCGCCTGGCGGATGCAGGCAGCCGAGCAGCGACATCAACACGATGGAGAGCGACACCGCCAGCATCGCGGCCAGGGTCGGCTCTGGCACGAGCAGCGCGCAGGTCACGCCGACCAGGGCCGACAGCACGTTGCCGCCGACCACGGCGCGCGGCTGGGCGAGCGGGCTGGCCGGCACTGCGAACAGCAGCACCGCCGAGGCGCCGATCGGCCCGACCAGCAACGGCCCGAGGGCGAGATCGCCCCCCGCGGCGAGGCGAGCCACGACGGCGGTGACGGCCACGCCGGCCAGGCTGCCAAGACCGGCGCGCCAGACATCGGCGAAACGGATGGGCGTGGGCCTGGCCAGGGCGGCTGCAAGTCTCGCGAACATGGAGCGCCTTATGGCGCGGCAGCGCGTCGATGGCGCGCCCGAAACTCTAAGCCGGCCCCAAGTTTTTCGGTTGGCGCGACGAAGCGTCACCTTTCATATATCAATGTTTTGTGGCTTTGGTGCCGCCCGACGCCTCCGTACAGTTAAGCCTGCCGAAAGCGTTTCCTGTCAGGAATGATCTCGTGACCACGCCGATAGACTATGACGATCGCAGAGAGCATCCCCGTGAGCCGACGGCGCTGCGCGCCCGCGTGTTCTACGGACAGGGCATGGCCCACTGGGCCGATTGCACCATCGTCGACCTGAGCAAGGGCGGCGCACGCCTGTCGATCTCCGCGATCTACCCCCTGCCCTCGCGGTTCGTGGTGCTGCAGCTGCTCGGCGGCATGGTCTACGACGTGCGCGTGCGCTGGCGCCGCGGCGACCTGACCGGCGTCTCGTTCGACGCCCAGACGAATATCGAAACCAACACCGAAGAGCGTCTGGCCACTGTCCAGAAAGCCTGGACCGCCCTGCGCGCGGCCTAGGCCATCCGGCGCTGCCGCTCCACGCACGGACCGTCCTTGCTGAGCACCCGCTCGGCTGACGCCGGGAAGCGTGCGAGCGCGGCCGGCGGCCGGATCGGACGCGGAACCAGGTTTCCACCGCAGTTGGGGCATGCGCCCTTCAGCACCTCGTCCACGCAGTCCGCGCAGAAGGTGCATTCGAAAGAGCAGACGCGCGCGGCTTCCGACTCCGGCGGCAGGTCTCGGTCGCAGCATTCGCAGTTTGGCTTCAGCAGCAGCATGGGATGCTCCAGATGGGAGACGCCAGCTAACGCCTGGGCGCTCGCCTATGGAACGACATTATTCCCTCGAAAGCCGACAAACTCGCCTGCTGGTTGGCGCCAGCCTTGCGAGAGCCCCTGCATCGAATTTCATTTTGGGACGCGCAGGCGACCCGCACCAAGGGGCTGAACATGAACTTCAAGGGTTTCGCCGTCGCGCTCATCGCCGGCCTGTCGATCACCACCGCCGCCAACGCCGGCGTCACCGTACAGAACAGCGACTTCCTGAGCGCCGCTGGGAACAGCTTCAACGGCTTCGAAGGCTTCTCTTCGACCTTCTACAACGGCTCGACCGCCTACACTGAAGGCGGGATCAAGGTCCAGTACGTCGGCAGCGACCCGTGGATCCTGACCACCCAGGACGCCGTCGGCCAGAACAGCTGGACCCCGTACAATGGCGGCAACGGCTACACCAAGATCTCGCTGGCCAGCGGCGCCGACTTCAGCGCCATCGAATTTCTGGCCGGCACCACCAACTGGACCGGCGGATCGCGCCTGCAGTACCAGCTGTTCAACAACGGCTCGCTGATCTCCAGCGGCTACACGGGCTCGCTCGGCAACGTCAATTCGAGCCTGAAGACCGTCGGCTTCCTGGGCACGAACGGCACGCTGTTCGACGAACTGCGGGTTCAGAACATCTTCGACAAGAACTTCGACGCCGGCGAGACCGACCGCCTGATCCTCGACAACATCACCATCAAGAGCGCGGGCATCGCCAGCGCTGTGCCGGAACCGGCCACCTGGGCGATGATGATCATCGGCTTCGGCGCCGTGGGCTCGATGGCGCGCAGCTCGCGCCGCCGCCTGGCCTTCGCCGCGGCCTAACCCGACAGAATATTGGTGGAACAGGGCCGCGCGTCGCGAGACGGGCGGCCCCTATTTTTAGGCGTCCCAGGTCCGGCCAGTATGGGCGACATGGAAGTCGCCGCTGACCGACAGCACGATCCAGTCGCCGGACTGGGCGATGGCCCAGCCCTCCGGGGTGCAGACCTGCACCGCGCCGGCCTCGGTCATGGCGTGGGCGTCTTCTCCGAGCCAGGCCCAGAGCTTGTGCCAACTGCGGGTGTCGTTGGGCGGCGGCACGCGAAGCGCTGCGCCATGATCGAAAGCGGGACTGGAACGGGCGGACCTCATGGGGGAAATACGCCGCTGCATCGGTGACCAGATTCTTAAGGCGGATTCACTCTGTTCGAAGAGCCGCCGCAGGACGCTTGGCGAGCGCATGCAGCGAGGCCAGCACGCCGCCCAAACCGGCCAGCAAGGCCGCGCCCAGCACCAGGGCGGCGACGCCGGACCAATCGATCGCCCAATCGGCCTTGAACACCTGTGTCACAACGGGCCAGGCCGCGATCGCGCCGAGCCCCACGCCGGTGACGCCGGCGATCAGCCCAACCGCCCCGTATTCCAGCACATAGGCGGCCAGCACCTGCAGCCGCGAGGCGCCCAGCACCTTGAGGATCGAGGCTTCGCGGGTCCGCGCCTGGGCGCGCGCGGCGATGGCGCCGGTCAGCACCAGCAGCCCGGCCAGGGCCGCCACCGCCGCGGCGGCGCGTATGGCCAGGGCCAGGCGGTCGAACAGGTCCGTGGCCGCCTCCAGCTGCTCGCGCACCGAAATGACGTTCACCTCCGGGAAGTCGCGGCCTAGCGCGCGCGTCACCCGCGCCTCTTGGTCCCTATTGGCCTTGGCGATGGCGACATGGCGCAGCTCCGCCCCTTCCAGGGCCGAAGGCGTGAGGATCAACGGGAAGCTGGCGCCGAAGCCGCCGACATCGACCTTGCGCAGGACGGCGATCTTCGCCTCAATCTCGCGCCCGAGCACCGACAGGGTCACTCGATCGCCGACCTTCAGCCCGCCGCCGCGAGCCGCCTCGACCTCCATGGCCAGCAAGGGCGGGCCGGAATAGTTCGCCGGCCACCAGCGGCCCTCGACGATCTCCGGGTCGACCGGCTCGGGGCCGATGGCCGAGATCGAGATGTCGTTGTCATAGGCCCAGCGCTCGCGCTCGGGGATGGTCTTGCGGTCCAGCGGCTTGCCGTTCAGCCGCACGATCCGCCCGGTCAGGAACGGCGCGCGCAGATAGTTGTCGGCGGTCAGCTTCTGGCCGAAGCCAGCGGCCACCACCTGGTCGAACCTCGCCGCCTGGTCGCCGGGAATGTCGGTGAACACCAGGGCTGGAGCGGTGCGCGGCGCGACCTCGGCCACCTGGCGCAGCAGGCTGGACTGGATCAGCACCACCGCCGCCAGCAGGCCGACCCCAAGGCCGATGGCCGGCGCCGCCGTGCGCGCGGCCGACCGCGGCCCGGCCAGGTTGGCCAGGCCCATGCGCAGCGCCCCTCGCGTCCTGCCCCGGAACTGCCCGGCGGCGCGCGCCGCCAGCCGGCCGAGCCCCCACAACAGGACGAAGGAGACGGCGACGCCGCCGATCATCAACCCCGCGGCCAGCGGCGTCGGAGCCGTGAGCACCGACAGCACCGCCAGCGACAGGGCGGCGAGGCCCGCGCCGATGGTCTCGACGCTGAACGTCAACGCACCGCGGGCGTCGTGGCGAAACAGGCTGGCCGGCGGCGTCGAACGCGCCCGGGCCAGCGGGACCAGGGCGAAGGCGGCGGCCGACAGCAACCCAAACGCCCCGGCCCGCAGCAACGGCCCCGGATAGACCGCAAACAGCGCTGGGACCGGCAGGTCCTCGGGGATGAGGCCGGCCAGCACGAACGGCGCGGCCGCCCCCAGCGCCAGGCCGATGGCGACGCCCAGCACCGCCAGCACCCCGATCTGCGCCAGATAGAGATTGCGGATGAAGCCGCCCTCCGCGCCCAGCGCTTTGAGCACCGCGATCGACGGCTTGCGCTCCTCCAGGAAGGCGGTGACCGCGCCAAAGACCCCGAGCCCCCCGGCGACCAGCGAGGCCAGGCCAATGAAGCCGAGGAAGTATTCTAGCTGGTCGATCAGCCAGCGCACGCCCGGCGCGGCGTCCTCGCGGTCGCGCATCCGCACGGCCCGGTCCTTGAGGGTCTTGCGCAGCTCCTTGCGCGCCTGCGTCGGCGAGACGTTGTCCGGCAAGGCGATGCGGGCGGTTTCCAGGAACGGCAGGCCGGGCTGCAGGAAGCCGCCCTGTTCCACCGCCTCGCGGCGGACCAGGACCCGCGGGCCCAGCGCAAAGCCGCGCGACAGGCGATCCGGCTCCTGGACCAGCACGCCGCGGACGATCACCGGCAGCTCGCCGACCAGGATGCGCTCGCCGATCCTGAGGTTCAGCCGCTCCAGCAGCACCCGTTCGACCACAGCGCCGGCGGTCCCGTCGGCGGCCGGTGCGATGGCGTGGGCCAGGTCGCCGCCGCCCTCCAAGGTCACCTTGCCGGCCAGCGGATAGGCGGCGCTGACGCCGCGCAGCTCGACCAGTCGGCGCTCGCCGGCTGAGGACTCCGCCATGGCGCGGCTGCTGACCGCGGTTGAGATCCGGCCGGCCTTGGCGATGGCGGCGGCCTCCGCCGGCGTAAACCGGCGCTGCTCGACGGTCACCGCCAGGTCGCCGCCGAGGATCTCGCGCGCCTGGCCGGCCAGGCCATGACGGAAGGCTTCGGCCGTCGAACCGGCCGCGGCGATGGCGGCGACGCCCAGCGCCAGGCAGGCCAGGAAGATCCGAAAGCCCTTCACGCCCGAGCGCAACTCACGCAGGGCGAAACGCAGCGCCAGCATCAGGCGTGACCGCCGCTGAGCCGCACCTGGCGGTCTGCGCGGGCGGCGAGATCAGGATCGTGGGTGACCAGCACCATGGCCGCCCCCTCCTCCGCCACCAGGCCGAACAGCAGGTCGGCGACCATGGCGGCGTTGGCGGCGTCGAGGTTGCCGGTCGGCTCGTCGGCGAACAGCAGGGCCGGTCGCGGCGCCAGCGCCCGGGCCAGGGCGACCCGCTGCTGCTCGCCGCCGGACAGCTGGTGCGGATAGTGGCGCAGGCGGCCGGCCAGCCCGACCCGGTCGAGCCAGGCGCGGGCGACGCCGTCGGGATCGGCCATGCCGGCGATCTCCATCGGCGCGGCGACGTTCTCCAGCGCGGTCATATTGGGCAGCAGGTGAAACGACTGGAAGACCAGCGAGACCTTGCCGCGCCGCAGCCGGGCGCGGCCGTCCTCGTTCAGCCTGGAGAGTTCGCGCCCGAGCAGCTCGACGCTGCCCGAGGTCGGCTGCTCCAGCCCGGCGGCCACGGCGATCAGGCTGGACTTGCCCGAGCCCGACGGTCCGGTGATCGCCACCCGCTCGCGCGGCGCCACGGAAAAGCTAAGGTCGCGAAGGATTTCCACCGGCCCGGCCGCCGAAGGCAGGGTCAGCGAGACGTTCCTTACGGCCAGTGGCGGGACGGCGTCGGACAAAGGGGCCTCTTAGGAGATTGAGCTTCACGGGTTACGGCCTAGATAGGACAGCAGAATGGCGCAGACACCCACCCTTTCGCTGACCCGTCGCCTGCTGATCGCCGGCGCCCTGGCCGCGTGGCCCACAGCTGGCCTCGCCCAAAAGCCGCGCGTGGTCACCATCCTGGGGGACTCGATCACCGCCGGCTACGGACTGCCGACCAGCGCCGCCCTGCCGGTTCAGCTGCAGGCGCAGCTGCGCAAGCGGGGCGCCAACGCCCTGGTGCGCGGCGCCGGGGTGTCGGGCGACACCACCTCTGGCGGCTTGGCCCGGGTCGACTTCAGCGTCCAGAGCGACACCGACGTCTGCCTGGTCGCCCTGGGCGGCAACGACCTGCTGCAAGGTATCGACCCCAAGCGCACCAAGGCCAATCTCGAGAAGATCGTCGCGCGCCTGAAGGCCCGAAAGATCGCGGTGGTCCTGGCCGGGTTGGACCCGCCGCCGGTGATCGGACGGGCCTACGCCAGCGAGTTCAAGGCGGTGTTTCCAGCGATCGCCAAGGCCCAGGGGATCGCGCTCTATCCCAACCTGCTGGCCGGGGTCATGCGCACCCCGGCCCTCAAGCAGCGGGACGGCTTCCACCCGAACGCCCAGGGCGTGCGGGTGATCGCTCAGGGCCTGGCGCCGGTGGTCCTTAAGGCGCTGGGCCGCAGCTAGGTCTCCTTGGCGTCATGCGCCGGCCTGCGCGGCGTATCGGTGTCGGAGGCGCGGCTGCCGTCCTCGAAGGTGACCGCGCCGGCACCGGTGACGTCGGTGTCCAGATGGGCCGGACGGCCGCTCAGCTTCACCGAGCCGGATCCGGAGACCTCGAGGCTGGCCGAGTCCCGGGCCGCGAGCGTCGCCTGGGCGCTGCCCGACACGTCGGCGGTAAGCTTTTCGCTGCGCAGGTCCGACAGGTCGGCCTCGCCCGAGCCGGAGAGCTCCAGGTCCAGGGCGGCGGTCTCGCCTTCGGCCTCGACCTCGGTGGCGCCGCTGGCGACGATGGACAGCTTGTCCTGCTTGTAGCTGCGGATCTCCAGCCGATCGTCGCCGCCGACCTCGAAGCGGGTCACGGCGGGCGCGCTCATCACCACCCGCAGGCGGACGAATTCGGCCGGGTCGCCGTCCAGGGTCAGGTGGCCGTTGCTGAGCTTCACCCGCTCGACGACGTCCTTGGGACCGACAATGCGGACCTTGCCCGGGCCGGCGGCCTGGGTGAACTCGATGCTCGCCGGGATCTCGAAGACCGCCTGGGCAGAGCCGTCCCAGGCCAGTTCGCGGGTAGTCTCTCCGGCCTCGGCAGCGGCGCTCGCCGGACGTTTGTCCTCGCTGCGGGAGGGGTGGTTATCGTGGTCGTCCCAGTCGACGGACCAATCCCAGTGACGGGCGGCGAGTTCGGGACCGCCCAGCGCGGCGGCGCCGGCCAAGGCGACCACCCCGGCCAGGAAGCCGGTGACGGCGATCAGGACAAGAACGCGGATCATGGCTGTGGCCCCTAGGCTTGAGGTTCGATGGCCGGCTTCAGCAGCCGGTAGTGCAGACGGCCGTACCAGACCAGGGCGTTGACCATGCCGATCACGATGATCGTCAGGATCGCGCCGGCCGAGGCGGCCAGGGCCATCAGGCCGATGCCGGCCAGCAGCGCTGCGACGGGTCCGCCGGGCGGGGCCAGGAACGGCCCGGCCGCGAACACCACGCCGCCGGCGATGAAGACGCCGATCGCTCCGACGATCAGGCCAAACAGCGCGCCCCCGACCGCCATCAGCAGCGGCAGCAGGATCAGCAGGTCGATGGCCCCGAGGCCCAGCACGGCGAAGATCGCGCCGGCGGCCGAGGTCGGGTTGCGCTGCTCTTCCCACTTCTTGAGGCCGACCTCGGCGCGCAGCTCGCGGGCCAGGCGGGCGGGATCGCCCAGCGCCTCGGCCACCTCGGCCTCGGTGCGACCGGCGGCCACGCCCTCGGCGAAATGGGTCTCGTAGTCGGCGACCGCGTCGTTGATGGCGCCGGCCGGCAGGCCGGAGAGCCCGAGCCGCAGCCGGTCAATGAACTCCTGACGGGTCATTCGGCGTCTCCCAGAATCTTCGCGACCGCGCGGGAAAATGCAGCCCATTCCGCCTTTTGCGCGGTGAAGCTCGCCTTTCCGGTCTCGGTCAGCTTGTAGTACTTGCGGGGCGGCCCGGCCGGGCTTTCGACCAGATAGGTCTCCACCAGCCCGTCGTTCTGCATCCGCCGCATCAGCGGATAGATGGTGCCTTCCCCCATATCGATCCCCTCGGCCAGCCGGCTCGCGATCTCGTAGGCGTAGCTGTCGTGCGAGGACAGCAAGGCCAGGACGCAGAGCTCCAGCACCCCCTTCTTCAATTGGACTTGTACGGTTTCCGCCACGAGCGAACCTCCAGTTCGAGGTATCGTGTATCGCGCGGTAGTGTTCACCGCAAGGTAGCTTGCATTACATCTTAGTAAGCTTCACTGGCCCGGAATGGCAGCTTGACCGATAGTCCCCGCATGATCCGGACGCTCGTCGCTGCACTCGCCGCCTTCGCCCTGCCCGCCCACGCCGCCGACTGGCGCAAGCTCGATCCGCAGAACACGCTGGTGATCGACACCACCAAGGGCCGGATCGTCGTCGAGATGCGCCCCGACTTCGCGCCCAAGGCGGTCGAGCGGATCAAGCTCCTGGCCCGCGAAGGCGTCTATGACGGCCTGCAGTTCCACCGGGTGATCGAGAACTTCGTCGACCAGACCGGCAACCCCAACAACAAGGACGGCGGCGTCTCGCGCCATCCCGACCTGGCGCCCGAGTTCACCTTCCGGCTGAAGCCCGCCGATCCGGCCAAGGTGGTGGTGCGCGCCAGCGACGCCATCGCCGGCTTCGTGGGCGCGACGCCGTTCGTCGCCGCCTCCGACACCGAAGCCAAGCGCGATCCTGCGGCCGGGCGGCGGGCCTGGGGCGCCTATTGCCCCGGCGTGGCCGGCATGGGTCGCCAGGCGGCCGAGAACACCGCCAATTCCGAGATCTTCTTCATGCGCGCCGCCAGCCGCCGGCTGGACCGCGACTACACGGTCTGGGGCCGGGCGGTGGACGGCATGGACGTGATCCTGGCGCTCAAGGTCGGCGAGCCGCCGGCCGACCCCGACAAGATGCTGAAGGTCCGCCTCGCCGCCGACCTGTCCGCCGCCGAGCGGCCGGCCTTCGAGGTGATGGACGAGAACGGTCCGGCCTTCGCAGCCCTGGTCGACAAGCTGCGCGCCGAGAAGGGCGCCGACTTCTCGATCTGCGACGTCGCTGTCCCGGTCCGCCCGGCGGGCTGAGGCGGAACCGTGAGGGTCGCCGGCCCGTTCGGGGAGCGGGCATCAGGAGACCCTTCATGAGACTTGCGCTGATCGGCTTTGCGGCCGCGACCTGCATGGCGAGCGAACCCGCAGCCCAGTCCACAGACCGCACCCCGCTGGGCGTGACCCGCGACCAGCTCGAGGACGCCGACCTGATCGACGCCAGCGGCCGCGAGATCGGCGAGGTCGAGGACCTGGTCCTGGGCCCGGATGGGCTGGTCAACAGTCTCTTTGTCGAGATCGACCAGCGCTCCCCCAACCCGGATCGGCGCGTCCGCATTCCGCTGACCGGCCTCACGGCGGTTCCGGACCGGGATGATCCAGGAACCTTCGACATCCAAACCAGGCAGACGCGCGATCAGCTGCTGACCCTGCCCGAGGCGCGTTAGGCCGTCGCGGCCTGGGCCACGGTGGCGGACTGCCGCCGGATCATGATCGAGGCGACCGCCGCGACCAGGGCGGCGACGCCGGCCAGGACGAAGGCTTCCAGGTAGCGGCCCTGGGTCGCGCGGATAACTCCTGCAGCCACTGCGGCCGTCGCCGCGCCCGCCTGGTGGCCGGCGGCGATCCAGCCGAACACGATCGGACCGTCATGGTCGCCGAACGCCTCGGTGGCCAGGCGCGCGGTCGGCGGCACGGTGGCGATCCAGTCGAGGCCGTAGAACACCGAGAAGACGCCCAGCGCGACGATCGAGAAGTCGGTGAACGGCAGCACCATCAGCGAGAGGCCGCGCAGGCCGTAGTAGACGAACAGCAGCTTGCGCGGGTCGTAGCGGTCGGTCAGCCAGCCCGAGGCCGTGGTGCCGACCAGGTCGAAGATGCCCATCACCGCCAGCAGGGTCGCCGCCCGGGTCTCCGGCAGGCCCTGATCGGCGCACATGGCGATCATGTGCACGCCCACCAGGCCGTTGGTGGTCAGGCCGCAGACGAAGAAGCCCGCGAACAGCAGCCAGAAGGTGCGGGTCTTGGCCGCGCGGCCCAGCGCGCGAAACGCGCCGCGCAGGGCGCCGCCTGCCGGGGCGGCCTGAGGCGGGACGTAGTCGGCCGGCGCGCCATAGGGCGCCTGGCCGATCGCGGCCGGGCTCTCGGGCAGCAGGAACCAGACCAGCGGGGCCAGCACCGCCATCACCACCGAGATGGTCAGCACCACCGGGCGCCAGCCGCCGGCCTCGGCCAGGGCCGCCAGACCGGGCAGGAAGACCAGCGAGCCGCTCGCCGCCGAGGCGCTGAGCAGTCCCATCATCAGGCCGCGCCGCTCGACGAACCAGCGGTTCACCACCGTCGCGCCGAGCACCATGGCCACCGCGCCGGAGGCGACGCCGGTCATCACGCCCCAGGTGGCCACGTACTGCCAGGGCTCGACCATCAGCGACGAGAGCGCGGTCGACACGGCCATGACCACAAAGGCTAGGGCGACCGTGCGGCGCACGCCGAACGACTGCATCAGCGCCGCGGCGAACGGCCCGGTCAGGCCATAGAGGAAGATACCGACTGCGGCGGCGGCCGAGATCGTGCCGCGGTCCCAGCCGAACGCCCGCTCCAGCGGCAGCATCAGCACGCCGGGAGTCGAGCGCAGTCCGGCGGCGGCCATCAGGGCGATGAAGACCACGGCGAGCGCCACGAAGGCGTACTTCTGGCCAAACGGTCGGGCGCGGGCTATCATGATGTTACTGACCTGTAAGTTTCAGAATCCCGATATACGTACCGGTCAGTTACATCGTCAAGACGGTATCCATGACTGACCCCGCAAAATCGCCATCCCCCCGCGCCGCCGACAAGATCCGCGAGACGGCGCGCGACCTGTTCTATCGCGAGGGCATCCGGGCGGTCGGCGTGGACGAGATCGTCGCCCGCGCCGGGGTCACCAAGCCCAGCCTCTATCGGACCTACAAGTCCAAGGACGAACTGGCCTCCGCCGTGCTGCGCGAAGTCGCCGACGGCTTTTGGGCGCGTTTCGAAACCGCGGTCGCCGCCCATCCGGGCGATCCCAAGGCGCAACTGCTGGACTATCTCAGCGGCATGGCCGAGCGGTCCAACCACGAGGCCTATCGCGGCTGCGCCCTGACCAACGCCGCGGTCGAGTATCCCGAAGCCGGACACCCGGCCCGCGTCACCGCCCAGGACCACAAGGCCGAGCTGCGCGCGCGGCTGCGGACCATGGCCGGCGAAATGGGCGCAGCTGACGCCGACGGCTTGGGCGACGCCCTGCTGCTGCTGATCGAAGGCGCCTTCCTGACCAGCCAGTTGTTCGACGCCGACCGCCCGACCGCCGCAGTGGTGGGCGCGGCGGAGGCCGTGATCGACGCCTACACGGCCCGCCGCGGCTAGGGTCTACTTGGCTTCGTAGACGACCTTGCCGCCGACGACGGTCATGACCGCGTGGGCCTTGGCGATGTCGGCGAACGGCGCGCTCATCAGGTCGACCGAGAACACCGAGATGTCGGCCGGACGGCCAGGCGCCAGCTTGCCGAGTTCGCTCTCGCGGAAGCCGGCGACGGCCGGGCCGACGGTCAGCATGGTCAGGGCCTGGGCCCGGGTGACAGCCTCGTCGAGTCCCCAGTCGGGGCCGGCGAAGCCCTTGAGGTCGTGGCGGTAGGCGGCGGCGTAGAACTCCACCAGCGGATCGCCCTTCTCCACCGGCGCGTCGGAGCCCGCCGCGACCACCGCGCCGGACTTCAGCAGGCTTTCCCAGGCATAGGCGCCCTTCAGCCGCTGCGGGCCCAGCCGGGCCGGCGCGAAGAACAGGTCGCCGATCGCGTGCGAGGGCTGCATCGAGGCGACCACGCCGAGTTGGGCGAAGCGCGGCAGGTCTTCCGGCGACAGCACCTGGGCGTGCTCCACCCGCCAGCGCGCCGCCTTCAGGCCCGGCAAGTCGTCGGCGAAGGCCTGTTGGAAGGCGTCGAGCACGATGCGGTTGCCGCGGTCGCCGATGGCGTGAATGGCGATCTGGGCCCCGGAGGCCCGCGCCTTGACCAGGGCGGCGTCGATCACCTCGCGCGGGGTCAGGATCAGGCCGGTCCCCTCGGCGTCGGAATAGGGCGCCAGCAACGCCGCGCCGCGCGAGCCCAGGGCCCCGTCCATGTACATTTTCACGCCGCGCACCCGGACCAGGCCGCTGGCGTCCTGCGAGGGACCGTCCTTGAGCACGCCGGCGCCTTCGCCGGCCGACATGTAGTTATCGACGCGGATCGGCATCTGGCCCTTGGCCGCCAGGGCCTGCTGGTTGGTCACCTCGCGCATGGAGGCGCCCATGTTGTGCAGGCCGGTCCAGCCGCGGGCGGCGTAGACTTCCACCCCGCGCCGGACCGCCTCGGCCTCGGCGGCCGGGGTCGGCGGCGGGACCTTGGCGCGCACCAAGGCCATGGCGTTGTCGATCACCATGCCGGTCGGTTCGCCGGCGGCGTCCTTCAGGATCTGGCCGCCGGCCGGCGCGACGGTGTCGCGGGTGATCCCGGCCAGGGCCAGCATCTTGGAGTTGGCGACCAGGGCGTGGCCGTCGGCGCGGCCCAGCACCACCGGACGGTCGGGAACGGCGCGGTCGAGATCGGCGCGGCTGGGGAAGCGCTTCTCCGGCCAATGGGTCTCGATCCACCCCCGGCCTGAGATCACGTCCGTCCCCGGATGGGCGTCCGCCCAGGCCTTCAGGGTGGCGACCAGCGCCTCGGCCGAAGGCGTTCCCTCGAGATTGAGGGTCATCTCACGGAAACCGATGCCCGAGAGGTGGGCGTGGGCGTCCACGAAGCCCGGGAACGCCGCGGCTCCCTTCAGGTCGATGTCGCGCGCACCGGGCGCGGCCTTGCGGGCCTGGGCCAGAGGGCCGGCGAAGACGACCTTACCGTCCTTGACCGCCAGGGCTTCGACCTTGGCCTCGCCGGTGTAGATCGGGCCGCCATGGAGCAGCAGGTCCTGCGCCGCCGCCGGGGCCGCGATCGCCAGTGCGGCGGCCAGGGCCATGGATTGGATCGCCGTGCGCATGTCGTCCCCCTGAGTCGTCTGGCGCCCATTGATCCGCGAAGCGGGGCCGCAGCGCAAACCGCAACCGCCCGTATCGGCAAGGCTCCGCCTGGGTGCTGGTCAGGCGAGCTGAGTCTCGCCAAAGTGACGGTATGACTTCGGGGGACGGACAGCAGCGGTTGGGGCTGGGCGGGCGCGTGACCCTTGGCCTGATGGGCCTGGCCGGAGCCGTCATCGCGCTGGTCTATCTGAACCGCATCTTCCTGGCCCTGCCGCTTTACGTGGCGGCCGAGACCGGCCACCTGATCCACGCGCTCTACGCCACGACCTTGGCGGCGCGTCCGGAACTCCTCCCGCAGGTGCAGGGGTTGCAGGACACCGGCTTCGCCCTGATCGTCCGCGCCGTCACCTACGGCACGCAGAGCCTGCTGCCGTGGCTGCGAATCCTGGGCGCGGCGGCCTATTTCGCCGGACTGCTGCTGGCCTATCTCAGCGTCGCGCGGAACCTGGAGCGGCGCCACGCGCTGGGCGTCCTCCTGCTCGCCCTCGCCTATCCCTATTACCGCTTCGCCTTCGCCGCGCTGCCAGACGGATGGTTCGTCGCCCTGATGGGCCTGGCGATCCTGACGACCTCACGGCTCTACCATGGCCGCCCCGTGATCCACGCCGCCCTGGTCGGCGCGCTGGCCGGGGTGATGGTGCTGTTCAAGCCGCAGGGCCTCGCCTTGCCTGGGGCGTTCGTGGCGCTGGCCTGCATCGACCTGGGCCTGGGACGGCGAAACCTGCGCGTGTTCATGGCCCGGATCGCCACCTTCGGCGCCGGATTCCTGGCCGGCGCCAACCTGCTGGCGATGCTGGCCAACCAGCCGGTCGCCGAGCCGCTGACCTTCTATCTCGGCGCGCGGTTCGATCCGCTGTTCACTGGCGAACTGAGCCCGGCCGCCTGGATCACCGGGGCGCGGGCGCTGGTGGTGATGGTGGCCGCCTCGATGATGCTCTCCGGCCTGCCCACCCTTACCGGACTGCTGCGAGTGGAGATGCGCTGGGGCTGGAGCCGCGGCCGCATGCGATTCACCCTGGAGCCGCAAGAGGCGACCTTCCTCCTGACCCTGCTGACCTTCGTCGGCGTGCTGCTGGTCACCGCCGCCCTGGCCGTGACCGACATCGCCGGCGGCCCCAACCGCACCTGGGGCCGCAGCTTCGAGGGACTGATCCCGCTGCTGTGGTTGACCGCCACGCCGTTCATCGGCGAGTTCGACCGCGCCGCCGGCCGCTGGTGGCGCATCGCCATGGGCGTAGCCCCGGTGATCGGCCTTGCCGGATTTGCCGCCTGCCAGTTCGACGGCGCCTGGCCGCAGGCCTGGGACGCCGCCGCCCTCACCGCCTTTGGCCTGGACAGTCCGATCTACGCCGCCGCCGCCGCGGCCGCCGTGGTTGCGGCGGGTTTGTCCATGGCCCTGACGGCCTGGCCGGCGGAGCGCATCTGGCTGGCGCTCTTCCTGGCGCTTGGCCTGCTTTCGGCGGGCCGTGACGTGGTCTGGGAGCGCGCCGGCGCCGCAGGCCGCAACGGACTGGGCGCGGAACTGCTGGCGGCCGACGCCATCGTCTCGCGCCGGCCGGGCGATGTGGCGCTGATCGCCAAGGATCCGGCCTCTGCGCGGCTGGCGTTCTGGCGGCTGCGCGCCCGGCCACAAGCCGTGCTCGCCGCCGCCGCCCCGGCGAGCCTGGCCGATGTCGATACCGTCGTCGGCGTCGGCGCTCGCGCGCCCGGCGCCGAGTGGCGGGCCCTGTTCCAAGGCGCCAGCGTCGGGGTCTACGCGCGCCGCGCGAGCGCCCCTGCGGCGCCGCGACCTGCAGCGGCACTTGGGTCCGAGCCCGGAAGCGGCTAAGAGCGCGCAGAAGTCATCGGGCCTCCGCGGCCGCTTAACGAAAAACACGGACGGTACGATGCTGAGCTGGTTCCAGGCGCTTATGCCTAAGGAATTGAAGTTCTTTGACCTTTTCAGCGCTCACGCTGAGACTTTGGTCGAAGGCGCCACCGCCCTGCGCGAGGTGCTGCAGGGTGGAGACGGGGTGGCTGACGCCTGCGCGCGCGTGATCGCCCACGAGGACGCCGCCGACGCCATCACCCGCGAAGTGCTGCTGACCGTCCGCCGGACCTTCATCACCCCGTTCGACCGCAGCGACATCCAGGACCTGATCACCTCGCTCGACGATGCGATCGACCAGATGCACAAGACGGTGAAGGTCGTGACCCTGTTCGAACTGCGCGAGTTCGAAGACCCGATGCGCGAGATGGCCGACATCATCGTCGAGGCCGCCCTGCTGACCCGCGAAGCCGTCGGCCTGATGTCGAAGATGCGCCAGAACGTGACCCGGCTCAGCCAGCTGACCGAGCAGATCACCCATATCGAGGACCGCTCGGACGTCATCTACGACGCCGGCCGCAAGGCGCTGTTCCTGGCTCACCGCCACGACGACCCGATGGCCTTCGTTGTCGGGGTCGACGTCTACAGCCACCTGGAAAAGGTGATGGACCGTTTCGAGGATGTGGCGAACCGCATCAGCGGCATCGTGATCGAGCAGGTCTAGGCGCGTGGAGCTCCTCGCCGGCTACGGGCCGCTGCTGATCTTCCTGATCGTTGTCGCGCTGGCCTTCGACTTCCTGAACGGCCTGCACGACGCCGCCAACTCCATCGCCACCATCGTGGCCACCCGTGTGCTGCCGCCCTTCGCGGCGGTGGCCTGGGCGGCGTTCTTCAACTTCATCGCCTTCCTGTTCTTCGGCCTGCACGTGGCCAAGACCGTGGGCTCAGGCATCGTCATGCCGGAGCTGATCAGCGACGGCCTGATCTTCTCCGCCCTGATCGGGGCGATCGGCTGGAACCTGCTGACCTGGTGGATGGCGATCCCCTCTTCCTCCTCGCACGCCCTGATCGGCGGCCTGGTCGGCGCGGGCGTCGCCAAGGCCGGGACCAGCGCGATCGTTTGGGCCGGGCTCAGCAAGACCGTCTTCGCCATCGTGCTCTCGCCCGCCACCGGGTTCTTCCTGGCCCTGCTGCTGGTGCTGATCGTCTCCTGGGCGTTCATCAAGGTGACGCCGTTCGCGGTCGACGGGGTGTTCCGCAAGCTGCAGTTCGTCTCGGCGTCGCTCTATTCGCTCGGCCACGGCGGCAACGACGCCCAGAAGACCATGGGCATCATCGCCGCCCTGCTGATCGCCCACGGCATGGGCCCGGCCGACGGCCAGTTCCACGTGCCGCTGTGGGTGGTGCTGTCCTGCCAGGCGGCCATGGGCCTGGGCACCTTGTTCGGCGGCTGGCGGATCGTGCACACCATGGGCTCGCGCATCACCCGCCTGACCCCGATGCAGGGCTTCTGCGCCGAGACCGGCGGGGCCATCACCCTGTTCATGGCCACTGGCCTCGGCGTGCCGGTGTCGACCACTCACACCATCACCGGCGCGATCGTCGGCGTCGGCGCGGCCCGGCGGGTTTCGGCGGTGCGCTGGGGCGTGGCCAAGTCGATCGTCACCGCCTGGGTCGTGACCCTGCCGGCGGCGGCGGTAATCAGCGCTCTGACCTTCCTGCTCGCCGGGAAGTACATGGGCTGACGCCCAAGCCGGATGGGCTGACGCCCAAGCCGGAAGCGGGCCCCGCTTCCGGCTCCACCTACCTGCGATCAGGCCCAGACGCGGTCGGCGTAGGCGACGAAGTTCAGGCCCAGCACCTTCTCGACCACCCGCGGCTTGTGGCCCCGGGCCTCGAGCATCCGCGCCAGCTTGCGGAACTGGTCGGGGCCGCGCAGGTCGAGCACGAAGGGATAGGTGTCGGCCCGCTCGCCCTTGGCGGCGATGCCGGCGGCGACCCGCTCGCGGTTCTCCTGGGCCAGGGCCTCCTTGTAGGCCTCCATGTCGTCGATGGTGGCGGCCGAGCCGTCGGTGCCGATGCCGACATGATCCTCGCCGCAGACCTTCAACGCGTGCTCGACATGGGCCACCACGTCGGCGGCGCTGGCGTGGCCGCTGAGGTTCAGGAACGGCATGAAGTAGATACCGACAAAGCCGCCCTTCTCCGCCACCCCGCGCAGCTCGGCGTCGGTCTTGTTGCGCGGCAGGTCGGTCAGCGCCCGGCAGCCGGTGTGGTTGATCGAGATCGGCGCCTTGGAGGCGGCGATGGCGTCCAGGCAGGTGCGCTCGCCCGAATGCGAGAGATCGACCATCAGCTTGGCGGCGTTGAGCTTGTCGACCACCTTGCGGCCGAGCTCGGTCAGGCCGCGGTTCTCCGGCGCCATCGAGCCGTCGCCGAGGATGTTGGCCGGGTTGTAGGTCAGCTGCACGATCCGCACCCCGCGGGCGGCGAACTCGTCGACCCGCTCCAGGTGCTCGCCGATCTGCACGGCGTTCTGGAATCCGTAGATGATCCCGACCTTGCCGTCGGCCTTGGCGCGGGCGATGTCCGACGCCTTGCGCACCGGGGTCAGCGAGCCGGCGTTGTCGGCCAGCAGCTTGTCCCAGGCGTCCAGGGTCTGATGCGTATAGGCGTAGGGGTCCTGCGGACCGGCCACATAGCCCAGCGTGATGTTGACCGCCGAGAGCCCGGCCGCCTTGGCATCGGCGATGCCGCGCGCATCGACGTCGAGCAGCAGGGTGTCGGCCGCCGGCGAGGCCTGGCGGCCGATCTGCAGGTTCGGATTGGAGATCCCGCCCAGGGCGTTGATCATCAGCGGCTCGTCCTTGGCCGCAAAGGCCGGGCCGCCCGCGGCGAAGGCTGCGGCGGCGAGGCTGAGGGTCTGGCGGCGGTTGATCATTTGTCGCTGCTCCGGGCCGCGAGGTCGGCCTTGGGGTCGAAGTCGGCGCGGGGGTATTCCTTGCCGCGCTTCACGGTGAGGGTCAGGGTCCGCAGGGCCTTGATGTCCTTGGACGGGTCCTGGGCAGTGAAGACGAGGTTGGCCAGCTTGCCGGCCTCGATGGTCCCGAAGTCGGCGTCCTTGCGCACCGACAGCGCGCCGTTGCGGGTGGCCGCGACCACGGCCTGCATCGGCGTGAAGCCGGCCTTGTCGACCAGCATCTCCAGCTCTTCGTAGAGCGCCGGATAGGCCGCCTCGGGATCGGAGAAGCCGTCGGTGCCGGCCGAGATCACCACCCCGGCCTTCAGCGCCTGGTTGGTCAGTTGCGCGGCCAGTTCGGTCGAGCAGTACGGCTTGGCCGTGCGGCCCTTCATCATCTCGTAGATGCGGACCGTGGCGTCGAGCACCTGGCCGTCGGCCTTCATCTTGGCCAGCAGCTTGGCGATCTCGGGGTTCACGTCCTTGCCGAACTTCTCCTCCTGGACCGCGGCGCGGCGGTGGTAGCCGGTCGGGATCTGGTCGGAGACCTGGTAGGCCAGCATGCAGACGTGGCTGACCACGTCGGCGCCGGCGTCGAGCACCTGGGCCGGGGTGGCCGGGAACACCGCGGCGTGGGCCCACACCTGGACGCCCTGGCGGTGCGCTTCCTGGGTGATCCGCGCGACCTCCTCGCCCGGCAGGTTGGCGTAGATCTTGATCGCCGTGGCGCCGATGCCGCGCGCCTGCGCGACGGCGTTGACCAGGTCGGTCTGCGGCGTCACCGCCTTCATCCACGAGACCTCCCCGCCCTTGGCCCCCAGCGAGGCGACCTGCACGCGCGGGTCGTCGAAGAACGACGGGCCGGCCATCAGCGCCGCGTAGTAGATATCCGGGCCGGGGATCTCGCCGATCCGCGAGGCGCGCGACAGGTCGGCGACGTTGCGCAGGTCGTCGGCCATGTCGCGGATCGAGGTGATGCCGCTGTAGAGGTCGCGCTTCATCTGCGCCTGCGCGAACGGCCGGTTCGGCGGCGTCGCCAGGTGCTCGTGGCTGTCGGTCAGGCCCGGCAGGACGTACTTGCCGGCCATGTCCACCACCTTGGTGTCCGGCGGCAGCTTGAACATCACCTCGCCGTCCTTCCAGACGCGCTCGATACGCTCGCCGTTGACCAGGATCGACATGCCCGGCCTGGGCGCGCCGCCATTCCCGTCGATCAGGGTCGCGCCCTTGTAGACCGTCATGGACTCGGCGGCCGCGAGGCTCGGGCCGAGGGCGAGGCAGGCCGCGGCGGCGGCGAGGAAAAAACGCTTCATGCACCCGCCATACCGCGACCTAGGGCCGACGGCCAAGCCGGCAGCGGAACCGTATGGCGACGATCGTGTTTAATGTCGCAGACCATCAGGCGAGGGAACTTGCAATGCGCGTATTCCTTGCGGCCGTAGCTACGCTGATCTTGGCCGTCTCAGCACCCCCCGCTCTCGCTCAGAGCCGCCTGGACAGCTCTCCGAAGACGCTGGACTTGCCCACCGTCGCCGCCGACTACGCACGGTCCGCGTCGATCACCGATCGCTTCATGATCGAGACCGGCCGCCTGGGCGTTTCCCGCGCCCGTTCGGAGGAAATTCGCAGCTTCGCGAAGACGGTGTTCGACTCGCATACCGCGAGCTTCACCGACCTGAAGGCGGTGCTGTCGCAAGCGGGCTTGCCGCCTCCGGCCACCGGCTCGCTCGGCAAGGGCCCGACCGGCATGCTCGACGCCCTGCAGCAGGCCGGCGCGGCCACCCAGGAGTTCGACGACCGCTTCAAGTCGAGCGCGCTGGAGAGCCACAAGATCGCGTTGGCCCTGCACCAGAACTATGCCGCGAAGGGCGACAACGAGCTGCTGCGCGCCCACGCCGCCAGGTCGGCGACGATGATCGCCGCGCACCTGGACGTGCTCAACAACATCAACCCGTAGGGGCCGCCGCGCCTCAGCGCGGCAGCTTGCTGGTTCCCATCAGGTAGGCGTCGACCGCCTGCGCGCACTGGCGGCCCTCGCGGATCGCCCAGACGACCAGCGACTGGCCGCGACGCATGTCGCCGCACGAGAAGATGTTCGGCGTCGTGGTCTGGTAGTTGGTCACCGGCGCCTTGACGTTCCCGCGCGGGTCCAGCTCGACGCCGGACTGCTGCATGAACTCGTTGTTGCGCGGGCCGACGAAGCCCATGGCGAACAGCACCAGGTCGGCCTTCAGCTCGAACTCGCTGCCGGCCACCTCCTGGAGGGTCTGGCGGCCGTCAGGGCCCGCGACCCACTCGACGCGGACGCACTCGACCGCCTCGACCTTGCCGTTCGAACCGATGAAGCGCTTGGCCGAGACCGCGAAGTCCCGCTCGCAGCCTTCCTCGTGGCTCGACGAGGTGCGCAGCTTCAGCGGCCAGTCCGGCCAGGTCAGCTGCTTGTTCTCGCGCGCCGGCGGCTGGGGCATGATTTCCAGCTGG
The DNA here is from genome assembly GCF_056401675.1 of Phenylobacterium sp. P4_E10. Taxonomy (NCBI): domain Bacteria; kingdom Pseudomonadati; phylum Pseudomonadota; class Alphaproteobacteria; order Caulobacterales; family Caulobacteraceae; genus Phenylobacterium; species Phenylobacterium sp. P4_E10. The sequence continues at coordinate 48,829 of NZ_JBFUIW010000001.1, read as the reverse complement.
GTGACCGTGACCGCGCCGTGGCGGTTGGAGGTGCCGATGCAGTCGCTTCCGGTATCGCCGCCGCCGATGACGACCACGTGCTTGCCGGTGGCCGAGATCGCGCCGGTCGGGGCCGCCCGCAGCTCGTCGTCTCCGGCGTTGCGCTTGTTCTGCTGGGTCAGGAAATCCATGGCGAAATGCACGCCGGCCAGCTCGCGGCCGGGCACGTTCAGATCGCGAGGATCCTCGGCGCCGCCGGCCATGATCAGCACGTCATAGTCGTCCAGCAGCCGCTGGACCGAGACCGTCTTGCCGACCTCGAAGCCGGTGCGGAAGATCACGCCTTCCTGCTCCATCTGCGCGACGCGGCGGTCGATCAGATGCTTTTCCATCTTGAAGTCCGGAATGCCGTAGCGGAGCAGGCCGCCGATCCGGTCGCTCTTCTCGAACACTGTCGGAGCGTGACCGGCGCGCGCCAGCTGCTGGGCGCAGGCCATGCCTGCGGGGCCCGAGCCGACGACGGCGATGCGCTTGCCGGTGCCGCGCGGCGACATCTGCGGCCCGATCCAGCCTTCCTGCCAGCCGCGGTCGACGATCTCGCACTCGATCGTCTTGATGGTCACCGGTGTGTCGATGATGTTCAGCGTGCAGGACGCCTCGCACGGGGCGGGGCAGACGCGGCCGGTGAACTCCGGGAAGTTGTTGGTCGACTGGAGGTTATCCAGAGCCGTCTTCCACTGGTCGCGATAGACCAGATTGTTGAAGTCCGGGATCTGGTTGTTGACCGGGCACCCCTGGTGACAGAACGGAATCCCGCAGTCCATGCAGCGCGACGCCTGCTTGGACACGTCGGCCGCCGGCATGGCTTGCACGAACTCGTTCCAGTTCTGCAGGCGCTCCTGCGGAGCCTCGTAGGTGCGCTCCTGGCGCTCGATCTCAAGAAAGCCGGTGGGCTTACCCATCTTCTCTACTCCCCACCCTATTCCGCCGCGACGGCCGCAGCCGCCTGGCGTTCCGCGGCCATGTCCAACAGGGCGCGGCGATAATCCTTAGGCATGACCTTCACGAACGAGGTCAGGGCCTGGTCCCAGTTTTCGAGAATCTCGCGGGCGCGCGCCGACCCCGTATAGAGCAGGTGCCGCTCGATCAGGATGCGCAGGCGCTCGGCGTCGAACCGCAGCACGTCGCCCATGCCGTTGTTCTCGACCGACAGCGAGCGCTGGCTCGGGCGGAACGGCTCGTCCTCGCGGGTCGCCGGGCCGGCCGGCTCGACCTTTTCCAGGTCGACCATCGCCTTGTTGCAGAGAACGTCGAAGCGGCCCGCCGGGTCGTAGACATAGGCCACGCCGCCGGACATGCCGGCCGCGAAGTTGCGGCCGGTGTCGCCCAGCACCACCACCACGCCGCCGGTCATGTACTCGCAGCCGTGGTCGCCCACGCCCTCGACCACCGTCACGGCGCCGGAATTGCGGACGGCGAAACGCTCGCCGGCCACGCCCTGGATGTAGGCCTCGCCCGCGATGGCGCCGTAGAGCACCGTGTTGCCCGCGATGATGTTCTGGGTCGGGTCGCGGTTGGCCTCGGGAGGCTGGCGCACCACCACGCGGCCGCCGGAGAGACCCTTGCCGACATAGTCGTTGCCGTCGCCGGTCAGCTCCAGCGTCACGCCGCGGGCCGCGAAGGCGCCGAAGCTCTGGCCGGCCTGGCCGCGGAACTTGATGGCGATGGTGTCTTCCGGCAGGCCGGCGTGGCCGTAGCGCTTGGCCACCTCGCCCGACAGCATGGCGCCGGCGGTGCGGTTGATGTTCTTGATCGCGTACTCGAGCAGGACCGGTTCGCCCTTCTCCAGCGCCGGCGCGGCGTCGGCGATCAGGGTGTTGTCCAGCGCCTTGCCCAGGCCATGGTCCTGACGGTCCATGTTCCACAGGCCCTTGGCCCCTTCCGGCGCCGCCGCATAGAGCAGCTTCGACAGATCGACGCCATCGGCCTTCCAGTGGTCGACCACGTCGCGGGCGTTGAGGCGGTCGACGCGGCCGACCATCTCATTGACCGTCCGGAAGCCCAGCGAGGCCATGATCTCGCGCAGCTCTTCGGCCACGAAGAAGAAGTAGTTGATCACGTGCTCGGGCTGGCCGGTGAAGCGCGCGCGCAGCACCGGGTCCTGGGTCGCCACGCCCACCGGGCAGGTGTTCAGGTGGCACTTGCGCATCATGATGCAGCCGGCGGCGATCAGCGGCGCCGTGGCGAAGCCGAACTCGTCGGCGCCCAGCAGGGCGGCGATGGCCACGTCGCGGCCGGTCCGCAGGCCGCCGTCCGCCTGAACCGCCACGCGGGTGCGCAGGCCGTTCAGCAGCAGGGTCTGCTGGGTCTCGGCCAGCCCGATCTCCCATGGCGAGCCCGCATGGGTCAGCGAGGTCAGCGGCGAAGCGCCGGTGCCGCCTTCGAAGCCGGAGATGGTGATGTGGTCCGCGCGGGCCTTCGCCACGCCAGCCGCAACCGTGCCGACCCCGACTTCCGAGACCAGCTTCACGGAGATGCGGGCCTTCTGGTTGACGTTCTTCAGGTCGTGGATCAGCTGGGCCAGATCCTCGATCGAATAGATGTCGTGGTGCGGCGGCGGGCTGATGAGGCCCACGCCCGGCGTCGAGTGACGGACGCGGGCGATGTTCTTGTCGACCTTGTGGCCGGGCAGCTGGCCGCCCTCCCCGGGCTTGGCGCCCTGGGCCATCTTGATCTGGATGTCGTCGGCGTTGACCAGGTACTCGGCGGTGACGCCGAACCGGCCCGAAGCCACCTGTTTGATGGCCGAACGCATCGAGTCGCCGTTCGGCAGCGGCTTGAAGCGGTCGGATTCTTCGCCGCCCTCGCCGGTGTTGGAGCGGCCGCCGATGCGGTTCATGGCCACGGCCAGCGTGGTGTGGGCCTCACGGCTGATCGAGCCGAAGCTCATCGCGCCGGTGGCAAAGCGCTTGACGATCTCGCTGGCCGGTTCGACGTCGTCGATCGGCACCGGGGTCTGATCGAAGTTGAAGCGCATCAGACCGCGGATGGTCAGCAGGCGCTCGGATTGCTCGTTGATGGTCTCGGCGAAGGCCCGGTACTCGTCCGAGCGGCCGCCGCGGACGGCGTGCTGCAGCTTGGAGACCGACTCCGGCGTCCAGGCGTGCTGTTCGCCGCGCAGGCGGAAGGCGTAGCTGCCGCCGACGTCCAGCATGGAGGCGTAGATCGGGTTGTCGCCGTAGGCGTCGCGGTGACGACGCACGGATTCCTCGGCGATCTGCGGCAGGCTGATGCCTTCGATGGTGGTCGCGGTGCCGGTGAAGTACTTCTCGATCAGCTCCGACGACAGGCCGACGGCGTCGAAGATCTGGGCGCCGCAATAGGACTGGTAGGTCGAGATACCCATCTTGGACATGACCTTCAGAATGCCCTTGCCCACCGCCTTGATGTAGTTCTTGCGGACGTCATAGGCCGACAGCGTGATGCCTTGGCGCACGCGCAGGGCTTCCAGGGTCTCGAACGCCAGATAGGGGTTCACCGCCTCGGCGCCGTAGCCGGCCAGGACGCAGAAGTGGTGCACTTCACGCGCTTCGCCGGTCTCGATGACCAGGCCGGTCTGCATGCGCAGGCCCTGGCGGATCAGGTGGTGGTGCACGGCCGCGGTGGCCAGCGCCGCCGGGATCGGGATGCGGTCGGAACTGACGCGGCGATCCGACAGGATCAGGATGTTCTTGTCGGCCAGGACGTTTTCGGTGGCCTCGCGGCACAGCCGGTCCAGTGCGCGCTCCAGGCCCGCCGCGCCTTCGTCGGCCGCCCAGGTGGTGTCGATGGTGGCGGTGCGGAACGAGCCGTCCAGCAGCTCGCTGATCGACCGGATCTTGCTGAGGTCCTCGTTGGTGAGGATCGGCTGCGAGACTTCCAGGCGCTTGTGGGTGCCGGCGTGGCGACCGAGCAGGTTCGGGCGCGGGCCGATCATCGACACCAGGCTCATGACCAGTTCCTCGCGGATCGGATCGATCGGCGGGTTCGTCACCTGGGCGAAGTTCTGCTTGAAGTACTCATAGAGCAGCTTCGAGCGCTGGGAGAGCACGGCGATCGGCGTGTCCGCGCCCATCGAGCCGATCGGGTCGTCGCCGGTGACGGCCATCGGCTCCAGGAAGAACTGCTCGTCCTCCTGGGTGTAGCCGAACGCCTGCTGGCGATCGAGCAGTTGGGCCGCGTCGTTCGACAGCGCCTCGTTGAAGGCGATTTCCGGCAGCTCTTCGAGCTTGAACTGGGTGTTGCGCAGCCAGTCGGCATAGGGCTCGGCCTCGGACAGGGAGCGCTTGATCTCCTCGTCCTCGATGATCCGGCCTTCTTCCATGTCGATCAGCAGCATCTTGCCGGGCTGCAGGCGCCACTTGCGGACGATGCGCTCTTCCGGAACCGTCAGCACGCCGACTTCCGAGGCCATGATCACATGGTCCTGGTCGGTGATGATGAAGCGGGCCGGACGCAGGCCGTTGCGGTCGAGGGTCGCGCCGATCTGGCGGCCGTCGGTGAAGGCCACCGCGGCCGGGCCGTCCCACGGCTCCATCAGGGCGGCGTGGTATTCGTAGAACGCCTTGCGCTCGGCGTTCATCAGCGGATTGCCGGCCCAGGCTTCCGGGATCAGCATCATGACCGCGTGGGCCAGCGGGTAGCCGCCGGCGACCAGCAGCTCGAGCGCGTTGTCGAGGCAGGCGGTGTCCGACTGACCGTGCGGGATCAGCGGCCACATCTTGTTGAGGTCCGGCCCCAGCAGGTCGCTTTCCAGCGTGCGGCGGCGGGCGTTCATCCAGTTCACGTTGCCGCGGACGGTGTTGATCTCGCCGTTGTGGGCGATGAACCGGTACGGGTGCGCGAGTTTCCAGGACGGGAAGGTGTTGGTCGAGAACCGCTGGTGAACCAGGGCCAGGGCGGACTCGCAGCGTTCGTCCAGCAGGTCCTGGTAGAAGGTGCCGACCTGATCGGCCAGCAGCAGGCCCTTGTAGACCACGGTGCGCGTCGAGAACGACGGCAGGTAGAGCTGGGTCAGGCCCGGCAGGTTCTTCTTGACGGCCAGGTCGGCCAGCGGGTTCTGCAGCTGCTTGCGGACGGTCAGCAGCTTGCGCTCGAAGGCGTCCTGATCCTTCACGTTGGGACCGCGGCCGACGATGGCCTGACGGATCACCGGCATCTCGGCGAGCACCGCTTCGCCCAGACCGTCAGTGTTGGTCGGCACGTCGCGCCAGGCGATGAAGGTCTGCCCCTCCACCTTCAGGAAGTGCTCGAACTGGCTGACCGCCACATCGCGCGCGGCCTCGTCGCGCGGCAGGAAGCACATGGCGACCGCATACTCGCCCGGCGGCGGCAGATTCACGCCTTCCTTGGCGGCCCAGTCGCGCAGCAGGCCATCCGGAATCTGAATCAGAATCCCGGCCCCGTCGCCCACCAGCGGATCGGCGCCGACGGCGCCGCGGTGATCCAGGTTGATCAGGATCTCCAGGCCGGCAGTCACAACCTCATGCGATTTGCGGCCTTTGATATTGGCCACAAAACCCACACCGCACGCGTCGTGTTCATTGCGCGGGTCGTAAAGACCTTGCCGTTCCGGAGCTCCCATGGGGACACCTCGCTCTCAACTCACAGGCGCGCGATCAGACGGCCTTGGGAGACCGTTGTTGCGCGCAAATTCGGCGGGCATTTACCCGGCAAGATCAGCCCTTGTCGATGGGCCTGAGCGCGGGAATTTGAAAAGATTTTCTACGGTGCGACGTCTAGTAGCAACTTATCAGCCGTTCTCGCCGATTTACACCCCGTCAGCACCATGGCGGTCGCCAGCTCCGAACGCAGGGTTCCGAGCATTTTGGATATCATCGGTCGGCCTCCTGCGCCCAGGGCGTAGGCCCAGGGACGGCCGACGAAGCAGGCCTTGGCCCCGAGACTCAGCGCCTTCAGCACGTCCAGGCCGGATCGCACGCCGCCGTCCATGAAGACTTCAAGGTCGTCGCCGACCGCGTCGACCACCGCCGGCAGGGCCGAGATCGAGGAGCGCACGCCGTCGAGTTGCCGCCCCCCGTGGTTGGAGACGACCAGGCCCTGCGCGCCGGCCTTCACCGCATCGCGGGCGTCGTCAGGATCGAGCACGCCCTTGATGACGATCGGGCCGTCCCAGATCTCGCGCACGAAGTCGAGGTCGGCCCAGGTGACGGAGCGGTCGAAGTTGCGGGCAATCCAGCTCAGGAAGTCGTTGACCCGCTTGCCCTCGGTCACCGCGCTCTGGACGTTGCCGAGCGTATGGGGCTTGCCCTTGGCGTAGACGTCCCAGGACCATTCGAGGTGGGTCGCGCCCTGCCAGAGGGTGTTGAGCGCGCCGGAGATCCCGCTGGAGCCGGAAAAGCCGGACCGCACGTCGCGATAGCGCGAGCCCGGCAGCGGCAGATCGACGGTGAACACCAGCACCGGGCAGCCGGCCGCCTTGGCCCGCGCCAGCAGCTCGCGCATGTAGCCGCGGTCCTTGAGCATGTAGAGCTGGAACCAGGGCGGCGTTCCGGTGGCGGCGACCTCCTCGACCGAGCAGACCCCGACGGTGGAGAGGCAGAACGGAATGCCGGCCTCGGCGGCGGCGGCGGCGGCCTGCGCCTCGCCGCGACGGGCGTACATCCCGGCCATTCCGACTGGCGACAACCCCAGCGGCATGGCCGTCTTCTGGCCGAACACCTCCACCGACATGTCGAGCTGGGTCATGTCGCGCATCACGCGCTGGCGAAGGGCGATGGCTTCCAGGTCGGCGACGTTCCGCCCGAGCGTCACCTCGGCGTAGGACCCGCCGTCGATATACTCGAAGAACATGGGCGGCAGGCGCCGACGCGCCAGTTCGCGATAGTCCGAGACCGATACCGGCTTCATAGCGCCCTCCCCTGTTCGGCTATTGGTAGCGGCGCAGCGCCGGACTCGCTAGGCAAAGGGCATGACCAAGCTTGCTCCCTGGATGTTCGCGGCCGCCGTCGGCGGCTTCCTGGCCGTGGCCTTCGGGGCCTTCGCCGCCCATGGCCTGAGCGATCCCAAGGCCAAGGAGTGGATGCACACCGGCGCGACCTACGCCTTCATGCATGTGCTCGCGGTGTTCGCCGCCGCCTTCCTCGCGGCGCAGGGAAAGCCGCGCGCCCGGCTGGCGCCGCCGCTGTTCCTGGCCGGGGTGGCGATCTTCTCGGGCTCGCTGTTCGCCATGGCGCTCGGCGCGCCGCGCTGGTTCGGCGCGATCACGCCGATCGGCGGGACCCTGTTCCTGGCCGGCTGGGCGGTGCTGGCCTGGGCCAGCCTGCAGAAGCCTCAGGCCTGAGCGTCCTTCGGCAGGGCCAGCTTGCGCAGGGCCAGCGCCGAGCCGATCAGCGCCAGCATCATGACGATGGCCATCGGCCGCGGCGTGCCGTCGTGGAAGGCGCCGGCCAGGCTGGCGGCCAGGGCCCCGACCCCGAACGAGGCCGCCCCCATCAGCGCCGAGATCGAGCCTGAGCGCTTGGGATCGACGTTCAGCGCCCCGGCCATGGTGTTGCCCTGCATGAAGCCGTAGCTGGCCAGCAGCACGAACAGCAGCGGCAGCACACTCCAGCGCTCGCCAAAGCCGGTGACCGCCGCCAGGGCCAGGGCGACCGAGGCCATGACAGCGACGGAGCTGGAGCGGGCCAGGACCTGGTCGGGGGTGCGGGTGCGCAGCAGGATGCGGTTGACCTGGCTGGCGCCGATCACCCCCGCTGCGTTGAGTCCGAACACCCAGCCGAAGTGCTGTGGCGAGATCCCGTAGGCGCCGATCAGCAGGCCCGGCGAGGCCGAGATATAGGTGAAGAGGGTCGCGCCATTGAGCGCCCCGGCCAGGGCGTAGCCGACCAGGCGGGGCTGGCGCAGCAGGGCCAGATAGGCGGCGAGCGGGCTCTCCGAGGCGGCTTGCGCCGCGGTCTCGGCCGAGCGGCTCTCCTTCAGCCACAGCAGGGTCGCCGCGCCGCAGGCGAGCCCGAAGCCGGTCAGCACCCAGAAGTTCAACCGCCAGCCGCCGAGCGCCAGCAGCGCGCCGCCGAGGATCGGGGCCAGGATCGGCGCCAGGCCCATGATCAGGGTCAGCAGCGACAACATCCGCGCCGTCTCGGTGTGGTTGAAGCGGTCGCGGACCACCGCCCGGGCGACCACGCCGCCGGCGCAGCCGCCTAATGCCTGCACGAACCGCGAGGCGATCAGCATCTCCGGCGAGGTGGCCAGCGCGCAGGCGACCGAGGCGGCGATATAGATCGCAACCCCGACCAGGATCGGGCCGCGGCGGCCGAACCGGTCCGAAGCTGGGCCGTAGAAGAACTGGCCGATGGCCATGCCGGCGAAGAACGCCGCCACCGTCGCCTGGGTCTGGGCGGCGCTGGCCTTCAGGTCCGCTCCAATCGCCGGCAGGCTTGGCAGGTACATGTCGATCGACATCGGCGCGAAGGCGGTCAGCGCCCCCAGCAGGATCACCAAACCCCAGGGGATGCGCGTGTCGTCGATTCGATTGTCGGTCATCGCTCGGCTTCTAACCCTTGCTTTCCGTGCAAGGAACCCTGCCAAGCTCCGCCTCAAAGAGCAGAGAGGAACCCCAGCATGTCGTCCGCCCTCGCCCGCCAGATGCCTCCGGTGAAGCACGCCCAGGTCAACGGGATCGACATGGCCTACTACGAGGTCGGGCCGCGCAAGGGCGTGCCGCTGATCTTCTGCCACGGCTTCCCCGAGCTCGCCTTCTCCTGGCGCCACCAGCTCAAGGCCTGCGAGGAAGCCGGCGTCTGGGCCATCGCCCCGGACCAGCGCGGCTACGGCCTCAGCGGGCGCCCTGATCCTGTCTCCGATTACGACATGGAGCACCTGACCGGCGACCTCGTCGGCCTCCTCGATCACCTCGGCGTCGAGAAGGCCGTGTTCTGCGGGCACGACTGGGGCGGCATCGTCGTCTGGCAACTGCCGCTGATACACCCCGACCGCGTCGCCGGTGTCATCGGCCTCAACACCCCCTTCATGCGCCGCGCGCCGCTCGATCCGATCGAGGGCATGCGCAAGGTGTTCGGCGAGGACATGTACATCGTCTGGTTCCAGAAGCCGGCGATCGCCGACGCGGCCCTGGCGGCCGATGTCGACAAGACCATGCGCTTCTTCATGCGCAAGCCGGCCGCCGTCGAGCAGGCCGCGGCCCCGGAGGCCGGCGGCTCGACCTTCGCGTTCGGAGACGCGCTCAAGGCCTGGGATAAATCCGACACCTCCAACCAGCTGCTCAGCCCCGATGAGCTGGCGGCCTTCGTCGAGACCTTTGAGGCGACAGGCTTCACCGGCGGCATCAACTGGTACCGAAACTTCACCCGCAACTGGGAGCGATCGGCCGACCTGCCCACGCGGATCGACGGGATCCCGTGCCTGATGATCATGGCCGAGAAGGACGTGGTCCTCTCCCCGGCCATGGCCGATGGCATGGAAGAGGTCATTTCCGACCTGGAGAAGGCGCTGATCAAGGAATCCGGCCACTGGACGCAGCAGGAAAAGCCGGAGGAAGTGAACCGCCTCATCCTGGACTGGATGGATCGCCGCTTCCCGAAGTAGACTGCGCGGGATGGAACGAAACACCCCGCCGCTCAGCGTCTCCACCACCGCGCACCGCAAGGGGCTGTTTCCCGAGAACGAGCCGTATGGCTACGGCTGGCTGGCGACCGGCGGCCCGCACGAGATCTTCTATGAGGAGTGCGGCAATCCGAACGGCAAGCCGTGCGTCATCCTGCATGGCGGGCCGGGCGGGGCGATCAACCCGACCATGCGGCGGTTCTTCAATCCGGCGAAGTGGCGGATGGCGCTGTTTGACCAGCGCGGCTGCGGCAAGTCGCGGCCCAACGCCAGCCTGGACGACAACACTACCTGGTCGCTGATCGAGGACATCGAGCGGCTTCGCATCCATCTCGGTGTCGAGAAATGGACGGTGTTTGGCGGCTCCTGGGGTTCGACCCTGGCGCTGGCCTACGCCATCACCCATCCGCACCGCGTCGAGGCGCTGGTGCTGCGCGGCATCTTCCTTCTGACCCAGCGCGAGCTGCGCTGGTTCTACCAGGACGGCGCTTCTATGCTGTTCCCTGACGCTTGGCAGCGGTTCTGCGCGCCGATCCCGGAGGCGGAGCGCGGCGACATGATGGCCGCCTACCACAAGCGGCTGACCCACACCGACCGCCGCATCCAGGCCGAGGCCGCTGCGGCCTGGAGCCAATGGGAAGGAGACACCATCTCGATCCGCGGGCCCGAAGCACGGCCATCGAAGTTCAACGAGATCGACTTCGCCATCGCCTTCGCGCGGATCGAGTGCCATTTCTTCGCCAATGGCGGCTTCTTCAAGGAAGACGGCTGGATCCTGAAAAATATCGACAAGATCCGCGGCATTCCTGGCTGGATCGTCCAGGGTCGGTTCGACGTGGTCACGCCGATGGACAGCGCGTGGCGGCTGAAGAACGCCTGGCCCGAGGCCAATTTCGACATCGTCTGGGACGCGGGACACGCCTCGACCGAGCCGGGGATCGTCGATGGACTTGTCCGCGCGACGGATCAGGCGCTGAAGCTCTGACGGCAAGTTTCCTGCCGGCGCTTACATCAACGAGCCCTTGCCGCTGGTGACTTCCGAGTAGCGGTGCACGCGAACGGCCTGGACCAGGCCAAAGCCGATCATCACGGTCAGCATGACGGTGCCGCCGTAGGACAAGAGCGGCATCGGCACCCCGACCACTGGCGCCAGGCCCATGACCATCCCGCCGTTGATCAGCACATAGAGGGCGAAGGTCGCCGTCGTGCCGGCCGCCGACAGACGTCCGAAGTGCGAGTGCGCGAGCGCCGAAGTCCGCAGCGCCATGAAGATCACGACAGCATAGAGGAACAAGATCGAGAAGCAGCCGAGGAAGCCGAACTCCTCAGCCAAGGTGGCGAAGATGAAATCAGTCTGCTTCTCGGGAAGGAAGTTCAGCTGGCTTTGCGAGCCCAGGCCATAGCCCTTGCCGAAGAAGCCGCCCGAGCCCAAGGCAATCTTGGACTGCAAGATGTGGTAGCCCGAGCCGGACGGATCGCTTTCAGGGTCGAGGAACGTCAGCACCCGTTTGCGCTGATAGTCGTGCAGCACGAACATCACGATCGGCGGGATCGACAGCAAAAAGGCCGTGAGCCCCGCAGCGATGATCCGCCAGGAGAGCCCGGCCAGGACGACGATGGCCCCGCCGGTCATGGCGATCAGCATGGCCGTGCCCAAGTCGGGCTGGTGCATGACCAGCAGCACCGGGGCGGCGATCATGGCGGCGGGCGCCAGCAGCCACCAGGACAGCCGCGCGTCGTCGGCCGATATCCCGTGATAGAAGCGCGCCAGGGCCAGCACGATGCCCAGCTTCATGATTTCGGAGGGCTGAAAACTAAACGGGCCCAGCGCCAGCCACCTCTGCGCGCCCATCCGCACATCACCTATCGCCTCGACCGCGACCAGCAGCAGCAGGCCGATCCCGTAGATCGGATAGGCCAAGGCGGACCAGATCCGCAGGTCGATCATCGCTAGCCCGATCATCAGGGCGAAGCAGAGCCCAAAGCGGATCAGGTGCTTGGCAGCCCATGGCTCCCACGACGACCCGGCGATGGAGAACATCATCAGGGCGCCAGCCCCGGCGATCAGGCAGAGAGCCAGTGCGAAGAGCCAGTCGATCTCGCTGAGCTTGACGATCAGGCGATCGCGCTCGCCTGGGCGCGTCAGGGCGCTGACGGTCATGTCGGGCCTCCGGTCGGGACGATCGGCGCAGGCGTGACGACCGGGGCCTCAGGCGCGGCGCCCTCGACCTCGACGTCCTGCGGCACTTCCGGCAACGGCAAGGGCGTCTCGATGCGCGAACGCAGTTCGGGGTCCTTCAGCAGGGCCACGCGCATCACCTCGCGCGCACGCGGCGCGGCGGCGGTCGCACCGCCCATGCCGCCATGCTCGATGATCACCGACAAGGCGTAGCGCGGGTCGTCGTAGGGTGCGAAGGCGACGAACAGGTTGTGGTCCTTCAGCCGCCAGGTGACGCCGACGCTGCTTCGCGACGCCAGGCCCGCATAGCTGCGGACCTGGGCCGTCCCGGTCTTGCCGGCCATCTTGATGTCGCCCAGGCCAAGCTGGCTCTGGCGATAGGCGGTACCGCTGGTGTCGTTCGCCACCGCCTCCATGCCGCCGCGGACATAGGCGAGGTGTTCGGCCGAGAACGGCAGGTCCGGCGCGGCGTCGCCCTTAGGCATCTCCACGCCGCCGACCGACTTGATGAGGCGGGGATTGAGCGCCCTTTTTCCGTTGGCCAGCCGTGCGGTCATGACCGCCAACTGCAGGGCGTTGACCGCCAAATAGCCCTGGCCGATGCCGTAGCTGACGGAGTCGCCTGGCTGCCAGACCGGTTCGCGCTTCACCGCCTTGCGCTTCCATTCGCGCGAACCGACGACGCCCTTCTTCTGGCCGGGGATACCAATGTCAAAGGTCTGGCCGAAGCCCATGGCGTGCGCGGCGCGGGCGATGGGATCGGGGCCAATCTTCAGCGCCGTCTGGTAGAAATAGATGTCGCAGGAGTTCTTGATGGCGTCGTGCATGTTCTGCGAGCCGTGCCCGCCATGCTTCCAGCACCGCCAGGTGCGGCCGCCCCAGTACCACCCGCCCGAACAATTGACCCGGATCTCCGGATCAATGCCCGCCTGCAACGCCGCCAGGGCGACAGTCGGCTTGAAGGTCGAGCCGGGCGGATAGGTCCCGGTCATCACCTTGTCGAGCAGCGGCTTGCGCTCGTACTGGGCCAGCGCCCGGTACTCCGGCCCCGAGAGGCCGCGAACGAACCTGTTGGCGTCGAAGCTTGGCGCGGAGGCCATGCACAGCAGGTCGCCGGTGCGGCAATCCATGACCACAATAGCGCCGCTCTCGTCGCCCATCACCTCGAGCGCGCGGTTCTGAACGTCGACGTCCAGGGTAAGCTGAATGGTCTTGCCCGGCGTCGGCGGAATGTCGCCAGCCTCGTCCTGGCGCACTTCGCGGCCGTTGGCGTCGACCTCCACCTTGCGCGCGCCAGGCTTCCCCCGCAGATCGAGATCGAAGGCCTTTTCAACGCCTTGGCGTCCGATCCGGAAGCCAGGGTGCAGCAGGATCGGGTCGGAGTTCGGCCCGGTCGGCGTCAGGTCTTCCTTGTTGACCTTGGCCACGTAGCCAATGACATGGGCGAAGGCTCCACCATGCGGATAGACCCGCACCTCGCCCATGTCGGCGGTGACGCCCGGCAACTCCGGCGCGCGGATGTTGATCGCCGAGAACTCCTCCCAGCTCATGTCCTCGGCCACCGAGACCGGCACCCGCTTGGGTGTCTGCTTGATGTCGCGGATCAGACGCAACTGCCGCGCCTCGTCCAGCGGAACGAAGGTCGAGAGCGTCTTCAGCGTCGCCGGGATATCGAGGTCTTCTTCTCGCGACACCAGTAGCCGGAAGTTCGGGCGGTTGGAGGCCAGGATGGCCCCGTTGCGGTCAATCACCAGACCGCGCGGCGGCGGCACCAGGCGGAAGTTGAACTGGTTCGAGGCCGAGAGCTTCTCGTATCGCTGGGTCTCGATGATCTGCAGGTGCGCCAGGCGCGCGCCAAGGGCGGCGAGGCCGACCCCGGCGAAACCGCCCATGAGGAACATCCGGCGGTGGAAGACCCCCTGCCGTTCATTCACCTCGGAGAAGAAGATCGACGGCTCGGCCATCGTGATCCTAGCGGAAGCGCACGTCTGCATCCTCGAACCGGTCGATCAGCAGATGCGCGAAGGGAAACAATATGATTGTGGCGAGGAATTGCCACGTGACGGCCACGGGACTTGCTGTCGCATGCGCCCCGACCATCGTGAACAGGAAGGCTGCGCCCATGGCCAGGCCGGTGGCGGCGGCGTACCAGGCCCACATGACGGGGAAGCTCTGTCCCGCCATCATGCTGCGACCGACCAGGGCCGCACCGTAGACCAGCAGCAGCGACAGCGCCCAAAGGCCCAGCGGGGCGCCCCAGATGATGTCGAGGAACAGCCCCATCAGCAGGACCGCGATCGGCGCCAGCATGGACGGACGGATCACCGCCCAGGCGAAGGCCGGGACCATCGGGAAAATCGGCTCGGGCATGCCCAGGCCGAAGACCCGGAAGGGCAGCGACAACAGGACGGTCAGGATCAGGCACTGGACCAGCGGAACCCCGATCCAGCGCCACGGGGCCAAGGGGCGCGCGCCGGCCATCTAGAGCGGCGCCTGCGGCGGCGGAGTGGTCTCGGGCTGCGGCGGCGCAGGCGTCGAGGCGGCCGGCCGTTGCGGCGCCGCCTTCTGAACAGGCGACCTTGCGGGCGGAGGCTTGGGCGCGGTCTGCGCAGGCGCTCCAGCGGCCGAACGCGGCGCAGCAGGCCGCACGGCCGCCGCGCCGCCCGGGGCGGCGGTCACAGTGCTCACGGCCGGAGCCGACGGAGCACGCGCGACTGGCGAGGCCGGAACCACGCCGACGGTTGGCGGGGGGCTGGCCGGCGGCGGCACCGGCATCTTGTCCAGCTCTGCGGCAGCGGCAGCCGACAGCTGCGCGAAGTCCTGAAACAGCATGACCTGAACGAAATCGACGGGAGCGGCGTCCGAGGCCAGGACCGCGCGCCAACGACCGTCCAATCCCTTGACCGCCACGCCGACCGGCAAGCCGCGCGGCAGCACGCCGCCGTCGCCTGAGGTCACAATACGGTCGCCCTGCTTCACCGGGTCCTGGCCGCGCAGATATTCGAGCCGCGGATTGGGCCCGCCGTCGCCGGCCAGGATGGCGCGGGCGTTGGTGCGGTCGATCATCACCGGCGTTCGCGAGGCGATGTCGGTGAGCAGCAGGATACGGCTCGCGCCATCGGTGACGCCGATGATCCGGCCGACTACCCCGTTCTCGCTCATCACCGGATTGCCGGTCTTGATGCCCTTTTCCTTGCCCGCGTTGGCAAGCCGGGTGTTGGAGAACGGGCCTCGCGCCTCGCTGACCGTACGAGCCGCGACCATCGGGATCGGCGGGTCGGTCTTCAGGCCCAGCAGCGCCTTGTAGCGGTCATTGGTGTCGCGCAGCGCCATGGCGGTCACCTGCCACTGGCGCGCCTGCTTCAGCTCTTCCTTGAGCTCACGGTTCTCGGAGGCTGCGAAGAAGTAGCCGCGGACGCCGCTGACGCCGTCGCTGATCCACCGGCCGGGGGTCGCCAGCACTCCGGTGACCGGCGCGGCGATGGCGTCGCCCATCTTGCGGGACGCGCCGTAGGCTTCGGTCTGGAAGGTCTCGCGACGATCCGACAGCAGCAGCACGAATGCGACCACCATAGCCACGATGAGGGCTACCCCGGCTGTCCAAGCCAGGGGGACCTTCAGCTCGCCGAACGGATTCTCACGAAGAGCCACCTGAACTTGCTCGCCCTAAAGGCGCAGCCTGGAGAATCGCCCCCAGGCCGCGACTCGCGAATTCTACGCCAGGGTGGACTCCAGAACGCCCTTCATCCACTTCGGATGTTCGAGCACCTTGCCGCAGCCCAGAGCCACGCAGGAGAGCGGGTCGTCGGCCACCGTCACCGGCAGGCCGGTGTGGTCGCGGATCTCGGCGTCCAGGCCGCGGAGCAGCGCACCGCCGCCGGTGAGCATGATGCCCTTGTCGGCGATGTCGGAGGCCAGTTCCGGCGGAGTGGCTTCCAGCGCCATTTTCACGGCATCGACGATCTGACCGACCGGCTCGGCCAGCGAGTCCGAAGCCTGCTTCTCGCTGATCCGCACTTCACGCGGCACGCCCTGCATCAGGTCGCGGCCCTTGACCTCGATCGAGAGGCCCTCGCCATCGGCCGGAGCGCGGGCGGTGCCGATCTCCTTCTTGATGCGCTCGGCGGTGGTTTCGCCGATCAGGAGGTTATGGTTGCGGCGCATGTAGCTGATGATCGCCTCATCCATCTTGTCGCCGCCGACGCGGACCGAGCGCGAATAGACGATGCCCGAGAGCGAGAGGACGGCCACTTCGGTCGTGCCGCCGCCGATGTCGACGACCATGGAGCCGGTCGGCTCATGGATTGGCAGGCCGGCCCCGATCGCCGCAGCCATCGGCTCGTCGATCAGGCCCACGCGACGACCGCCAGCGTTGAGGCAGCTGTCGTTGATGGCGCGGCGCTCCACCGCGGTCGCGCCCGACGGCACGCACACGATGACCTTGGGGTTCACGAAGCCCTTACGGTTGTGAACCTTGCGGATGAAATACTTGATCATCTCCTCGGCGACTTCGAAGTCGGCGATGACGCCATCGCGCATGGGGCGGATCGCCTCCATGTGCCCGGGAGTACGGCCAAGCATCTGCTTGGCTTCGATGCCAACCGCGTGGACGACCTTACGGCCGCCGACGTTGCGGAGAGCGACCACCGACGGTTCGTTCAGAACAATGCCTTTGCCCTTCATGTAGATGAGGGTGTTGGCGGTGCCGAGGTCGATGGCGATGTCGTTAGAGATAGCGCCGAAGAGGGACGAGATCATGCAGGGCCCGGGGGAGAAGCGGAATTGGGGGTATGCGAAGCCCAGGCTGCCGACGCTTAGTTTCGAAACTCGAAACGCCAGGCGGCGTCAGCCTCCGCTTGCAGGACAGAAGGTCCGTGTGCCCTGCCAGTAAGTTGATTTCAAGGCTTAATGACACGTCTGTGGTTTCGCGTCGCACGTGTGAAGGGCGACTTGCCTGACTGAACAGTCGAACGATTGGGAAACGGATCAAACCGCTGCCGGAATCGGGGCGGAAATACGGCAGATCAACCCCGCTTCCGAGAAATCGAAATTCACCTGTCCGGCGAGTTCACGCTCGACCGCCCGTCGAATGAAGCGCAGGCCAAATCCGCGCTGGGGCGAGGCGCGGCATGCGGGACCGCCAGCCTCGCGCCATTCGACCAACAAGGACTCCCCGTCCCGCTTCCAGATCAAAGTCAACCTGCCGCCGGGCATCGACAGCGCGCCGTGCTTAGCCGCGTTGGTCGCCAACTCGTGCAGGATCATCGCGAAGGTGACCGAGGCGCGAGTCGAAAGCTGGAGTGACGGCCCCTCCCAGACGACCGCCTCGCCGCCATAGGGCGCGAGGATGCCTTGGACGATGTCGCAGAGGTCGGCGGCCTCCCAGCTGCGCTCGGCTAGGCGATTGTGCGCGCCGGACAGGGCCATGAGCCGCGCTTCGAACGCCTTACGCATGTTCGCCGGGTCGCCGGCGTCATGGAAGCTGTGCGCAGCTAGCGACTGCACCGTCGCCAGGGTGTTCTTCACCCGGTGGTTCAGCTCGTCCAACAGGGTCTTCTGCAGGTCCTCGGCGCGTTTGCGGTCGGTGATGTCGACCAGCATGTTGATGGCGCCGAACACCTCGCCGTCCGAGCCGATCAGCGGGGTCGGATAGGCCAGGAACGCGCCTCGGCTACCGTCCGGTCGTTCGAAGATGGCCTCCGCCCCGACGATCTGGCGCTTTTCCTTGATGGCCACCGCCATCGGGCACTGCGCGAGGGGCAGCGGCGCGCCATTCGGCTGGTAGAGCTTGAAGGCCCCGCACCATTGATCGACGCCGATCTTCGGCTCGCGTCCCCAGAGGGCGGCCGCGGCGGGGTTGAAGCTCAACACCACACCCTTCGCGTTCGTCTGATAGACAGCGATAGGCGAGGCGTCGACAACCCGACGCGACCAGGTCTGGCGAGTGCGCAGCATGTCGCGCACCTGACGCAGCTCGGTGATGTCCTGAAGGCAGTTGACCGCCCCGATCAGGGAGCCGCCGGCATCGAACAGCGGCTCGGCATTGGCCAACAGATGGGTCCGCCGCCCGCTACTCTGGGCGATGATCACCTCGCGGTCCTTCACCGGCGCGCCGGTGGCGAGCGCCTCTGAGATGGGCGACTGGTTCGCCGCCATGGCCGCGCCGTCTGCGTGATAGGCCCGATAGAAGGGAACGTCGCCGGCGCCGGCTGGCGGCCGGTCGCCCCACAACTCGATGGCGCGGGCGTTGTAGAAGACGACGCGCCCCTTGCGATCGCAGACATAGACGCCCAACGGCATCCGCGCCGCCATGCCGCCCCAGTCCCGGAAGGCCTGTTGCAGCAGGCTCCGAGCCGCGGAGGAGCGGCCGACCACGTCAGCCTCGCCCATCTGCGCCTCGGTGGTGCCACCCATGTCGCTTAAGCTCACCCATGCCCGCCTCAAATCACGACGGCGATCCGATTGTTCCGTCGAGTCGGTCGCATTGACGACTCTGCTGTGGATGAGTGTCGCATTCCTGTTACAGCCTGAGGCGGCGCCCGGGACTACAAAGGCCCGCTTGAAGATCGCCGCTATGGCCAAGTCCGCGTGAACCGAGATGTCATCCCGTCAGGCCGTACTAGGCGTCGAGAACGCCAGCTTCTTTTACGGTTCGAACCGCGTCTTCGAAGGCGTCAGCTTCCAGCTGGACGACGCCCGCACGGCCCTGGTCGGCGAAAACGGGGCTGGCAAGTCCACCCTGCTGAAGTGCCTGCTTGGCGGGCTGGAGCTCAACGACGGCCAGATCGTCCGCTCCCGCGGCCTGAAGATCGGCTATGTGCCGCAGGAGGTCCCGGACGGCCTCGGCGACAAGACCGTCCGCGAGGTGCTCGAGGCCGCCCTCCCCCACAACGACGGTTCCGAAGACTGGAAGGTCGACGTCCTGCTGGACGAAATCGGGGTCAGCTACGAGACCTCGCAACAGACCTTCGGCTCGCTCAGCGGCGGCTGGCAGCGGCTACTGCTGATCGCGGCGGCGGCGCGGCTCACCGAGCCGGACCTCCTGATCCTCGACGAGCCGACCAACCACCTCGACCTGTCGAACATCAACATGCTGGAGACCTGGCTCGAGCAGGACGACCGGCTGCCGATGCTGATCGTCAGCCACGACCGCGAGTTCCTGCAGCGGACGACGACCCGCACGCTGTTCCTGCGGGCCGACGGCGCGCACAGCTTCCGAACGCCCTTCGTCGAAGCCCGCGAAGCGCTGCTGCAGCGGGACGCCGCCGACGCGGTGCGCCGCCAGGTGGAAAGCAGGGAGATCGAGCGCCTGCAGAAGGTGGTCGCCCGCTATCGTGTCTGGGGCGTCAAGAACGACAAGTTCCACAAGCGCGCCAAGGCCACAGAGAAACGGATCGAGCGCATCGAGGCCGAGCGGACCAGCACGTATTCCGCCCGTGATCGGCGGTTGGAACTCCACGATGGCGAAATGGACGCCAAGGTCGCTCTGCGGATCCGCGACTACGCAGTGACCACGCCGGACGGCTCGCGCAAGCTGTTCTCGATCGATCGCCTGAGCGTGGCTGCCGGCGACCGCGTCGCCCTGCTCGGCGTTAACGGCGCGGGCAAG
Organism: Phenylobacterium sp. P4_E10; assembly: GCF_056401675.1. Classification (NCBI taxonomy): domain Bacteria; kingdom Pseudomonadati; phylum Pseudomonadota; class Alphaproteobacteria; order Caulobacterales; family Caulobacteraceae; genus Phenylobacterium; species Phenylobacterium sp. P4_E10. The sequence continues at coordinate 29,438 of NZ_JBFUIW010000001.1, read as the reverse complement.
TCGATGCTGCTCTCGGCCCTGGCCGCCGCCTTCGATCCCGAGCGCGAACACTATGACGGCCAGGCGCCGCTGCGGTTCAATCCGCAGAGCCGGTTGGCCTATTTCGACCAGAAGCTGGCCGACCTGCCGCTCAAACAGAGCCTGCTGGACTATGTCTGCGCGGCAGAGGGCGCGACCAACCGTGACGCCAACGCCCTGCTGGCCAAGGCAGGATTCCCTTATGTCCGGATCAAGGGACCGATCGGCGATCTCAGCCACGGCGAGCGCGCGCGGCTGGTGTTCCTGCGGATGAAGCTGGGGCGGCCGAACCTCTACCTGCTGGACGAACCGACCAACCACCTGGACATCGAGGGCCAGGAGGACCTGGAAGCGCAGTTGGACGGCGCGGACAGCGCCTGCATCTTCGTCTCGCACGACCGCTACTTCACGCGCAGCGCCGCCACCCGGTTCCTCGAGATCCGCAAGGGCCGACTGATCGAGGTGGACGGGCCGGAGGAGTTCTTCTCGGCCCAATAGGCGCAGGGGACGAAGCGCACTAGGTAGGGCCGATGCAGAAAACCCTCACCTGGGCCGCGCGCATCGGCCTGATCGGCGTCCTTGCCGTCTGCCTTCAGGGTGCGCTCGATCCGCTCTACGACGCCCGCAAGTGGGCGCCGCCACCAGACGCCGTGATGCACGTCATCTATGGCTACCTGCTGACCCTGACCTGCATTCTGGCGCTGCCAAAGGTGCGACCCATGCTGATCGGCGGCTTTTTCCTGGCGCTCGGCGTGGGGCTCGAGGCGCTGCAGGCCTTCCACATCGTCTCGGGCACTTTCCAGCTGAAGGACCTGGCCTCCAACGTCGCCGGGGTCCTGGCCGCGCTGGCGCCGCTGGCCATCACCCGGCGCAAGGCACGCTAAGCCGCTAGCGCTTGGCCGGCAGCACCACGAAGCCGTACTTGCGGAAGATCGCCGCAGCCTTGGGGCCGCTCATGTAAGCGAGGAACTTCGCGGCATCCGGGTTCTGCGAACTGGCCACTACGGCGGCCGGATAGACGATTGGCGGATGGGTGTTGTCGGGGAACAGGCCGACGATCCGCACCTTCGGCTCCACCTTGGCGTCGGTGTCGTAGACGATGCCCAGCGGGCTCTCGCCGCGGGCGACGTACTGCAGGGCCGAACGGACGTTCTCCGCCTGGGCGAGCTTGCCCGAAACGCTGTCCCAGACGCCGAGGTTGGTCAGCGATGCCTTGGCGTACTTGCCGGCCGGCACGTCCGGACCGGCCACCGCTAAGCGGCCGTCACCAAGCGTCTTGGCCAGCGGCATACCGCGGCCGACCTTGATCGCCACCTTGGAGTCGGCCGGCGCGATAAGGGCCAGTTTGTTGGTCAGCAGGTCGCGGCGGCTGGCCGGGACGATCAGCCTGCGCTCCGCCAGATAGTTCATCCAGTCGCTGTCGGCGGAGATGTAGACGTCGGCCGGCGCGCCTTGCTCGATCTGGCGAGCGATGGCCGACGAGGCCGCGTAGGAGAAGCGCGCCTCGCCGCCACCCTTGGCGTATTCCGCGCCGACCTCGTCGAGGGCGTTCTTCAGCGAAGCGGCGGCGAAGACGGTGACCGGCGCGGCATACGCCGCAGTGGCCATCAGCGAGGCGGCAAAGATCGCGGCGATCCAGCGAAGCAGTTTTTTCATCGGCGTTCCTATTCGACAGCCAGGATCACGTGCGGCGCCTTGATCAAGGCCAGGACCAGATCGCCGACGTTCAGCGCCATGGCTTCGGCGCTCTCCCTGGTGATGGTCGCCGTCAGGGTCTTGCCGTCGGCCAGCGAGAGGGTGATCTCGCTGCTCACCGCGCCGTCCTCCCGGGCGACCAGGGCGCCGCGCAGCTGATTGCGAGCGGAGGTCAACAGCCCCTCGCCTTTGGCCAGCACGACGAAGCTGGACTTGATCAGCGCCACTGCCGGCTTGCCGACCGCCAGGCCCAGGTCCTCGACGCTCTGTCGGGTGACGACCGATATGATCTCGACGCCGGGGGCCACCTGCAGCGCGACCTCGGAGTTCACAGCCCCTTCGGTCACACGGCTGACGACGCCGCGAAGGGCGTTACGCGCGCTGGTCTTCATGCCAAGGCTCCAGAACAGCCCCCCGAGATCTCCGCTCTCCATCCGCGCCTCGAGCCGCGCCAGGGCTTCACCCAGCTCGGCCTGTACTTGCTGGAACGCGGCCATCACCGCCCGCCCGCGCTCTGTCACGGCGGCCGTTCCACCGCCGCGGCCGCCTGGCTGGGCGTCAATCAGGGGCGCGTCGAAGAGGTTGTTCAGCGCCTGCACCCCGTCCCAGGCGCCCTTGTAGCTAAGGCCCAACCGCTTGGCCGCGGCGCTGATCGAGCCGAGCTCCGCCACTGCTTCGAGCAGCGCGATGCGTTCCGCGCCGACGCGACTGCCGCCGCGCCTCAGAAAGATTGCCGCATCCAGATGGCCGTCGGCGCTCATGCTCGGACCTCGTTATGAAGTTAAACTTCATAACGAGACTCTTCGATCAAGCAAGGCTGCTCAGCCGAGCGCGGTCATCACCACACCGAGCGCGGTCGCCACCCCGCCGGCCATCTGGCGCATCGTGAGCTTCTCCTTGAACAGCCGCCGGCCCGCGGCGGCGGCGATCGGGGCCTCGATCACGCCGACCGCGCGTACGGCGCCGGCTGGGGCCATGGCCAAGGCGGCGAACCAGCAGGCCGAGCCGGCCGCGCCGAAGAAGCCCGCGCCCAGCGATTGCCGCCAGGACGCCGCGACCGCCCGCAGCGAGGCCGGACGCGTCGTCGCCAAGAAGGTGAGCAGGCCGATCGACTGGAGGGTCTGGGCGACACAGACCGAGGCGGTTGCGGCGAACAGCGGGTGCATAGGATCAAGAGCGACCCCGGCCTGGCGGTAGGCGTTGAGCGTGACCCCGAACGCCAGACCCGACGCCAAGCCGAACAGCGCTCCGTGCGCCGAGCCCTTCTCCGCCCCGGCCTTCGGCCAGGAGAGGACCGCCAGGCCGGCCGTGGTGGCGGCGACGCCCGCCCAGGCCTGGAAGCTGAGATGGTCGCCAAACGCCACGCCCATCAGCGCGGCGAGCGGCAGCGACGATTGCTGCATGAAGGTCGCCACCGCGAAGCCGGAGCGACGCATGGCCACCAGCAGCGCGGCCGTAGCCGCGACCTGACCGGCCGCGCCCGCGGCCACAGCAGCCGCGAAACGCCCGGTGAAATGCGGGTCTGCGCCGGGCGTCGCCAGGGCGACTACGCCGAAGATGGTCAGCGCGAACGGCAAGCCGAAAAGGAAGCGCACCAAGGTCGCCCCCCAGGGGCCCGCGTCGCCCACCAGGCCGCGTTGCAGCGCGTTGCGCGCCACCTGCAGCGGCGCAGCCGCCGCTGTCAGCAAGATCCAGAGCATTGGATAAGGTCCCACTCACCCCGCGCACGCGAGGTTTCAGGCTGCCGCGCAGCCTGTCGAAATGTCGAGAAATATCCCCGCCGAAGCGGGGACAAGCGGGAACTTAGAAGCCGCTGGCGATCGCGTCGGGCGCGCTTTTTTCCTTGCGGGCAAAGAGATTATTGAGCGCGTTGACATAGGCCTTGGCCGAGGCGGTCAGGGTGTCGGTGTCAGCGGCCTGGCCGGTCGCGATGCGGCCTTCCTCCTCGAGACGCACCGAAACTTGAGCCTGGGCGTCGGTGCCCTCGGTCACCGCGTGCACCTGGAACAGGCGCAGGATCGCGGTGTGAGGCACCACCTCGTGGATGGCGTTGAACACCGCATCGACCGGACCGTCGCCGGTGGCGGTCGCTGCGCGCTCCTCGCCGTCGACCGTCACGGTCAGGGTGGCTTCCTGCGGACCGTCGGTGCCGGCGATCACGCGCAGGTGCTTGACCTGGATACGGTCCGCGCCCGAGGCCAGGGCGTCGTCGACCAGGGCGATGATGTCGTCGTCGAAGACGTGCTTCTTCTTGTCGGCCAGGTCCTTGAAGCGCTGGAAGGCCTCGTTCAGGGCGTTCTGGCCCAGCTCGTAGCCCAGTTCCTTCAGCTTCTCGCGGAATCCGGCGCGGCCGGCATGCTTGCCCATGACCAGGTTCGAGGCGCCCTGGCCGACCGTCTCCGGGCTCATGATTTCGTAGGTGCCGCGGTCCTTCAGCATCCCGTCCTGGTGAATGCCGCTCTCGTGGGCGAAGGCGTTCTTGCCGACGATCGCCTTGTTGAACTGAACCGGGAACCCGGTGATCGCCGAGACGTAGCGGCTGGCGCGGGTGATGTGCTGGGTCTCGACGGCCGTGTGGTAGGGCAGCGCGTCGCCGCGGACCTTCAGGGCCATGACGACTTCTTCCAGCGCCGCGTTGCCGGCGCGCTCGCCGATACCGTTGATCGCGACCTCGACCTGGCGGGCCCCGCCCTGCACGCCGGCCAGGCTGTTGGCGACGGCCAGGCCCAGGTCGTTGTGGCAGTGGGTGGAGAAGATCACCGCGTCGGCGCCGGGGACATTCTCGATCAGATCTCGGAAAATATCAGCGTATTCCGACGGATAGGTGTAGCCGACGGTGTCAGGGATGTTGATCGTCTGGGCGCCGGCCTTGATCGCCGCCTCGACGCAGCGGCGCAGGAACTCCTGCTCGGTGCGGGTGGCGTCCTGAGCCGACCACTCCACGTCGCCGCACAGATTGCGGGCCAGGCCGACCGACTTGGTGATCATTTCCAGGATGTCTTCCTGGCTGGCCTTCAGGATGTGGTCGCGGTGGCTGGGGCTGGTCGACAGGAAGGTATGGATGCGGCCGCGCTTGGCCGGGCGGATCGCCTCGGCGCAACGCTCGATATCGACCATGCCGGCCCGGGCCAGGCCGCAGATCGTGCTCTCGGTTACGATCTTCGAGATCTCGCGCACCGCTTCGAAATCCCCATTGGAAGCAATGGGAAAGCCGGCCTCGATCACGTCGACGCGCATGTCTTCGAGGATCTTCGACAGCTCCAGCTTTTCTTCCAAGGACATGGAAGCGCCGGGCGACTGCTCGCCGTCCCGCATGGTGGTGTCGAAGACGATCACGCGATCACGAGAATCGCGGGTGGTGGATTGGGTGACTTGGGTCATTTGCGAACTCTTTTCGCGGGCATTCTGATGGGGCGGGCGACGGGTGATTTGTCCCCTGAGCGCCCGGCCGCGGAGTCGCGCAGCCTAAAGGGTCGCCCAGGGGCGGCTAAGCCCCAGACCAAGAAGAAGCTGGCAGGTTTGCTGCGAACGCATGTCGCGGTCTTACAGAAACCCTCCCGGGGCCGCAAGACTATTGCGTCGAGCGCGGGTTTTTGAGCGCCGAACGCAAGAACCTGCCCCAACCTATCGGCAGGCTGGCGCCTATCTATCGGAATCGGCAGGTTTTCCGGGGTCGATTTCCAGCAATCTGCCGGTAGCCGGCGGTCAGTCCTTGCGCGGCCCGCTGATCGCGTCCTCGCGGGTCTTCAGCCAATTGCGGGCGAACCAACCGATGGCGATCCACACCAGGACGATCACCCCCAGCCAGATCAGGTGGGCTCCGCCCTGCCCCTTCAGCACCTGCACGATCGAGTTGCCGGCAAAGGCGGTCAGCACGATCTTCGGGACGATGCCGATGGCGGTGCCGAAGAAGAAATCGCGCATCCGCATCGGGGTGACCCCAGCCGCCATGTTGACGACGATGAACGGCGCCGAGGGCACCAGCCGCACGATCAGGCTGGCCAGGAAGCCGTTGCGGCCGACGAGGTCCATGAACCGCTGCACGCTCTGGCTCGACAGCACCTGCAAGGTCCGCGCGCCGGCGAAACGGCCGAGATAGAAGCCGACCAGGGCCGAGACCATGGTGCCGATCCAGGAATAGGCGAAGCCGGTCCAGGCGCCGAACGCCACCACCGCAGCGGCGATCAGCACGAACTGCGGCACGCCTAGGAAGGCCAGGATGGCGAAAGCGGCCACCGCCGATGGCAGCGCCCAAGGGCCGTCGGAGGCCATGCCCAGCCAGCGCTCGACCGTCGCCTCGCCATCGAAGCCCAGCACCTGCGCGCCGAACAGGAAGACGACGCCGACGCCGCCGAACAGCACGAAGGACACGGCCAGCGTCCGCCAGGCCTTGGCGTCCATTTCGGTGAGGAAGCGGAGGATGCGGCGCATCGCCTTCCCGTCGCCTTTTCAGCGGCCAGGGTCAAGGCGGGGCGGCGAGATGGCGGCGTTGCCGCTAAGGCCGCACCGGGCGATAGTTCAAGCCTAGGCGCGGCCATCGGAAACAGGGCGGACGCAAACATGAAGATCGAAGGCGCGTGCCATTGCGGCGCGATCAGCTACGAGGCGCAGGTCGATCCCGCGAACAGCATCATCTGCCACTGCACCGACTGCCAGACCATTTCGGGCGCGCCCTATCGGGTGAACGTGCCGGTGGCGGCGGCGAAGCTGGACCTGCGGGGAACACCGACCCGCTACGTCAAGATCGGCGGCAGCGGTGAGGAGGTGATCACCGCCTTCTGTGGGACCTGCGGAGCAGGGCTCTACTCCCACAAGGGAGAGACTCCGAAGTTCCTGTTCCTGCGCGTCGGCGCGATGAAGCAACGCGCCGACCTGCCGCCCAGGTTCCAGGGGTTCTGCAGTTCGGCCGTGCCGTGGTCGAGCGACATCAGCCAGGTGCCGGTGGCCCCCTCCCAGCGGCCGGGCGCGGGCCGTTAATGGTTTGACCCGATAGACGAGGCCCTGCCCGCTCCTATCATTCCCAAGCTTCCCTAGCCGCCCGAAGTGGAGCCTGGACGTGATCGCCACGACAATCGCCGCGCTGCTGAGGGAAAAGGGCTCCAAAATCTACTCGGTCGGGCCGGAGGCGAGCGCCTATGAGGCGATCGCTGAGATGGCGACCCACAACATCGCTTCGGTCCTGGTGATGGTGGACGGAAAGCTGGAAGGCATCTTCTCGGCCAAGGACTACGGCACGCGGGTCGTGCTGGCCGGAAAGAACGGCAAGGATGTCGCCGTGGGGGACATCATGACCCATCCGGTGCTGACCACCACGCCCGAGGTCAAGTTGATGGACGCCATGCAGATCATGACCGAGAAGGGCATCCGGCACCTGCCGATCGCCGAGGACGGCAAGCTGTTGGGCGTGGTGACGCTGGGCGACATCGCCCGCCAGCTGATGGCCGACAAGGCGTTCAAGATCGACCAGCTGATGAAGTACATCGGCAGCTGAGGCCGGCTGCGGGCTCACACCAGAAGGCCGACCATCAGCATCAAGCGAATTTGCGCCGCGTGAGTCTCCCTTTCGAACACGACGTCAAAGCCGGCGTGGGTCAGGCGACGCCGGTGGTTGTGGGAAAACGAGTACTCGCGACCAAAGGGGAAAGACTTCGGTTGCCTCTGCAGATCGTGTTCCGGAGCGACCGGCTCGATCAGCACGACGCCCGCGGGCGGCGCCGCAGCGATTGCGTGAAGCAATTCGTCGACATGGTCCTGCGAGAGATACTCGAGGACCCCGTTGTTGGAGAGCACCACCGTGCCAGGCCGCGGGTTCCTCTTCAGCCAGGTTCTGGCCTCGGCATTAACGAATGCGAGCCGGCCATCGGTCAGCCGACTGGACGAGGCGTGCGCAATCGCCGCCGCATTGATGTCGAGGCCGATGACCTCGGGGATCCTGGGCAGCCGTCGGGCGCACTCCGCAAGGACCCGCCCATCGCCACAGCCAATCTCGACGAGCCGGCGAAACTTGACGCTGGAGCCATCGATAAGACGGGCGAACGTGTCGATAGCGACGGCGTGCTGTTCGCGAAACAGGCGGACGCGCGCCTCGACTAGGCTGTTGTAGAACCAGTCGCCCGGTCCAGCCTTCCAGTACGCCGCAAGAGCGCGATCAATCCCCGCGTCGTCCCCGCGTTCGTGGGCGCGCCTCACACGAGCGTAGACGATGGCGCGTTTCAACTGAACGGCGTGCGCGGTGTTGCGGACCTCGTCGATCTCTTGGCCAAGCCCGGCAAAGGCGAACTCCGCGAAGCGACCGACCACTAGCTTGAGCGCGTCCCTCGCCTTGCCCATGCGCCTATTCCCGCAATGGGCCGAAGTATCTGCGGCGGTGAACCTGAGGCAGACCGGGGCGATGGGTCATCCTGAATATCCAGGCGGATCCGCCACCTAAACGTATCGCAGGTGATTGAGGTGCATCACGCTTTGGGCGTCGGCCTGTAGCCCGAGGCGAAACTCGGAGCCGAACTGTACTACCTATGGACGACGGGCTTGGTAGTCATTCGCGGGTTCGGCCCAGATCAGAAGTGCGGATAGGCAATGCCGTGCCGTGCGGCCAGCACGCGCAGGATGGCCTCGTGGCCGGACACAAAGGATACGCCCCCGTGCTGACCGGTTGCGACGCCTTCGGCAACGTCCCCCGCCAGAACGAGTTTAGGCAAGGTTTGATTGTCCTCGCCGATCAAGTCGATGACTGCCGTGCGCGGCCGGGCGAACGGCGCGCGGATGACGTCGATCCGCTTGCCAAGCTCCGGATATATCGCCAGCACGCCCTCGATCGCGGCGCAGTAAGGGCAATAGTAGGCCTGCTCCGCCCCCAATCCCTGGGGGCCGCCATAAGCCGCATCAGCAAATCCAGGCTCGATAAGGATTAGGACGTCGCGTTCCAGCTTCGCCATCGCCTCAATGTTCCTCCAAAACAATTGCAGATCTGACTCTGGTGAAAGTCTTGGCGATGATGCTCCAGCCCGCCTCGGTGCGGATCATGTTCAGGTGGTCCTCCATGATGTTGTCGAAGAGTCTTAGGCGCACCTTCGCAAGGGCCATGCAGTCCGACAACATGTCGACCATCAGAACCGTCTCGTCTCTGGGCTGATGAACTGAGGCGGGCGAGGCTCGCCCGGCCACCACGCTCCGGTATTCGGGCAGGGGGCGGATCACTGTGACTCCGTCCTGCTGGGAGTAGAGCGTCGCGCCGGGGTGGAACACGCGATCAAACGCCGCGAGATCCTGCGTGTGCAAGGCGTCGAAATAGTCGGCCAGGAAGGACTGGATTTCAGGCAGACGTGCGGGGGCCCACTCCGGCACGATGCGATTGATGAGCGCCTGGCCCGCAACCACGCGTTTTCCGTCGAAGGTCAGGCATGGCGACCCATGGAGATCGTAGCCCATGCAAAGGGCTTCACTCACCCGGCGGCAAAACTCGGCGTCATCCGCGCCCGTCAGCAGACGATAGGCCAGCGGACTCTCTCCGGCCGAGGAACCGTGTGAATGCGCCGAAGACGGCGCTGGCGATAGATTATCGGACACTATTCCTCCTGCTCAGCCGTGGCTCGCCGGGATCGGCGGCCGCCGATCCCGGATATGGCCGAGCTTCATTGGCGAGGAAAACGGATAGCTTTTCTCAATTACACGAGAATAATTCACCATTAATCGGGTAGCATCCAGCACTTGAGCAGCCGCCATGACGTTTCGCCCACCCTCACTGCGAGCCATTTCAGCCTTCGAGGCGGCGGCGCGCACGGGCAGCTTCGCAAAGGCGGCGGTGGAACTCTCCCTCACGCCCAGCGCGGTGAGCCACGCCATCCGCGGGCTTGAGCAGCGCCTGAACCAGACACTGTTTGAGCGCCAAGGCAGGAATGTCGCGCTAACCGTCGCCGGTCAGACCTTCGCGGGGCGGGTGCGTTTGGGGATGGCGCTGCTGTCCGACGCGTTCGACCTGGGGCATGAGCAGGCGACTGACAGACTAGTCGTTTCGGCGCTTCCATCGATGGCGGCCAAGATACTCCTGCCAAGGCTAGGATCCCTGAAGGCTGCCTTTCCTGGACTGCGCCTGCAGTTGAGGGTCACCGAAACCCTGGAGGACTTCTCCGACGGCCAGGTGGATGTCGCCTTGAGGTTCGGACCGGGAAAGTGGTCGGGGCTCAGAAGCCTGGTCCTGGCCGAGGAAGCGCTTACTCCGATGTGCAGCCCAACCTACCGGGACGGCGACATCCCCCAAACGGTGGAGGCGCTACGCGAGTGCGACCTGATTCGGCAGATGGAGAGCTCTTGGCGCAAGTGGCTAGATCCCCTGGGGCTCGACGAGGCCAGTTTCCCTTCGTGGCTGCAAGTCAGCGACACCGCCATGGGTCTGGACGTCGCCGCGCGGGGCCACGGCGTCGTACTTGGGCGCGTGCGTATGGCCCAGGAGGACCTCAGGCAGCGCAGGCTGGTGCGCTTGTTCGACAACGAGGTACGCGCCCAGTACGTCTATGCCTGCGTCTGGGGCGAACGAAACGTCAGGGAAGGCCTTATCGAGCGTTTTGGCGCATGGTTGGCCGACGAACTGAGGTCGGACGACGACGCCGGGGGAGCCTAGGTCGCGCGCTCTGGCGCAGCGCTTTCGGCGCTAGAACTGCGCTAGACATGAGCGTGGCGTCGAAGCCGAGCCGAGTTGGGGATAGAACCAGATGAACGCGACGCTGAGCTGGGGCGTGAAGCAGAGCTTCCGGAACTATGTCGAGGCGACGGGCGGGGTGATCGAGGCCGGCGGCGGCGCCGAACGGATGGCGGACGGGGCTTTCAGCTTTTCGCCGACGCCGGGCGGCGACTTGAAGCTGGGCTCGGACGGCAAGCCCACTGGACATGGGGCGTTCCAGGGCCAACTGCGGTTCGAAGCGCACGGCGGCATGCTCAAGGTGCAGCTGGCCGATCCGGCCGTTGAGATCGGCGAGGCCGGCGCGGTGCTGACGATCGCAGACGGCGGCGCGGGCGGCCGGCGGCTGGCGATCGCCAAGCTCGATTTGAATGCGATGACGACCGACGACGGTGAGCTCGTACTCCCCACCGCCCTGTCGATGGACGGCAGCCAGGTGCTCGGCGACCACTATCCGCCGGGGACGGCGCTCGACCCGGTGCGCTTGAAGCTCGGCTAGGCGCTCGGGCGCGCGACCTGCGCGGAGATCACGTGGACCAGCATCTGCTTCAGAAGTTCGACGGCGGCGCTGACGTGCTCGCGGGACTCAGGGAAAAGGGCGTCGACCGAGAGGCCGCGCAGAGAGGCGGCGTAGAGCTGGACCATGGCGTCGATGGGCTTGCGGTCGGTGGCGCCCAGGGCCTTGGCCAGCGCCCAGACCGCGTCGCGGTGGCGCTCGTCGAGCCGCGCGTGCAGCGGGGCCAGCTTGGCGGCCAGATCGGGGTCGCTGCGCGAGCCCAGCATGATCTCCAGGCGGGCGATGCCCGAAGGCGAAGACATCTGGCCCCAAAGGATATCGACCAAGCGGGTCAGGCGCTCGGGGCCTAGGGGCACGCCCTCCAGACCCGCGGCGTGCGCCCGGCCGCGCAGTTCGGCGATGTGGCTGGCCGCCCCGACCATCAGGTCGGCCTTCGAGGGGAACTGATGCAGCAGCGAGCCGCGGCTGACCCCTGCCCGCTCGGTCACCAGCACGGTGCTGGTGCGGTGGTAGCCCAGCTCGGCGAGGCAGCCGATGGTCGCCTCCAGCAGCTTGACGCGCGTGGCGTTGCGCCGCTGGGCGTTGGGGCCGCGCGCGGCCTTGGCCGGCGCAAGGGTGGAGACCGCGCTCATGTCCACTTGATAGCGCGCTTCGCCCCCATCGTCTGTAGTCAGCATTGACCACCGATTGCAGCGCGGCTCATAGTGGCGACAAGCAAGAAGGGGAAACGCCATGGCGCAAAGCCGCAGGACGATCATCAAGGGGGCCGCCGCAGCGGCCGCGATCAGCAGCGCGGCGGGAACCGCCCAGGCGCAGGCAGCCGGGCCGGTCGCCGCCACCAAGGCCGGCAAGGTCCGCGGGACGGTCGAGGACGGAATCAAGGTCTTCAAGGGCGTTCGCTACGGCGCCGACACCGCCGCCACGCGTTTCCAGGCGCCCAAGCCGCCGGAGCCCTGGAGCGACGTCCGCGACGCCCTCGACTTCGGCGCCCAGGCGCCGCAGCCGGCCGGCGGCGAGGCCGGCGGCCTCTTCCGCTCGTGGGCCAATCGCAAGCCCGACAGTGAGGACTGCCTGTTCCTCAATGTCTGGACGCCAGGGGTGGCCGACAAGAAGAAGCGCCCGGTCATGGTCTGGCTGCATGGCGGCGGCTTCACAACCGGCTCGGGCGCCAGCAACGGCTATGACGGCGTGCGCCTGGCCAAGCGTGGCGACGTGGTGGTGATCACCATCAATCACCGGCTGAACCTGTTCGGGCACCTGTACCTGGCCGACTTCGGGCCGGAGTTCGCCGATTCCGGCAACGCCGGAATGCTCGACATCGTGCTGGCCCTGAAGTGGGTCCGCGACAACGCCGCAGCGTTCGGCGGCGACCCCGGCAATGTGATGATCTTCGGCGAGAGCGGCGGCGGGGCCAAGGTCACGACGCTGATGGCGATGGACGCCGCCAAGGGGTTGTTCCACCGGGCCGCTGTCCAGAGCGGCGCCTGGCTGACGATCAACAAGCCCGAGAGCCAGGCCAAGGCCACGGCCGGCGTGGTCGAGGCGCTGGGCCTGACCAAGGAGACCATCGGCGAGATCCGCACCCTGCCGGTCGAGAAGATCCAGGCGGCCGCGCGCAGCGGCGGCTTCAGCGTCGCCTCGGGGCCGGTGCTCGACGGCAAGACCCTGAAGCGCCATCCGTTCACGCCCGACGGCCCGGCGCAGTCGAAGGACGTGCCGCTGCTGATCGGCCTGAACCGCACCGAGAGCACCCTGCTGATCGGCGGCCGCGACCCGACCTTGTTCGACCTGTCCTGGGAGGCCCTGCCGGGCAAACTGGCGCCGCTGCTGCCCGGGATAGACGTGAGCGGCGTGGTTGCCGAGTACCGCAAGTTGCGCCCTGCCTACAGCGCCAGCGACGTGTTCTTCGCCGCCACGACCGACAGCCGCTTCCTGCGGGGCCACGTGGTCGAGGCCGAGCGCAAGGCGGCCCAGGGCGGAGCGCCGGTCTATTTCTACATGCTGAACTGGAACACGCCGGTGGATGGCGGCAAGTGGCGCGCGCCGCACGCCCTGGAGATCGGCTTCGTGTTCGACAATGTCGCCAAGTCGGAATCGATGTCCGGGGTCGGGGCCGACCAGCAGCGCATCGCCGACCTGATGAGCGAAAGCTGGCTGGCCTTCGCGCGGAGCGGCAACCCGAACAACGCCTTGGTCCCGATCTGGCCGGCCTATGACACGGAAAAGCGGACGGCCATGGTCTTCGACCTTGAGCCGAAGGTGGTGGAGGATCCCCATGGGGCCGAACGCCAGCTGTTCGCCGCCCTGCCGCTGAGCCAGATCGGGTAAGGCTTTCCGCGCTGACGGCGCCAAGGCCCGTCAGCGCGGTAGTCTCGCAGTACCGGGCGTCCACGATTGGCGAGAGATCGCGCCGGGCGCAGTTCAATGCCGCCAAGCAATCACCGACTATAGATTTAGCAGTAATAATTCGTTGCGTTATTACGCAACATGACATAGCGAGGTTCTTCGACGAGGAGACGCCGCCGTGACCACCTACGCCTTCGAGACCATCACCGCCGAGCAGGCCCTGGCGATCGGGGCGCTGGACGTGGTGACATTCGCCGGACGTCCGGCGCACGGGGTGTCGGTCGCCTACAACATCCCCGCCGTCGGTCCGGCGACCGTGACCATCACATTCGAGGGTCGGCAGGTCGAGTTCGGGCTCAACGTCCTGTCGCTAAGCGAGCGCGGCACCCTGGATTTCGAAGGGGATTCCCGGCTGCAGATCGGCGGCGCGGACAATGACGGCCTGGTGGGCATGGCCGAGGACGACGCCCTCTATGGCGGCCAGGGCGACGACACCATCATCGGCCAGGGCGGCAACGACCTGATGCAGGGCAATTCGGGGAACGACCGCCTGACTGGCGAGCGGGGCTGCGACCTGATCTATGGCGGCCAGGGCAACGACGTCATCCGCACCGGGCCGGGCATCGCCGGCGAGGCGGGCGACTTCGCTCACGGCAACATGGGCGCCGACACGATCTATGGCGGCTCCGGCGGCGACACCTTGCTGGGCGGACAGGGCAACGACGACATCCAGGGCGGCGACGGCGCCGACTATGTCAGCGGCGACCTCGGATCCGACATCATCCGGGGCGGGACCGGCGGCGACACCCTGCTGGGCGGGGCCGGAAACGACACCGTGTTCTCGGGCGGCGGCGGCGATCTGCTGGACGGCGGCGCGGGCGATGACTTCCTGGTGGTGTCCACCGGGAAGGCGGATGGGAATGACGGCGCCGACACCATCATGTCGTCGGGTCCCGGCAAGGCCATCATCGAAGGCGGCGCCGATGTCGACCGCTTCGAGTTCATGAACCAGGGCTCGGCCCGGCTCGAGGACGCCGACGAGATCCGCGACTGGAGCCGCCGCGAGACGCTGCATTTCGACCGCGCGATCGTGCGCCCCGCCGCCGTGGACACCTACCAAGAGATCGTCGCGACCGACTACGAGGCGGCCCTGGCGCGCGCCAACGCGATCATGGCCGAGGGCAAGGTGGCTTATGTCGCCGCGCAGGTCGGGCTTGGCGACGTGGTGGTTTTCGCCGAGACCGACGGAAATCTGTTCAACGGCGCCGACACGGCTGTAGTCCTGGCCGGGCGCACCCTCGCCGACATCGACTGGGGCAATATCGGCTAGGCCGAGAGGCAACCTGCGCCATGGCAAGAGGCGGAAGCGGCGCGCGATGCCAGTCTAGCTGTGGGCTCGATGGTGTCCGGAAGAACGGGCGCTGTCCCACCGGTGTTCGGGCTTGGCGCCAGGCGCGCCGGCGCCTTCGCCCGGACCACCGCGATAGAGCGAGCCGACGAGCGAGGCGGGCGCAGCTTCGGGCTTGGCCTTCACCTGCTTGGGTTTTCGGATTTCCCGATTGGATCTCTGGTGACTCTTGGACATGAGCATCTCCTCAAAATGATCAAAGCACGAGATCAGGCGGTGACTGCTAGCTCCTCGGCGGCCCCGACCCGCGACAGGCGCGCGAGCGCACTGGCGGCGATGCGGCGTTCGAATTCGGCCAGCCTAGCCCAGGTGTCCGCGGCCAATTCGTGCTTCTCGCGCACCTGCGTCAGCGGGCTGGCCTTGGCGAGGTCGGCGGCCTCAAGCGCCCTGGCCTCATAGTGCTCGGCGCGTATCTGATTGGCTTCGACGCTCATGAGCGCGGCCGCCGGATCAGCGGAGCGATGAGCTTGGGAAGTACGACGGCGCTCGCTGCACAAAGCGCGGACGCTACGAAAAGCGTGAACATCACAATCCCGGATCGGCGTCGCGCCGGGAAGGATCGACCGCTTCGGTGGCGGCACACGCCCGACGGCGCTTCAAATAGATAGGCCTGTTACGGCAAAGTATCAAGCGACACCCATAAAGGATCGCAATGGCAAAACTGCTGCCTTGAGCCTATTATCCGGCAATGGAAACGCCGGCTGAAATCAGACATCGATGGTCGTATTTGAGGGATCTCCTGATCCAGCAGTTGAATCGTCTTGAGGACGGGACCTTCAAAATCTTGTCGGATAGCGTGGACGTCAGCCCAGACGCGATCTTGCGACTGAGGAAGGAGATCCTGGACTTCGACACGCTGATCGCCCGCAGCGAGACCCGCGATCCAAACCACCCGCGGACCTAGGCCCGCGCCTCGAAGACCACCTCGACCCGATCACCCCGGGTGGCGATCTGGTCGGCGGCATGACTGAGCGCGCTGTGGGCGGCCTCCTCGGTCAGGTAGTCGCCGACAAACGCGTCGTTCCGAGTGACGTGCCAGACCCCATGCAGTCGCCTCGCGCGCACGACGACGGGGGCGCCCGCGGCGCGCGGGCGAGCCGGCGTGTAACTTTCCGGGGCGATGGCAAGCGCGGCCGCGGCCCGGCCGCCGGCGAACCGCTCGCGCATTCGACCAAACAGGCTAGGGCGACCTTCAACCAGTTGCGCCGTCAGCGCCTGCAGGATCTGCTCGTGCGCCAGGATGCGGCGCTTCAAATCGGTTTTCTCCACGGCCATGACGGCCTCCTGGATGCTTCCCATCCGGCTAGAGGGAAATAGCGCCGGAGATAGACTCTAGAGGTGGTGATCACGCCGCCGGTTTGCCAGGGACGGCCTCATTTCAATATTCGTCGCGCCGGATACCAGACAAGGTGGTACAATGAGCATGGTCAAAAGCGGCCCTGCCGCCGCTCCAATCGGATAGATACGCGCAGCGTAGCTCCGACAACGATCATGAAAGCTCGCGTGATGAGCACTATAACCGATCGAAATCTTATTTCTGAGACCCCCGGATACTGGGCGGTGCAAATTCGCCTCCGCGACGGGGCCGGACAGGGGCAGCGCTACCTGTGCCATGCCGACAACGATCCGGCCGCGGCGGACATGGCCGCGCGCCTGATGGGCTCGACCATGGATGTGCGCGGGTTCGACACCTTCTGGATCGACGAGGCGCTTCTCGAACGGGACCGCCAGTCCCTGCCCGCCTCCGGCCGCCACCAGAGCGTCGCCGGCGCCAAGGAATGGCAGCAACTGCTCGCCGCTCACGCCGCGTCCGAAGCTGCGACGCCGAGCAGCGCCGGATGTAGCAGTGGCGGTTGCTGCGGTCAGGATCTAGCGGCGCCAGGACGGCCGCGTAGAGCTACCGGCATTTCCGACCCCGATTGGCGGATCCCACGCAAACGGGCGCAGAGAAACCGCGCTCAGCAACCGGATCGCGGGTTTGCCTTTGCGCCCCCTTCAGCTAAACCGCGCGCGTTCCTTTCAACCTGACCCGGGAGTCTGCCCGCCATGTCGCTCGAATCCACCGCGCTCGCCCGCGTTAAGCCGTCCGCCACCCTGGCGGCCGACGCGAAAGCCCGGGAACTGAAAGCGCAGGGCCGCGACGTGATTTCGCTGGCCGCCGGCGAGCCCGATTTCGACACCCCCGACAACGTCAAGGAAGCGGCCATCAAGGCGATCCGCGACGGCAAGACCAAGTACACCAACGTCGACGGCATTCCGGAGCTGAAGGAAGCCATCGTCGCCAAGTTCCAGCGTGAGAACGGCCTGACCTACAAGACCAGCCAGGTGAACGTCTCGCCCGGCGGCAAGCCGGTGATCTGGAACGCCATGCTCTCGACCCTAAACCCGGGCGACGAGGTGATTATCCCGACGCCGTACTGGGTCAGCTATTGGGACATCGTGCTGCTGGCCGGCGGCGCGCCCAAGGCCGTGCCGACAAGCGCCGAGACCGGCTTCAAGCTGCAGCCCGCGGATCTGGAAGCGGCGATCACGCCGAAGACCAAGTGGGTGTTCCTGAACTCGCCATCGAACCCTTCAGGCGCGGCCTACACCAAGGAAGAGCTGCGTGGCATCGCCGACGTGCTGCTGCGCCACCCGCACGTCTGGATCCTGACCGACGACATGTACGAGCACCTGGTGTTCGGGGACTTCCAGTTCTGGACCATCGCCCAGGTTGAGCCGGCGCTCTATGATCGCACCATGACCATGAACGGGGTCAGCAAGGCCTATGCGATGACCGGCTGGCGGATCGGCTATGCGGCCGGCCCGGAGGCGCTGATCAAGTCGATGGCCAAGGTGATGAGCCAGACGACCTCGAACCCCTCCTCCATCTCGCAATGGGCGGCGGTTGAGGCGCTGAACGGCACCCAGGAGTTCATCAAGCCGAACGCCAAGCTGTTCGAAAGCCGCCGCGACCTGGTGGTGTCGATGCTGAACCAGGCGAGCGGCATCCTCTGCCCGACCCCGGAAGGCGCATTCTATGTCTATCCGTCGGTCGAGAAGCTGATCGGCAAGACCTCGCCCAGCGGCAAGGTGATCGCCAACGACCAGGACTTCGCGGTCGAACTGCTGGAGCAAGAGGGCGTCTCGGTGGTGTTCGGCGCGGCCTTCGGCCTCTCGCCGTTCTTCCGCATCAGCTACGCCACCTCGAACGCAGTGCTGGAAGACGCCTGCACCCGCATCCAGCGCTTCTGTGCGAACGTGAAATAGTCACCGGCCACAGGCCGAAAACGGAAAAGGCCCGGAGCGATCCGGGCCTTTTTTCATGTGATCAGCGCGCCGCGCCTCGCGATGGCTTCGTCCTGACAACGACCGGGCCGCCCTCGTCGCGGCGGACCTCGAAGCCCCCGGCCTTCTCGACGAGATCGCTGAGCTTGCCGCAGCCATAGGAGCGCGGATCGAAGTCGGAGGCGAGGATGGCCAGCTGCTGGCCGACGCGCCCCAGAGACACCCAGCCCTCGGCTTCGTCGAGTTGAGCGATGGCCTTACGGATCAGGGGCCGGGCGGCGCTCGGTGAGGGGCCGGAGGGGCTCGCCACGGTCGGCTCGGGGCGATCGGGCGCCGGGGCCTCCGGCAACAGGTTCTCAGTGTAAACGAACCGGCGGCACGCCTGACGGAAACTCTCAGGCGTCTTCTGCTCGCCGAAGCCATAGACATCGACGCCCTGCTCACGGATGCGCGCCGCCAACCGCGTAAAGTCGCTGTCGGACGATACCAGGCAGAAGCCATCGAACCGGCCGCTGTGCAACAGGTCCATGGCGTCGATGACGAGGGCGATGTCCGAGGCGTTCTTGCCAACCGTATAGGCAAAGTTCTGGTGGGGCATGATCGCGTGGGTCGAGAGGATGTCGGCCCAGCCCTTTAGCCGTGTCCCCGAGAAGTCGCCGTATATACGCCGGACGCTGGCCTCACCGATCTTGGCGATCTCTTCGAACAGCCCCGTGGCGATGCGCGGCGACGCGTTGTCGGCGTCGATGAGGACCGCAAGTTTGGGCGCGCGCTGTTCAGCCATGCTTCATGTTCCCGCCGACCTGGATGGCCAGGATAGTCGACGGGATGCACGGCCCGATAGTCAAACGGAAAAGGCCCGGATTGCTCCGGGCCTTTTCTTAGTCTCGTAGGCGTAGGCCGCCCGCCGCAGCGGGCCGCGCCGATCAGGCCGACTGCAGTTGGCCGGCCGACATCTTGCCGCTGCGCTGGTCGCGCTCCAGCTCGAAGCTCAGCTTCTGGCCTTCATGCAGGGTGCCCATGCCGGCGCGCTCGACGGCCGAAATGTGCACGAACACGTCCTGGCCGCCGTCATCCGGTTGAATGAAGCCGAAGCCTTTTTGGCCGTTGAACCACTTCACAACACCAGTAGTCATATTAAGTCCCTTCCGGACATGAGTTCTCTCGCCCAGAATTAGGCGGTCGATCAAATTTTCGGAGAGGGTCGGAGGCTTTTTCTGAAGCGTCAGTATTGCGCATCAGCAGTTCGGCAGCGAGCCAAAACGAATTTTGATATTTGGTTTTATGCACCCTCCAGGCGAGCATTTGCAACAAATATTTTGATTTTTCTGAAAACCAGCATGTCGTGTGCTAGAAGCAACTCATGCAAAGAACTGTTGCGCGATCCGTGCTCAGCGTCGTCCGTCAGGACGGTGGTTGGGCTGTGGAGTTGGACGGCGGCTATTTTGGCCACTCCCCCGACAAAGAGGTCGCCAAGGCCGCGGCCAACAAGCATGCCCGCCAAATGCAGGACCAAGGTCATGCGTGCCAGGTGCGGGTCTATGGCGAGCACGGCTTCTTCGCCGCCTAGGCGGTCGGCCCGGATCGCTCCGGGCCACGCCCGAGGCTAGTGCTTCTCGCGCCAAGCAGCCTTGGCGGCGTCCTTCGTGAGGCTCAGGCAGACCTTTTCGTCCCGAACGTCGTCGACCCAGGAAAGCGGGATCAGGTGGTGCTTGAGGCCCGAGCCGAGGTCGAGCTTGGCCAGCTCGATGTCGTTGCCGACCACGTGGTCGACCCGGCCGATATGGCCGCCGTCCGAGCCCACAACTTCCATATGTTCGCGAATGCCAGGATGCATGGCAGGTCTCCTTCCGAGCAATTTGGGGTCGGGGGAGAACGGCCTTTCGGCCGATGGGTTTCAGCTTGGCCGCAGCTTCAGGCGGCGGAACCGAGGTCCATGATCTCTTCCTCCACCCCGACCGGCGGCAGCATGAAGACGATGGTGCAGACCACGCCGGTGGAGGCGAAATCCAGGTCGACCACCCCGTCGAGCTGGTGCGCCAGCCCGCCGACGATCACCCGCGAGCCGAACCCGCGGCGTTCCGGCGGCATCACGCTCGGCCCGCCCTGCTCGCGCCAGACGATACGCAGCTGACGCGGCCCGCTGCCGCGCGCCAGGGCCCAGGTGACCAGCACGTGGCCTTCCTCGTTGGACAGCGAGCCGTACTTGACCGCGTTGGTGGCCAACTCGTGGAACGCCATGCCGAGCGCGACGGCGGTGTTCGGCGGCAGCCAGACGCGTTCCCCGGTGATGGTGATACGTTCGCCGTGGTCGCCGCCGTAGGGCGCCAGTTCAGCGCTCAGCAGCTCCGACAGGCTGGCGCCGCGCCAGTTGTCCCGGGTCAGCAGGTTGTGCGCCTGTGACAGCGCAATCAGTCGCGCCTCGAAGCTCTGGCGCACGCTGCTGACGTCTGCGCCGTGGCGCAGGCTCTGGGCGGCGATCGACTGGACAGTGGCCAGGGTGTTCTTCACCCGATGGTTCAGTTCGTCCAGGAGCAGCCGCTGATGCGCCTCGGCGGCGATGCGGGCGACGACCTCACGTTCGGCCGACTGGCGGGCCCGCATCTGTCGCCAGGTGGCGAAGCTGATCAGTATCGTCGACAGCAGGCCGCCGACGATGAAGGACAAAGTCAGCCAGCGCTCAGAAGCGATCACGTAGCTCTCGCGCGCCCGGTAGATGATGGTCCAGCTGCGCCCGGCTACCTCCAGCCGGCGGGTCGCCCGCGGCCCACCCCTCTGCGCCGCGGGCTGCGGCGATTGATGCAACAGGGTGTCCGCCCGTGGGTCGCCGTCATAGACCGCGTAGTCGAGGCCGGCTGGCTTGGCCGACGGCAAGACCCTGCCGAGCAGGTCGGCGGCGCTGAACGGTGCAAATACGAAGCCCTTGAGGCGAGCGCGGCGCTCATAGATGGTGCTAGGCACCGTGCCGCCGCGATAGACCGGCTCGAAGATCAGGAAGCCGGGCACCCCCGGATCAACCTCGCGGATCTGTTCGACCTTTCCCGAGAGGGCCGGCATGCCGGTGTCACGGGCTCGATCCATCGCCTCACGCCGCATGGGGAAGGCGTGCATGTTGAGCCCCAGGGCCGCGCGGTTGACGCTGTCCAACGGCTCCAAATACACCACCGCGTGAACCTCGTCCTCGACCGTCGGATGCAGGTGCGGCGGCGGGTATCCTGGCTCCGTCCGCATCCGTGCCAGCAACTCGGCCCCCTGCCCCGCGGGCACGCGGGCCGAGTAGCCGAGGCCTTGAATCCCCGGATAGCGCAAAGTCAGTTCGACCCGATCGGCGAAGCGGCGGAATTCCTGAGGGCCGACATCGTCGCTGGCGGCGAATAGGCCCGCGCCAGCCCGCAGCACGGCCACATAGGTGTCGAGCCGGCGGCCGACCGCGTCGTTGGCCTGGTCGACGACGGCGTCGAAACGCAGACGTTCGCGCGCCTCGCGCCCCTGTTCCAACAGGAAGGCGCCGCTGAAAGTCGCGAGCAATCCGGCGGCGGCCACGATGGCGGGCAAGGCCGAGGCAGGCCACGTCCGCACGCGCTCCATCGCCCTCTGAAGAAAGCTGGTAGCCAAGGCGCTTACCATTCCAAGCCGACCCCCAACGCCTTAGCTCCGAATAGGCGCCCTGGGAAGGAGAACGCTGTTCGGTTGACGCGTTATGAAAGGACGGCGATAGGAGCGCACATGGGCGAAGTGGTGAATTTGAACAAAGCGCGGAAGGCCCGCGACAAGGTCAAGGCCGGCGAGCAGGCCCGTGAAAACCGCGCCAAGTTCGGACGCGACAAGACCGAGAAGTCGAAGACGAAGCTGGAGGCCGAGCGGGCCGACCGCACGCTGGACGGCGCCAAACGCGATGACTGACGTTAAGGGCGTGGGTGGGGAAGGCTCGACTCTCCCCCACCCGCCCGGCGCTGTCAGCGCCGTCCGCAGGCCCGTCCCCCCGGTCGGGCCTGCGAATGTCGTTACATGCGCGCCGGAACGGCGTTGTCGCGCGCCTCGGCCGGGATCTCGTCGTAGATGGTCGCCGGCGTGATGTTCAACCGCTTGCGGGCCGACTCCAGCGGCTCGGCCAGCAGGCGCTCATAGTCCTCGCCCAACAGCCAGGCCGCGGTCTTGCCACGCTTGTATCCCTGCCAGATCGCCTTTGTGTAAGGGTAGTCGCCGCCGCGCGAGCGAGTGACCGCGCCCAGTGCGATCAGCGCCCAGCCCAGGCCCTTGGTCTGGGCATAGGAGAAGGCCACGAGGCAGGCCTCGCCCAGGCCGTCGCGGTGATAGCCAGACAGGATGTGCCAGATGTCGTGCACGTCGCGGGTCCGGCGCCCCATCCAGGCGTAGGGATGCTGGACGTCAATGTCATTGCCGTCGATGCGGCTGACTTCGGCCAGCCCCTCGGCGGAAAGCTGCTCGGTTCGGATGAACTCGCGGTAGGCGGCGCCGACGCTGCCGGCCGGCAGCGAGTCCAGCCAGGCGTCGTCCATAAGCTTGGCGGCCAGTTCCTGGCGCTCATAGGCGATGCGGCCGCCCTGCGTGGTGGTCAGCAGGCGCTGGAAGGCGTCGGCGGTGGCGGTGCCGTTCAAGGCCCGCATGATCTCGAACACCTGGCCGGTGTCTTCCTTGTCGTTCAGGAGCCGGCGGAGCGCCTTCAGCGCTGTGCCCCACTGCAGGCGCGGCTTCGGCAGCCGTGTGTTGGCAGGCGCAGGCTTGCGCATCAACGGGGCGTCAAAAGCGTCAGCAGTCATGGCCATGGGAGGCAGCCTTCGAAACTAACAGTGTTAGGATTGAAAATGACGCGGGCGTCATACTCTGGCAAGCCTCAATTGAGCACTTGGCCAGGACGTGGCCGGTAAGCCACAACTGAGCCATGCCGACATTGAAGAAGCGTTCCATCCTGCTCAGCGGCCACGCCACTTCCATGGCGCTGGAACCGGAGTTCTGGGCGGTGCTGGACGACATGGCCCTGGCTCGCGGCGTCAGCCTGGCCGGCTTGATTGCGCAGATCGACGAACAGCGGGGGGAACGGGCCCTGGCCTCGGCCTGCCGGGTGGCGGCGCTAGGCTTTTCGAAACGCCGCTAGGGTTTGGGAGCCGCAAGGTCCGGAAGCGGGGGCGCGATACCAGCAACCGGTGGATTCGCTGCCCGCAGGATAAACAGGAATCCGAGCACCAGGACGAAGCCGATCAGCGCCCAGAGGATGAGCGGGATCGGCTTTCGCGGACGTTCGTCCTGGCTCATCGGCTATTTCGGCGTGGGGATCGGCGCATCAGGAAGCTTGGGCGCGTCCGGCATGGGCGGCGGCTTGGGCACGTTGATGTCGACATTCACGCTTTCCGGGATGGAGGGCTTGGGCGCTCCGCCGCCTCCGGCGTAGACGAAGTAGGCGATGACGGCCACCGCCACCAGCAATCCGCCAACGAGAAAGGCGAGCCAGGGGGTGGAACTGCTACCTGAGTTCTCGGCCATGTCGGCCTCCGTGCTTAGTCCTCGACGCCGGATGAACGAACCGTCGCGGTCACGGTTCCGGCCTTAAGTCGGGCGCTCCGTGTGCTACATATGTTCCGATGTCTCCGAGTGAATCATTCGAAAACCCGTTCGACGACGCCCTCCCCGCCCCGCGGGTCAGCGATCTCGCGCGCGCACGCGGCCCCGACTACCTAGCGGGCCTGAACCCCGAGCAGCGGGCCGCCGTCGAGGCGACCGAGGGCCCTGTGCTGGTGCTGGCCGGCGCGGGGACCGGCAAGACCCGGGTGCTGACCACGCGCCTAGCGCATATCCTGGCCACCGGCCGGGCCAAGCCGTGGGAACTGCTGGTCGTCACCTTCACCAACAAAGCCGCGCGCGAGATGCGCGAGCGGATCACCCACATCATCGGCCCGTCGGCCGAGGGTCTGCGCTGGCTGGGAACTTTCCACTCGGTCGCCGCGCAGATCCTACGTCGGCACGCCGAGTTGGTCGGGCTGAAGTCGAACTTCACCATCCTCGACACCGACGACCAGGAGCGGCTGATCAAGCAAGTGCTCGAGGCCGAGAACATCGACGCCAAGCGCTGGACGCCGAAGACGCTGGCGGGGCTCATCGACCACTGGAAGAACCGCGGCTGGACGCCCGATCGGCTGCCCGCCTCCGAAGGCGCCGAATTCGCGAACGGCAAAGGTCCAGCGCTCTATCGGATGTACCAGGACCGGATGCGAGTGCTGAACGCCTGCGACTTCGGCGACCTGCTGCTGCACAACCTGACCATCTTTATGTCCAATCCGGACGTGCTGGCCGACTTCCATGAGCGGTTCAAATACGTGCTGGTGGACGAGTACCAGGACACCAACGTCGCCCAGTACCTGTGGCTGCGGTTGCTGGCCCAGAAGCGGCAGAACGTCTGCTGCGTGGGCGACGATGATCAGTCGATCTATGGCTGGCGCGGCGCCGAGGTGGACAACATCCTGCGCTTCGAGCGCGACTTTCCGGGCGCGACGGTGATCCGGCTGGAGCGTAACTACCGCTCGACCAGCCACATCCTGGCCGCCGCCTCTGGCCTGATCGCCGCCAACAAGGGCCGGCTGGGCAAAACCCTCTGGACCGAGAGCAACGACGGCGAAAAGGTCATCGTCCGCGGCGTCTGGGACGGCGAGGCCGAGAGCCGGCTGATCGCCGAGGAGATCGAGCGAGCCAAGAAAGGCGGAACCGAGAAGGAACCGCGGAAGTACCGCGACATCGCCATCCTGGTGCGCGCCTCGTTCCAGATGCGGGCCTTCGAAGAGCGGTTCGTGATGCTGCAGATCCCCTACACGGTGGTCGGCGGCCCGCGGTTCTTCGAACGGGCGGAAGTCCGTGACGCGCACGCCTATCTGCGGCTGATCCAGTCGCCCGACGACGACCTGGCGTTCGAGCGGATCGTCAACGTACCCAAGCGCGGGATCGGCGACACCACCGTGCAGAAGCTGCTGCAGATCGCGCGGATCAACGGCGTGCCGGTGATGCAGGCCGCCCGCGAGGCGATCGCCACCGACGAGCTGGCGGCGCGGACGCGCACGGCGCTGTCGAACTTCATCCGCGACGTCGACCGCTGGCGCGGCCAGGCCCAGGCGATCCACCATTCGCGGCTGACCGAGCAGGTGCTGGAGGAGAGCGGCTATACCGACGCCCTGCGCCTGGACAAGACGCCGACCGCCCAGACCCGGCTGGAGAACCTGAAGGAACTGGTTCAGTCGATGCAGTCCTTCGACACGCTCGAGGCCTATCTGGAGCATGTGTCGCTGGTGATGGACATGGACCGCGGGCCGCAAGCCGACGCGGTGCAGATCATGACCTTGCACTCGGCCAAGGGACTGGAGTTCCCGCTGGTCTTCCTGCCCGGCTGGGAGGAAGGCGTCTTCCCGTCCCAGCGCAGCATGGACGAAAAGGGCGAGAAGGGGCTCGAGGAGGAACGCCGCCTGGCCTATGTGGGCATCACCCGCGCCCGGGAAGAGGCGCGGATCTCCTTCGCCGCCAACCGCCAGGTCTATGGCCGTTGGACCAGCCAGCTGCCGAGCCGGTTCGTCGACGAACTGCCGGTCGCCAATGTCGAGGCCGCGTCCGAGACCGGCTACTACGGCGGTGGCCCCGGCATGCAGCAGCAGCACGGCAGCCGCTGGGATGAGAGCCCGACATTCGGGGCCGGCTATTCCAGCCCCGGCTGGAAACGCGCCCAGGCCCGCAATTTCCATGGCAGCCATCCCGGTCGCGGCCAGGTGATCGAGGGCGAAGGTCGGCTTGTGGTCTCGGAATCCTCGGCGGCCAGCGACTTCAAGCGCGGCCAGCGGGTGTTCCACCAGAAATTCGGCTATGGCGCGGTGAAATCGGTGGACGGCAACAAGCTCACCGTCGCCTTCGACAAGGCCGGCGACAAGAAGGTCATCGACAGCTTCGTCGAGAAGGCGTGACACGGACGTCGGCTGAACGCTCGATCATTGCGCCGCTCTCCGCTCTGGGCCAGGGTTGCTCCCAACGAATGGGAGGGCGCGCATGCCGACGATCACCGCCAATGGGATTGAGCTGTACTACGAGGTTCACGGTCCGGAGGCTGGCGAGCCGCTGCTGCTGATCATGGGGCTGGGCGCGCAGATGACGCGCTGGCCCAAGGGCTTCATCGAGATCCTGACGGGCCGCGGCTATCGCGTTGTGGCTTATGACAACCGCGACTGCGGCCTGTCATACAAGTTCGACGCCGCCGGCCCGGCCAACATGCAGGCGGTCTACGGCGCGCTGATGAAGGGCGAGAAGCCGGACGTGCCGTACCTGGTCGGCGACATGGCGGCCGACGGCGTCGGGCTACTGGACGCGCTGGGGATCGAGCGGGCGCACATCGTCGGCGCCTCGATGGGCGGGATGATCGCCCAGATGATCGCCGCGACCTATCCCGAGCGGGTGCTGTCGCTAAGCTCGATCATGTCGACCACCGGCAACCCCGCCCTGCCCCCGGCCAAGCCCGAGGCGATGGCGCGGCTCTCCACGCCTGCACCAGACCCGAAGGCCGACTTCGAGGCGTTCATCAGCTACGGCGTCGAGAGCGGCAAGATCATCGGCAGTCCCGGCTATCCGCAGGACGAAGCCGAGCAGCGGGCGAACCTCAAGTCCGACTACGAGCGCTCGTTCTATCCAGTCGGCACCGGCCGGCAGATGGCCGCGATCGTCGCCAGCGGCGACCGCCGCAGGGCGCTGGCCGGCATCAAAGCGCCGACCGTGGTGATCCACGGCGCCGACGACCCTTTGGTGCCGCTGACCGGCGGCGAGGACACCGCCGCGACCATTCCCGGGGCGGAGCTGCACGTGGTTCCAGGCATGGGCCACAACCTGCCCAAGGAGCTGTGGGTGCAGATCGCCGATCTGATCGAGCGGGCGACCAAGCGCGCCAGCGTCGGCGCCTAGGGAACCCCCCACCCGCATAACAAGAAGATCCGATTTGACTCTCCCGCAGAGGTGGCGTTGGTTAACGCCACCTTAAGGAGAGAGCCATGCTCAAGCTGCTCGGAACGGCTGTGGCTGCGATGACCCTGGCCCTCGCGGGATCGGCGAGGGCCACGACCTACCTAGACAAGTTCGATGTCGTCGGGGGTTCGGTGACCTTCGTCACGAACACGCCGGCCCATCCAAGGGCCTGCGTAGACGGCCCGTGCATGAACATCTCTGGCGCCCGTCTTGAGAGCAAGGAGAGCTTCACGCTGCTACAGCGTCCATGGGCCGTGCCGTATCCACAAGACGACTGGGCCACGATCATTCTCTACGCAATGAACAGCGGCTCCGGCTTCGATGAGACCTTCTACCTCGGCTTCGTCATCGATGGCGTGGACTACAAGACCTACTTCACCATTCCGGCGGACCAGATCGTCGAGGAAATCATCCGCGTCTCGATCTACGCGCCGGACCCCAACTCGATTGGCCGATGGTTGATCGGGAGCGACGGCCCCTACGGTCCCAACATCGACAGAATCTACCCAAGCGCGCAGGCCATTCCCGAACCCGCCACCTGGGCGCTACTAATAGTGGGCTTCGGACTGGTCGGGACTGGGCTACGGCGCGCCCGGCAGGGCCAAGCGGCGCTCGCCGCCTAGGCCTTACGCCCCTTCAGCGCCTTGACGGCGACGACGCCAAGGCCCGCCACCAGCGCCAGCGCGCCGCCGACCACCGCGGCGACGCCCGCGGTCTGGCGCACGTGGACACGGGTCGAGGCGATCTCGGCTGCGGCCTTCAAGGCCGGAGGCTGCACCTCGTGGGCCACCGTGCGCTTGAACGAAACCATGCCATCCCCCGCCGCCGAAATGCGCCAGTCGTGATCGAGCCAGGCGCGATGATGCGACTTGTCCGCGCCGGTCCACCAGGCGGCCTGTTGCGCCGCCTTGGGCAGCGTGGCGCCGAGCACCGCTTCGATCTCACTGAAACTGGCGCGCCATTCATCGCCGGTCAGGCTTGAGAGGTGGTCCGACAAGGGGCGGTATTTGCTCATCTGACTGGCTTTCCGGCGGTGGGGAGAGCGCCATGATGCCAGGGCGCCGCTGGGTAACGTAGTAAAAAGGGCGAATGGCGGTAGTGGGGCGATCCCCCCTCGCATTTCGGCGCGCCTGGCTCTAAAGGGCGCGGATGAGCCAAGACGCCGTTCAGATCATCTCCCGCGGGCCCCGCGCCGTGGCCGAAGCCGCCGCCGCAGCCATTGACGCCGACCCGATGCTGGAAGGCGCGACCTATTCAATCCTCGAAGAGGACGAAGACCGCGACGTCTGGCGGATCGACGCTTTCCCGACGACCAGCGAAGAAGTCGACGGGATCGTCGCCAAGCTGGGCGAATACGGGGAGATGAAGACGCTCGTCGAGAAGCTGGCCGACGCCGACTGGCTGGCCATGGCGCTCTCTGGGCTGCCGCCGGTTCGCGCGGGCCGCTTTTTCGTGTTCGGCGCCCACGACGGCGGCCGCGCGCCCACCAACACGATCAACCTGCGGATCGAGGCCGGCGCGGCCTTCGGCACCGGCCACCACGGCACCACGGTCGGCTGCCTGACCGCCTATAACGACCTGATCAAGGCCCGCCGCTTTGACAAGGTGCTGGACGTGGGCGCCGGCACCGGGGTGCTGGCCATCGCCGCGGCGCGCACCGGCACCAAGACCGCGGTCGGCACCGACATCGACGGCCCGTCGGTGCGGATCTCCAACGAGAACGCCAAGCTGAACAAGTCGACCGCCCGCTTCGTCCACGCCTCGGGCCTGGGCCATCGGCTGGTGAGCCAGTCGGCGCCCTATGACCTGGTGTTCGCCAACATCCTGGCCCCGCCGCTGGTGGCCTTGTCGCAAGACATCAAGACGGCGCTGAAGCCAGGCGGCTTCGCGATCCTCTCGGGCCTGCTGCGGACCCAGGAGCGGCGGGTGCTGGCCGCCTATCTGTCCAAGGGCTTCCGCCTGCATCGGCGGCTGCACCGCGACGCCTGGGCGACCCTGGTGCTGCGGCGGGCCTGACCCGTCCGGCCTAGGGCGAAGTCGAGTTTCGGAGCCTGTTTCAAGGCTTTAGCGACTTCAGCCCCGTCTTCCCCCTCCGGAACCGCCCCTAGGGGCCTGCGTTTGCTCCCCCGTCGAGGCGGACAATCCAGGAGGAGGACACACCCCATGGCCGACCATAACGAGACAATCGAAGAGCGCACCGTCTATGAGCGGCCCGGCGTGGTGCGCCGCGAGGAAGTGCGGCGGAGCGGCTCGGGCGGCGGATCGAGTGCAGGCTGGTGGGCGGCGGCTCTGATCGCCGTGGTGGCGGTCGCGGGCCTCTATTTCTTCTACGCCCAGAACACGACCGATCAGGTCGATCTGCAGGCCGCCCGCGACACCGGTCGCGCCGAGGCGATGACGGACAACGCCGCCAATCGCGCCCAGTTGGCCGCGTCTGACGCCAGCCGCGCTTCGGCCCAGGCCAGCGCCAGCGTCGCCGAGGCCACCCGCACCGCGGCCCAGAACGCCGGGGC